>JAIPDS010000036.1 GCA_021737565.1 Desulfobacteraceae bacterium | reverse complement strand
TTCAACCGGGCCCTTGGAAGGCACCAACAATAAAATCAAAACCCTGCAAAAACAGGCTTATGGGTTCAGAGATCATCTGTTTTTCAAATTGAAGATTTATGCACTGCATGAAACAAAGTACGCTTTAGTCGGATGAACCGCATTTAAATCAATTATGAATTTTGGCGAAATTTTCTCCTGATTTTATCAAAAAAGTGAAGTAAGGTGTTCTTAAAGAGAAGAACATATTTTGCGGCCCGCAAAGGGCTTCCGCAAAAACTCCATGAGCACACGAGAATTCGGAACTCAATGATTCTGAAAATGATAATTTTTTTGCTGAGGTTCTGATTTTTTTCCACGCAGCCCAACAAGCATAGCATCAGTAAATAATTCCCTATATTAATAAAACTTAACACTCAAGAGACTTGACAATCCTGCCTGCTTGGTACACTATGGTATTAAAAAAGAAAAGGTGAGGACGATGACAGAAAAGGTTAAAAATATTCTCAAGGGTGCGGGGAGCATAATGGATATTGCGCCAGCCACTAACTATAAAAAATACGTGCCTCAAAAGAACACGACGAAAAGAATGGAAGGACACTGGAGAAGAGTTGGCAAAAATATCCAGACGGCTATAGAGCGGTTTTCCAATGAGCAAAAAGCAAAGAAGTAACCCTCCGTCAAAAAATAAAAATCAGCCCCAAGCAGATCAGCAACAGCAAAATCAACAGCAGCAACTCATCAAAGCTGAGCAGTTTTCCGGGCCTGTCCCACATCCTGAAATATTGCGCCAGTATGATGAAATCTTGCCAGGAGCGGCAGAAAGAATTTTATCCATGGCCGAAAGTGAATCAGAGCACCAGAAGGATATGGACAAAACTGCAATTCATCTCAAGAGTCAGGAAAACAAGCGCGGTCAGATTTTTGCTTTAATAACCGTTATCCTTGCTTTTTCCACTGCTACCGCATGCGCTTATTTGGGGGCCACAACCCCTGCAGGAATAATTGGCGGAACGACTGTGGTCGGTCTTGTAGCTGTCTTCATTACAGGGCGGTCAAAAAATTCGCAGGAATAGACGAAAATTTTTGTATTTTTCTCCGTTCATCGCAAAATCCCACGCCTCCAAAGGGGCAGGCGTCGGCTTTGCTTATAGCCAGACCTTTTGGTCGGACTTTTTTATGGAGTAAATTCTGTGGGCAAAACGTGGGAGGATTTTACTAAAAAGGGGTTATGGCTTCTGCCGTAACCCCTTGAAATTTTTGGTGGGCCGTCAAGGAATCGAACCTTGAACCTACTGATTAAGAGTCAGTTGCTCTGCCTAGTTGAGCTAACGGCCCGTTGCATTAAAATTTTTTATGTAACCAAGGCGTGTTTGATTGTCAAGCTGAAAATTGGAGGCGGTTATTCATTTGCCCTGGTTTTTTAGTGGTGGCTGAAAATCGAATTCATAGGCCATGCCGATGTTCTGCTGGGGAGGCGGGGCCGCGGCTTTGCCGGGCCGGGGATGCTCTTCGGGTGCGTCGAACTTATAGGCCAGCATTGTCACCACATCATGGTATTTGGACAGGATCTCCTCGCGGCTGTTTCCAGGAACATCGAGGATACAGTAGCGAAAGCTTTCAGGGTTGTGCTTGAAATCCGACAGATTGACGTTTTCATGGATCAGGTTCCTGATCCTGACCTCAGGGCAGGTCAGGGCGATTTCATTAAAAACGCTTTTGGTAGGGGTCTGCAGGATTTTTGCATCAGTGAAGCGGTGAAGTTCAAAGTTGTAGCAGTAGTTAAAAAGCTGTTCCGCCTGGGGGGTCAGGGCAGGGCGTTTGCCTGTGGCTACCTCGCAGAGCATATAAAGCGGAGAGATACCGGTGACCGCCTCGATGGTTTTTGCAAACTGGAATGCAATGCGGCTGTTGATCTCTATAATTTTAAAGGTGCCGGCGGCATCATCGACCCGCAGTTCGGCGTTAAAAAAGCTGTTGTTAATTCCTGTTTCCGGAATAAGGCGGCTTAATGCAGAGTTTATGGCAGAGTGCAGCTCCGGGGATAGTTCATACGGGAATTCGTGGTGGCTGAATATATTTGTGCCAGGATGATACACCGCCCTGGTTACCCCGAAACAGGTCACTTCGCTCTCGAAAATAAAGCCGTCCACTGTAACCTGGTGGCCTTCTATAAGGTCTTCGCAGATAAAGCTGTTGCAGGTTGCCATGTTTATGGCGTTGTAATGCCTGGAATAGCTGCCTATGGCTTCAAGGTAATACTGGTTGAAGCGGGCTATGTCCATGCTCTCGGAGCCTATGTAGAATTCCAGCTCCTGCGGGGTCTCGATGCGGTGCGCGCCAAAGGAAATGTTTGCCCGCACCGGCTTGATAAAAAACGGTGTCTGCAGCCGTTCAGGGTTTCTAAGGTAATCGAGTGCCAGGCAGAAGTTGGGCGTATGTTCAGGAACGCATGCGCGCTGAATCCTGCGGCAGAGGTATTTGTTCTGGCAGGTTATTATGCTTTGAACCGATGCAAAGCGTTTGCCGGTTTCTTCTGCGATAATGGCTGCAAAAACAGCGGACGAATCATGGGTGCCCACGACCCCGTCGTAGATTTCAGGGTTGTGGTTGATTCGTTCCACTGTATGGTACAGGTAATCCTTTACCCCGTAACTGAGTATTTTTTCAGTGGTTTCAATGGCTAACTCATATGAGGATTGATCTGCAAAACTGTGCTCGACTTCTTCTACGTCACTGGCATCGCACAGAAACAGGATCCTGCGTTTTCGGTCCATGAGGCCAATCTTTCTTTTTATGGTTTTTAGAAAATGTTATGCCGGGATTTACCTGCGCCGGTTTTTCCGCTGTTCCTTTTTCCAGGAAGGATCCTTTTTTTTGCCCTTGCCCTTTTTGGATTTGGGTTCTTCTGTGCGCAGGGGATCGATGTGTTTGGGCTCCACTTTATAGGTTCCGCTCTCCGCCTTTTTCTTCTGGTCTTCCGTTTTTTCCTTTTTCCCCTTTTCCTCTTGTTTTGCCTTTTCAGGCATTTTGGGAAGAGGCGGGCCGGAAAAGGTTTCTGCTGGTATGAAGTCGGCCAGAAAGAGGCTTTGGCCAAATTGCAGGAATTTTACTTCCTTTTGCGCGGCTTTGTCAGTATGTATGGTAAGTACTACGGGATCGTTGTCTTTTCTTTTACCCAGACGCTCTGCCGTTTCCCTGTCAGGGGTGCAGATTACCGGCGTGTCCGGCCGGGGGTTGATGCCTTTTTCCGCTACTATGGGATAGGCTTTTTTCCTTATGCCGGTATAAAGCGTTTTCGGGGGCTGCTTGCAGGTGCGGACAAAAGGCAGATCATCGCGGTTTTTCCCCCTGATTCGGTTTTCATGTATCTCCACCGGGGAATCCACTTCTGATAGCATAAGCTCTTTTATGCTGCTGCGCCTGATATGGCGCCATCCGTCTGTTTCAGAAAGGACTTTCAGCAGTTCTTTTATGCTTACATACCCCTGCGCGTCAGGGAGGAGTCCGAATTCGTCCGGGCGTTTTTCCAGGATATAGGAAAGCAGCTTGGCAAGCTGCTGCATCTGCTTTTTGTGGTTCATAAAACCGATCTGTTGTTGAAAATTTGCCCTGCCCGCGCTTGACCCGTTATCGGGTCTTTGTTATTGTTTTTAACTTTAACAGTCGGTTATGTCAACACGGATTTATAAACAAATCAATAAACAGGGGGATAGATGAAATCTGATCCGAAATCATATCTGCTGTTTCAGCGGGCAAAAGAAGCAATACCAGGCGGGGTAAACAGCCCGGTTCGCGCGGCAAAGGCAGTGGGACAGGATCCTTTATTCATAGACAGGGGTCAGGGCTGCAGGATTTATGATATGGAAGGCAGGGGCTACATAGACTATGTATGCTCCTGGGGGCCGCTTATTCTGGGCCACAGGCATCCCGCCGTAATAGAGGCGATTGAAAAGGCGCTTTTGCGCGGCACGAGTTTCGGCGCGCCTATTGATCTGGAAGTCGAGCTTGCGGAAATGATCATTGACGCTGTTGATTCGGTTGAAATGGTGCGAATGGTAAACTCCGGAACAGAGGCCACCATGAGCGCCATAAGGGCTGCCAGGGCATACACGGGAAGGGACGGCATAATAAAGTTTGACGGGTGCTATCACGGCCATTCAGATTCCCTGCTGGTGGCCGCGGGCTCCGGGGTGGCGACCTTAAATATTCCTGGCAGCCCGGGCGTGCCTGAATCCGTTGTTCAGCATACTTACTCGCTTTCGTATAACGACCCTGAGGCGTTTGCCGAAAAAATGGCGGAAAAGGGCGATGAGATAGCAGCGGTAATTGTTGAGCCTGTTGCCGGAAACATGGGCATGGTACCTCCTGATCCGGATTTTCTGGCGGCCCTCCGAAAGGAGACTGAAAAGCACGGGGTTGTTTTGATATTCGATGAAGTCATGTCAGGCTTCAGGGTGTCATACGGCGGAGCCCAGGAGTTATACGGAGTGTCTCCGGATTTGAGCTGTTTCGGCAAGATAGTGGGAGGAGGTATGCCTGTGGGTGCATATGGCGGCAAAAAAGAGATTATGGAACAGATAGCGCCCAAGGGGCCGGTATACCAGGCAGGCACCCTTTCAGGAAATCCCCTTGCCATGGCAGCAGGCATTGCCGCCTTAAAGCAGATCAGCATGCCGGGCTTTTATGAAAACCTTGAAGAAACCTCGGCCAGGCTTGGAAACGGGCTGGCCCGCCTGGTCGAGCGGCTGGGCATCCAGGCAACAGTCAACAGGGTCGGCTCCATGCTGGGCCTGTTTTTTGCCCCGGGTCTTGTTTCCAACTTTGAGCAGGCAAAGGCGTCTGATACTGAAAAATTTGCAGCCTTTTACAGGGGAATGCTTGAGAGGGGGATTTATCTGCCCGCAGCCCAGTTCGAAGTTATCTTTGTGTCTTCTGCCCACGAGATGGCAGATATTGATGAAACCCTGTCTGCAGCCGAGGACGTTATGGCAGGGCTGCAGGATACTGCCGGAGAAACCTGAAAGAAAAGCCTGTGAATAAAAATATAATTCCGGAGCATGTCAACTCCGTGCATCTGATCGCGGTCTGCGGCACTGCAATGGGGGCGCTTGCAGCCGCTCTAAAGGAACTGGGCCTTTTGGTTACAGGATCTGATGACGGGGTTTATCCTCCCATGAGCGAGTTTCTGGCAAAGCGGGGCATTGTCGTAAACAAGGGGTTTTCCGCGGACAACCTTGCATACGGTCCCGATCTTGTGATCGTGGGCAATGCGGTTAAAAAGGACAATCCCGAAGCAGTGCGCGTGTTTGAAACAGGCCTGCCGTATTGTTCCATGCCCCAGGCAATAAACCGGTTTATGGCTAAGGACAATCGCACCATAGTCGTGACCGGAACCCATGGCAAAACCACAACGTCATCAATTGCCGCATGGCTTCTTTACGAGGCGGGCCTGGATCCGTCTTTTTTGATAGGGGGGATTTTAAAGAACTTTGGTTCAAGCTACAGGGTTGGAAAGGGCGGATACATGGTGATCGAGGGTGATGAGTACGACACTGCCTTTTTTGACAAGCAGCCCAAATTCATGCATTACAGGCCGGATATCGCGGTATGGACCGGCGCTGAATTCGATCATGCCGATATTTTCAGCGATTTTGATCATGTGAAGTCTGCTTTTGAAGCCTTTTTTTCAGGCATACCGGAACAAAGCCCGCTGGTCGGATTCGGCCGGGACCCGAATGCGGGGGATCTGCTCGAAAACAGGCGATGCAGGGTTGAGACCTACGGTGAGGGGGCCTCTGACAACTGGCGCCTGGAGGCGCAAGCCCCGGTGCCGCCCTGGAACCGGTTTTCAGTGTATCGCGGCTCTCAAATGTTTGGCAGGTTCAGGATGAAACTTCCCGGGGCGCATAACCGCTTAAACGCTCTTGCTGCAATAGCCGCGGTATCAGGGCTGGGAATAGGGCCTGAGGCCATTGCAAAGGGGCTGGAAACTTTTGAAGGAATAAGGCGGCGCCAGGAAATCCGCGGGGTTAAAAACGACATTACAGTGATAGACGACTTTGCCCATCATCCCACCGCTGTTCGTGAAACAATTGGAGCGATACGCTCCGTGTATCCGGAAAACCGCCTGATAGCCGTTTTTGAGCCCAGGACCAACACCAGCATGCGAAATGTTTTCCAGGAGGTATACCCCTTCTCGTTTGATGGGGCGGACATGGTTTGCGTCAGAAAGCCGCCGCTTCTGCACAAGGTGCCGGAAGACATGAGATTTTCATCACGGCGGCTTGCACAAGATTTGAAAAAAAGGGGGATAAGCGCCAGTTACTTCGGGGATACCGAAGGAATTATTAAATTTCTGACCCGGGAAGCTACCGCCGGCGACGTGGTTCTGGTTATGTCAAACGGCGGGTTTGACGATATACACAATAGGTTGCTGGAAAAGCTTTAATGAGTTGTGGCTTTTTTGGCAGAGGTTCTTTGAACACAAAAAAACCGGCAGGCGGTGATGATTCCGCCGTGCCGGTTTTTTTGTGTTTTTTTAAGATATCAAAGTTTCAATGCTATTCCGACTTTTTGTCCATCTCCTCGTCGCGCAGGACCCGTCGCAGGACCTTGCCCACCGGCGATACCGGGATATCGTCTCTGAATTCTATGTATTTGGGCCGCTTGTAGCCTGCCATGTGTTCCTTGCAGAATTCCCGGATTTCTTCTTCTGTTGCCTGCTCGCCTGGTTTTAACTGGAGGTACGCCTTTACCGCCTCGCCGCTTTTTTCGTCCGGAATCCCGACAACAGCGGCAAGCTGGACCTTGGGATGCTGGTAAAGAATGTCTTCCACGTCCCTTGGATATACGTTGAATCCGCCCACCAGGATCATGTCCTTTTTGCGGTCAGTGATTATTATGAAGCCTTCCTCGTCAACATGGCCGATATCTCCGGTGAGAAAATATCTTCTGTCCTCTAGGTGGCGGAATACTGCCTGGTTTTCCTCGGGCCTGTTCCAGTAACCCTTCATTACCTGCGGGCCGGATACCGCGATTTCCCCGTCTTCGCCCTTTCCCAGTTCATTCTGGCCGGTTTCTATGTCAACGATTTTAATGTCGGTTCCCGGGATGGGGAATCCTATGGTGCCTATTTTCCTGTTTTCCCGCGAAGTCGGGTTGGAGGTCACAACAGGGGATGTTTCGCTTAGACCGTAGCCTTCGAATATCACGGCGCCTGTTTTTGCCTCAAACTGCTTGCATACCTCTGGCGGAAGAGGCGCGCCGCCTGAAAAGCAGCCCATAAGGGATGTAAGATCGTAGTTGTCAATGTTTGGATGATTGGTAAAGGCCACGAAAATTGTTGGCACAGCCGGCATAATGGTGGCCTTGTACTTCTGGACGGCTTCGAGGACCTCTGTAAACGGGGGATTGCCGGCCCTGGGATCGGGTACGCATATCATCTTGTGCCCCCCGGCGCAGGCCGAAAGCATGCATACGGTCAGCCCGAATGAATGATACCACGGCAGCACTCCCAGGTAGGTATGGAATCCTCCCTTGCGCATTTTTTCCGGCTCCCCGCCGGGCTCGTGGACCAGCCGGCCCCATTCTTCAAGGGCCTTGATATTGTAGTAGAAGTTTACATGCGAGAGCACCGCGCCTTTCGGCTTTCCCGTGGTTCCTCCTGTGTAGATTATAAGGGCGGGATCTTCGTAGGGGTCTATACTTATTTCCGGCGGTTTTGGTTCGGCCGATGCAACGATGTCATCAAATGAGCGGTGAGAGGGGTCATGGCTTTCGGCTTTCGGGATCTTTCCCAGAAGAGATCCGAGAAATCCCTTGATCTTGGGGAGATAATTTTTCACGCTGCAGTAGATAACGGTTTCAACACTGCTGTTTTTTACCGCTTCGGCGGCAGTGGGGTAGAACTGCGGGTGATCCATGCAGAATACCATTCTGGCTCCCGAGTCGTTTAGCTGGTAGTTAAGCTCCGAGGCCGTGTAAAGAGGGTTGCAGGTAACGCATATTGCACCTGCTTTAAGAATTCCGAAAAATATTTCCGGATATTGAGGCAAATTCGGCAGAAAGATCGCAACCCGGTCTCCTTTTTTGATGCCTGAGGAAGCAAGGAAATTTGCAATCCGGTCTGCGGTGTCCTTAACCTGTGCAAAGGTCCTTGTGCCATCATTGAAGATGGTGTAGGTTTTGTTTGCGTAATCTTTGGCAGATTCTTCGAGCACTGAAAAAAGGGGTTTTTCATACTCGGCCGGGTCAATGTCCGTGGCGACATCTTTTGGCCATTTGTCTGTGGACCAGGATGTGGCAACCATGGCGACTCCTTTTCTTTTTAAAGGGTTTCGGGATTGGAAAGGTTGTGCCGGTAAGACAAAAATTTTTCTCCATTATCACAAAAAAAATAAAAATGTCAAAAGAAAAAGAGACCTTCCGCACGTGCGCATTGCCGTCACGCATATTTCCTTAAAGATACCGGCGCTGTTTTAAGGGGTTTTGCAAAAGGTTGTGTTTCATGGAAACATTTTGTATATTATGTTATATTATATACTTTTTACACTCATTACACTCAAGGGCGGGAAAAGGTATATGTCATGTTTGAAGATCTGATCCGGACCAAGATACACATTCCCGGGGTTCGGACCCGGCTGATAGGCAGGCAGAGGTTGAAGCATCGTCTGGACGAAGCTGAAGACTGCAAGCTTACCTTGGTATCCGCGCCTGCGGGTTTCGGAAAGACCTCCCTTCTTGCGGGCTGGAGCCTTGATCGCGGGAACCAACCGGCGTGGTTCTCTATTGATCCGGAAGACAACGACCCCCGCATTTTCTGGAAATATTTTTCAGCTGCAATTACCAGGGCATACCCCGATATAGGTGTTTCAGCAATGGAGATGCTGCAGTCGCCTTCGGGCATTCCGGTCAAGGCGGTGGTCCGCGCCCTGGTAAATGAAATTTTTGAAAAGAATCAAAATGTAGTCCTTATATTGGATGATTTCCATTTAATAGACTCGGATAAAGTCCTTAGCGTGTTTAAGTATTTCATAGATTACATGCCGGACAATATGCGCCTGATAATTTCCACCCGAACGGAGCTTCCCTTTTCAATCGGAAGATTGAAACTCCAGGGACATTTACAGCAGATCACAACAGATGATCTCAGGTTTACCGCGGAGGAAGCTGCCATGCTTGCAGGGTTGGTTGCGGGCCGCAGCGTTTCCGAGAGCGAAGTACTGGCCATTGCAGAGCGCTGCGAGGGGTGGTCCGCGGGACTGCAGATGGCCTTTCTGGCCGGTGAGAAAAAAGACAACGGCTCCCTTTTTCCAAGGATGCAGGAGCATATTATCGATTATTTTATGGGCGAGGTTTTTTTATCCCAGCCCGAGCATATGCGTTCGTTTCTGCTCGAAACCTCGATTCTGTCCAGACTTAATCCCCCCCTTTGCGATGCGGTGACCGGCAGGCAAGACAGCGCCGAAATTCTTGCTCAGCTGCGCTCTGCAGACATGTTTCTTGTCGAGCTTGACAGGGACTTCTTCTGGCACAGATATCACCAGATGTTTGCGGATGCCCTTTATGCCCGCCTGGCAAGGGAGCATCCCGGCCGGCTTGGGTTGCTTCATTCGCGGGCCGCGCAATGGTTTAAGGAAAACAGGATGCCGGGCGAGGCTATTCACCATGCAATTGCCGCCCGGGACTGGAATCTCGCAGTCCAGCTTGTAACCAAGCATGCAGCGATTGCCATTATAAGGGGCAATTCACTGACAGCTCTTCGATGGATCAGGGCGCTGCCTGAAAGCAAAGTTACCGAGAGCCCGTATCTGTGCATAACCTATGCATGGGCGCTGTTTTT
This sequence comes from Desulfobacteraceae bacterium, assembly GCA_021737565.1. Lineage (GTDB taxonomy): Bacteria > Desulfobacterota > Desulfobacteria > Desulfobacterales > Desulfosalsimonadaceae > Desulfosalsimonas. The sequence continues at coordinate 15,261 of JAIPDS010000036.1, read as the reverse complement.
GCCGAATTTAAGCAAATTTGCATCGGTTCCGTATTCCACCATTGAGTATTTTCTGGCCGAGGCGGAAAAGTTCCGTCCCGCCCTGCTCGAATCAGAGGGCCCGGAGAGCAGGGCATACAAGACGATAACTTCTTATATCGATACGCTCAGGGTTCATCTGGCTTACTGCCGCAATGCCCCGCGGGATGAAGTGATTAAGCTTGGCGAGCAGACCCTGCAGAAATTCAGCAGTGACAATGTATTTATCAGGACCAACATTTTTTTCACCCTTGCCCTGACATATCTTGACAGTGGAGACCTTGATGCCTGTTCGGCCTGTCTTGAGGAGGCGCGGTCTGCGGCCTTTATCGGCGGTTTTTGCTACCAGGCGGTCCTTTCGGATGCATTCAGGTGCGGTCTTGCAAGAATCCGCGGCAGGCTCAGGGAATCTGAAATGATCAATGAAAACGGTCTGCGCTCGGCAAAGGAAGCCTTTGTTGCAACAAACAGGCTATCCACCGAGATGCTGGCCTATTTTGACCTGCACAAGGCGTATCTGCTGCTTGAGCGCAATTATATAGACGAGGCTGAAAGGGCGGCCGAAAGGGCCCTGGAACCGGTAAAAGCCCTGGGAGAAACTCATTCCGTGCTTGATGGCTATACACTGATGTTTTACATAAGGCTTTTACAGGGAGCAGGCGAAGACGCGGTTTTACCCTATTTAAGGAAAATGGAGAATCTGTCGGTTTATTGCGCAAGGGCAAGACCGCTTGCAGCAGCCCTCAGGATACGCTATTTGCTGACCCGGTTTCCCGATGATGCCGAGGCTGTTTTTCGCGCCTATGCCCTGGCGGAGCAGTATGGATTGTCCCTGCAACACGATCCCGTGGAGGAAAACAAGCTATACCCGGTGCCTTTTGAAAGAATGATGCGAAAGACCGAGATGCTGAGCCTTATACACCTTTACCTCTCCGATTACAGGCTGCACGGAGACGGCAAATCCCGCATGTCTCTAAAAGAAGTAACAGGAAATTTAAACACCCTGCTTGAAGAAATGCGCAGTGACGGCTTGGGCGAACTGGAGATAGATGCCCTGATTCTTCTGTCTGTGGCCCATTATACCGGAGGAGATGAAAAAGCCGCTATAGATGCCTTAAAAAAGGCTGTACACCTTGGCGATCCTGAAGGATTCTTTCGCATTTTTGTAAACAAAGGGGTTGTGCTTGTGCCTGTTCTTGAAAAATGTATCAAGTCCGGAGTATGCGTGGATTTTGCAGCCAGAGTTCTGCAGGTCATTCGCTCGGAGATAGATACCGAGGCAGAGGCGGAAACAGAGGCAGGAGGTACCGGTATTGCCGGCGCGGAGCCCGAGACTCCATTAAGCCGCCAGGAGCAGGCTATTTTGCGCATGATCGCCACCGGGCTTACCAACCAGGAAATCGCCGAGAACCTCTGCATTTCGGTTGCAACCGTAAAAACTCACAATTATAACATTTTCAAAAAATTAAACGTCTCCAACAGGGTGGCTGCAGCAGAAAAAGCAAGACAAATGGGTATAGAGGGACGTGCCGGGGGAGGGTGATGCTTGAAGAGATAAGAAAGCCGGTTTTTGTGCTTGCCGTTGTTCTCATGGGAATAATTGTTATATTTGAGGCTGGCTCGGCAGCGGTGCTGGGAATGCAGAACTCTGAAGCGGCCAGGGCTGTTGCTGAGTCCGGGGCCGCAGCGCCGGGAATAGGAATTCCTTACATGGCTGTTTTTGACCTGCTGGTCCTGTTTTCAGTGCTGTTGATATTCGCATCCCTTGTCATTCCGGAGCGGGCTCAGGCAAGAACCCAGGGGATTGTCACCCTGATCGTCTCCCTGTTGATCCTCCTGGTCTCAATAGGTTTGTTGTTTACGGCAATATCCAGGCTTTTTTTGATGCTGGGACTGCTGCTTTCCCCAATATTCGGCACCATAGCCTATTTTTCGATTTACGGGTGGTTTGATACGGCAGCGGCGCGGGTTGTACTGGGTTTTGTCATGAGTCTCAAGTTCGGTTTTGCAATACTTTTGGTGCTTTCCCATCAGCGCTTTATCGAGAACAAGGGGCTTGTTTTAATCCTTCTGACATCGCTTGCAGCCGGGGTGGTGGTGGGAATCTGCTACGGCATCGTGCCGGGTTGCCTTGTGAGCATAACCGATGCGGTCGCCGCGGTGATAGTGATGGTATTGACGGTTATATGGTCGTTGTTTTTTCTTGGCGGCTCCATTAAATCCATGGTCAAGGCTGTTACCTGAGCCGCAGTTGCGCTGTTTTATTGCCCGAGCCTCGGATTAACCGAAACGGTACCGCCGGTGGATCGCTTACACAGCCAGACCGAGTTTCTGCCGTATTTCATACTCACCTTGACCCCTTTTTCAAGTCTTAGCTCGAGGTCTCCCCCGCCCTTTTGCACAACAATGGTGGTGGTGTTTGTTTCGCCTTCCAATGTTTCTGATTGATTTTTTAATTTATCCACTGCCGATTCCTCGACTTGGTAGGAGACCTCGCATTTGGCCGACCCTGCCGCACCGGGCAGGGTCTCTAGTAACAGGTTTAATGACCGGAAAGAAGTATCCTCGTCTTTGGAAATGGTGAATTTGCATTTGTTCTGCAAAGAAGAAGCAGTGAGGAAATCCTTCGGGTACAGCGAGGGCGTAAACATGGAGATGGGCTTTTCCAGGCGTTTTTTCCATTTGTTGTTTTCATACGATTCCGCTGTTTCTTTGTCAGGCTCCGGCCGTGGCTCCCTGTCCAGGTATGTACCCGTCACCATAAAAATAATAAAAACCACTGCCAGTATTACGATAATAACGATAATTTTTTTCTGCCCGGTCATAGTACGCGCCCTGCAGGTAATTTTTCCCCGCCGCGGGGCGGCGGGGGCCAGTAATTTGTTTATTCTGTATTGATCATTTTTCGCAGCACGTTGCTGCTAAGACCTATAACTTCGAGATCCTTTTTATGAAGGGGTCTTATGTTCTGTGCGCTGCCACTTCCCATGTAGACGGAAACGGGATCGTCCGGATCCACTATTTTGTCTGGCGGTGGATTGGTTCGACGTACTCTTGGGATTGTCGGTTTTGTTATAGAAATATGTGAACTGGTTAAAGACCTTTTGTAGAGCGCGATTTTTTCCTTTACCTGGGCGTCGGTAAATATGTGGTAAGCAAGGCCTTTATTGTTCAGTATTTCAATGGCTTGCTCAATGGTTTTCCCCAGGATACCGGGAACCTGGATGCCGCGCTTGCCGATATGGATAACCACGGTGCTTTGCTTGTCCGCTTCGGTACCAGCAGGCGGATCCTGCCGAATTACCTTGTCGATATCATTGTCATTAATCGTTAACACGCTTTTTTCTTCAACGGTGAAATTGCTTTGCGAAAGGAGTTCTCTTGCTTGCTGGGTGGTTTCGCCGACAACATCGGGCACTGTGACCGTGCTTGTCCGGCTCAGGGCCCACCATGTAATTCCTCCGCCAATGATCAGTACTGCTGCGATTACAGCAATAACCCACCATGGAAAAGGTGATCCGGCAGGAGGTTCTTCTTTTTCCTTTACCCGGATTTCCACCACCGGGCCTTCCGAGTAGATCTCGTCCGGATTTTCAACTCCAAACACATCAAGGCGGAAACGATACGAGCCCGGAGGCACGGAAGGCGGTATGCTGAAGCGCACGGTGTACTGCTGGGTTTTTTCCGTATATGTACGTTCCTTTTCCCCCTCGATGGTGAACCATTCTTCCCGGCAGTCATCTAATGGAAATATCCTGGCCCGGGCCGTAATGCCTTCTTCAGTGTTGTTTGAGACCGTGAAGGTCACGGTGCCTGTCCGGTTTTCTCCAGGCTCTATTGTGTTGCTTCCCGTTGTGATAGCAAAGTGTCTTGACATCTTTTCCCCCCAGTGTTTTGTTTTCCAGCCGGTTTTAATTCCTGATGCAGTCTTCGGGGTCCCGCCTATTTTTCTTTCGGAACCATGTTATACGTGACATAGGCAGGCTTTTCATTTTCAATTATACGTTCCACCAGGTGCCGTTTTCCCGAGGCCGCCTCCGGAACGGTGATTTCAATATGAAAAGGCATGATCCCGCCGTTGTCACCCTCCGGGTTTTCTTTAATTTCAAATCCGTCAACTCCTGTTGCTGTTTCAAGGAAAAGCTTCAGGCCCTCTGCAGTCCCCCGCCATTTAGACAAGTACCAGGCAAGGGAGATCAGCTTCCGGAAATCCTCTGTATTTAGTGCGGCCTTCAGGCAGCCGGTATCGCTTTCGCTCTGCTTGTATATCCAGTCCAGATCGACCCAGCCTGCCAGATACCAGACAAAGTCTTTATTGGTCCGTATCGGGTCGAACACGGCGTCGATTTCCTCCAGCATGACTTCAGTATTACGGTGAAGCGTTTCCATGACCCCGACAATTGAATCCAGGGGGCTTTGCGCGCTTACAGCCTCCCTGAACATTGAGGGTAGTATTTTTTTAATTTCCTCATGCTTCATTATCTGTCTCTACGGTTATTTCATGACTGCCCGAGCAAAAGAGCCATGTTTCAGGCAGGGTGACCTTCTCGGCAAACCCGCGTCCGGAGCAGGGGTCAAACTGTTCGCCGTCCGCGCTTTTATATACCCCCTCGGGTGTTCCCGCCAGTACAAGATTCTGGCCCGGGTTTACCGCAAGAGTGCTAACCGGGTGAAAGAGACGGTCTGTATCCCGGATCGGAAGACCGCACCTGATATCAGGACGGCTCCAGATCTTGTCTCTGCGGTCGCCTGACATGCTTAGCACTCCGCCCCGGTGCGTGGCGGCAAGTACCATTGTTCCGATAAATGCGATGGCCTTGCAGCTTCCCCCGTTCCAGTTCTCATTGTAATGCTGCCATCCTTCGGGAGACAGCTCCTTGCCCCGCAGTTCAATGCTGTAGCATCCGTCGCCGGCTTCATTGCCGACCGCGGCGGTTCCGGTCCAAAGAAAGGTTCTGGGCCCGTCGGTCTGTATGGCAAGAGCTCTTACATCCGTGTTTTTAAAACCGATCAAAGAGAAAGTGCCGGCTTTTCCGGCCATGGAAGACATGTAGACCCCTTTTTGACCCTGCGAGGCGGCAATCACATACTGAGTTCCCAGGTTATCAACAGTGGTTACCACGGAATAAAACCCCATGTCAGGCTCATCCTCTGAAACAAGTATTTGAACCGGTACTGAACCCGCGGTCGTCCAGAGCTCGTAGAGGCCCACGTCTGTTGCCATTAAAAGCAACGGGATGCCCTCTCTCTTGCTCCAGGCAATCGCCTCGATTTCAAAGCCGGTCTCGGTGGCGCAAGTCCATGATTCACCGCAATCATGGGAAATATAGACAGAGGAGGCCGAAGTGCTTCCTGATTTTTTCCGGGTGTGTACTGCAAGTACGCCGGGATGGTAGTCGCTTACGCAGACCGAGGCCACGGATTCATTTTCAAGTTTCAGTACCACCTCCCATCCCCCGGCATTGTTCATGGAGCGGAACAGCCGGTTGTTTTCCGCCGCAAACCAAGTGTGCTTCTGAAAGGTGTCTGCTGAAACTGAGACAACTTCGCCGTCCGGGACTTCGTCTACCGTAAACCTGACGCTGTCAGCGTAATTTACCCCCGGCTCCCTTAAAATAATGTCGTAGATGTCAGAGATGCGCACCGGTTTTCCGAACGGCCACCCCGGCGTGTTTTCCGGGCCCGGAAGCGGGGTGATGGTTTTATACAGGCGATCTTCAACCCGCTGTTTGACTTCTCCCGGATCCTGGCCCCTGTAGACTACCACCCGGGCCTCCACATTGATTGTTTTGTAACGGACCCATTTGACAATACAGGTAGTGCCGAGAGGTTTGCGGTGATCAAGCTCCTGTCTTATATGTTCCAGAACCTCCTGGCTTTGCTTTTCTGCAAGCATATCAATGGTTATTTTTTCGTTCCCTGCTTCTTCAGGAGCCAGACCGGGGACAAGAAGCACGTCAACCGTGCCGGGCACTGCATGTGTCCAGAGCTCGGCCTTGGTAAAGGCCTTGGCCCGGCTTACACCTCCCGATTTTTTGGCAATCAGTTCGAAGTCGCCCGCTGTCACTGCCCTTTCAAGAGAATGCAGCTCCTTTGGGCCCCGCTTAACAGCGTTGTCTAAGGTTTCCATTTCCCGGCCGCCCGCGGCCGGGACCTTGTTTGTTACCTGTAGACCGGCAATCGGCGTTTTCATAACCGTAAGCGTGCCCGCCGGCAAATTGCCGTCCGGGCCTCCTCCCGTGTAGTACCAGACCCGGACCTCCCGGCCGGCCGGCACCACAGCCCCGGAAAGAATTTTTTTGTATTCCCCGATGCTTTCCGCATCCACCTTGTTAATGGCATGGCCGAACCTGATTAAGCCCGTTGCCCGGTCTGCGGCAAAGATAAAAGGCTCCTGTGACGCCCCTGCATAGCCTTTTATCTCTTTCCAGATACGGTATGTTTTGCTGTCCAGGCGTATGGCCGGCGTGCGGTCTTTTAGTTCTTCAGAAGGTGTTTCCACCCCCACTATAAGGTCAGGCTCCGCAAAGGAGGCCATGACCACCGGCGCATGCCGGAGTTTTAAGGTCTGGTTGGGCTCGCCCGTGCCCAATCCGGCCAGTTCGCCTTCCACGTAATCGCAGTGAAAGGCCTTGACATCGGCCGAGCTTTTGCCCGCAGGGATCACCGTTTTTTCGATGGTAATGAATACCGGCGGTTCGGTGCTCTGGGCCCCCCTTGCAATGGTTACCTTTGTGCGGGCCGGAATCACGGTTTCGGTCTGCCGGGGCTTTGATACCGAAAAGGTCAGGGTTGTTGCCGCGGCAGACGGCGGATAAAGCGATACGCCCATAAGTTTTAAAAATTCAATATATGCTTTGTCCGGTATACGGTTGACCCGGTATATCAACATTTCGGTTAGGGCGGCAAACGCCTCGAGCAGCGCAATCCCGGGATCCGAGGGGGTCAGATCCGTCCAGGCAGGGCAGGATTTCTTTATCTTCTCGATTGCCGAGGCCATAAGATCATCAAAGCGCCTGTCGTCGAGATTCGGAGATGGCAAAGACATCATGTCTCCTTTCCTGACATATCAAACAGGTAGGTCACGGTATCCTCCCTTAGCAGTGCGGGGATGTGGTAGTTTAAGTGTATTTCCAGTACTTCCGGCAAATTCGGGGAAGGGCCTGCATCAACCCGGGTCAGGGCAATCCGTTTTTCCCATTTTTCAAGGGCTGTTTTGACGTAGTAAATTGCAAGCCCGGCGGTTGTCTCGTCATTGGGCGAAAAGGTCAGCTTGTAAAGATCGCATCCAAAATCAGGCCTCATTATTCTTTCCCCCGGGATAGTGGAAAGGATGATAAGTATGGACTGTCGTATTGACAGGTGCCCCTCCACCATGGCCAGACCCCCGGAAGGGGAAATATGGAGGCCGCCGCCCGGGGTTTCTTCAATATCGGCTTTCATCTGCAGGCTGAAGGCATTAAAGGGTTTCATGAACTATTTTCCCACTGATACAAAATTCTGGCCGGGATGACGTACTATATACCGGACTGTTCCGGGGGGCGTACCGTCTGTTAAGCCGGTGACCGTATCCAGGCATACGCGTCTATGATTGATCCTGATCAGATTCGAATACCCCCGGATTACCTTAAGGGTGGAGGTACAGGGTTTTATGGTGGCCCCTGTATTGGGACAGCCGGAAATGGGCCTTTGTTCAGGATCGTTTTCAACGAGAACCGGCTCATGTCCGATGGTTACAAATCCCTGGGTCGCCCGGATATTGACCTTGCCGAGTTCATGTTTGCATACCAGCTTTGCTTTTGCTGTCAGAAGGAGGTTCACTTTTGAAATCAACCCTTTTGAAAATCGATTCTGTTTCCCGTAATCGTGATGTTTTTTCCCGGCGCTTTAATCGAAAGATCTGTTTTGCAGCTAAGAGTGACCTTGTCCGGATTTATCTCCAGGAAACTTCCTTTGCTGTTTTCTATTTTGACCCCCTGTGCCTCATCATCCAGGGTGAATTTCTGGCCGCCGGGCGTGACAAGGCAGAAACGCATTACGCGGCCACCCTCTATGCCCCAGTCCGTCGGCTGCTGGGAGGAGCCGAAGATGCCTCCCACCACAACCCCCCGAGCGGGGTCGTTGTTTAAGAAAAGGATTAAGACCTGGTCTCCTGTATCAGGCAGCATGACCGCTCCCTTATTTTTCCCGGCTGCCGGGATGACCACGTTTATCCAGTGGGATTCCTGGTTTTCAAATGCGGGAAGCAGGGCCTTGATCCGGCCCAGGTTTTCAGGGTCGTTGATGTCTGTTACAATTCCGAAGGTGGCGCTGGCCCCGCAGTCCTGTTTTCTGAAATCCGGGGGCGCGCTGGAAAATTCGCTTATATAACCTGAATCCGCGCTCCAGGTGTGCTCGACCTCGGTCAGCACGTACTTCCGTGAGAGGCTGGAAGGAATTTTTTCAATATTAACGACAGTCCCGGGGGCAAGTCCGGTGTTTCCCTCGGCCACCCCTTTTGCTGTCGTTTCAAGGGCCATGCAGCGATCAAGTTCCGCCCGGCAGACGGCCTCGGCTTCCGCGCTGTTTTTTAAGGCTATATCGGCCAGCTTTCGCTTTTGGCCGTTGCCCTCTTTCCCCGCGGCTTCGGCTTCGTAAAATTTTGCAAGAAACGGGTCCCATCCACTGGCATAAACCGAGGTCAGGGCGGGGGCGTCGTTTACCTCCAGAGACAGTTCAAAAAGATTGTCCCCGCGGGTGAGCACAACAGGGTTGCCCTGTGGCGAAAGATCCATGATCTCGAGTCTGTCTTGCCTGTTAACGAAAAAATACAGGCCTGAGCGCTGGGCAATGCGGGTAAGGAATTCCAGGTCTGTTTCCCTGAACTGGACTTCCTGCTGCCAGACCGGCCCGGTTTTGAAGGGCGCCGGCTCTATGCCGTAGTCTTTTAGCATTTCCCGGGCAATTTCGGGCACCGTGGCCTGCACATGGGTATGGATTCTTTGTTTTTTTCCTGAAAAATACAGCCGGTCGTATCCCCGGACATAAAGCTCCAGGGTGCCCGAAGGATCGAACCGGTATTCCGCCGCCGTGATCACCCCCTTGAAAAGGGGCAATGCCTCGCCCGCCATGAAAATCTGCCAGGGCGTATGTTTTTCATGCGGCAGGCGGTCAAAAAACCCTTCATCCACACCCGTGAATACAGCTTCGCAAAGGCTCGGGCAAGAAAGCCTCTGGATGACCCGGACGGAGCCCAGGCACGCCAGGTCTTTTTTTTCAAGTTCCCGGCCCCCTATCAGTATTTCAATTTTGGGAAGCGCGGCAATCGGTTTCATATCTTTTTTACCAGTTCGGAAAGCGGCGGAATCCGTATTACCCGGTTCCATGTTTTTGCAAACGGATCGCTTATGCCGTTAAAGATTGCTATAAAGCGCCAGAGCGCCGGATTGCCGTAATATTTTTCTGCCAGCAGGTCCAGGCTTTCATTAAACAAGCAGGTCACTGAGCGTTCATTTACGGCATCTGCGCCGCCGGCCGCGTTTTCAGAGTAATATTGCTCCAGCACTTCGATTAGCTTGGTGTAGGTTTCTTCGACAGCGGCCCAGTCAAATGACGGGCCTGTTTCCTCGTTTTCTCCGGCAACTCTGCGGAGACGAAGCTTCATCCAGGAGCGCGAGGGAACGCCAGAGGCGTTAAAACATTCCAGCTTTTCTGCCGCATGGGTTATAACACCCGGAATATTCCAGCTTTTGCCCCATACCAGGCGTACAACAGGCGGCTGCGCATAACCGTTTTGCGCGGAATCGTTTTCCGCCATCCTGAAAAAGGGGCCGGATAAATCGCGCACATCCCGTGTAACCATGGTCGAGCCAGGAAGATTGACATCGAATAAAAGCTCCATGTCCATCCAGGTGTGCCCGCCCCCGGTAAACAGAAGGGGGGCGTCGGCCATGGTTCTGCCCGTAAGCGGTCCTCCTATCGACTGCCTGGGCCTAACCCCGGCATTTCTTTTGACAACTATGGTTTCCGGGTTCAGCAGGCAGCTTATCCGCACGTCTTCCGGCTTGATTAAAAACGCAGCACGCTCCATAGGCTTCCCTGTTGTTCGGATTTTAAACGCATAAGCCGGTCCGTGCTTTTGAAGCTTTTAAACGGTGCCTCGGTTTCTTCAGGGCAGGGGGTAAATGTTTCAAGCTCGGGCCAGGAGCCTCCCGGCGGCGACTCGGCCGGCCGCTGTTCAGATCGGCTGAAAAGGCCGTGGTCGGGTTGAACAGCTTTAGTGTCCTGATACCCGTAGGACTGACGGTGCATCAAGGACTCGGATAAATCAGGCCCGGGTTCCTGCGCGGGTTCTGGTTCGGGGGCCATAGCATCTGAAGGTTCCGGAAATTTAAAAGTTTCCATGCTCGTTGTTTTATTTTTTTCCGCCCGGGTTGTTTTTGCCCGTGTTTTGGGGGATTGCCGCACGGCGGTCCGGTGAACGGGTTGTTCTTTGTGTTTTTGTTTTACCCACAGTTGGGTTTCCGGATCAAATATCCTTTCAGCGTAGCCGGCGCCTTCATTGTCGTTTTGCGGGAAAGCCGCGTCAATCCCGGCGGGCTCGGTTTTATGAAGGCTTGTTGAATTGCGTCCTGCGGCCTTGCGGCCGGCGAAGTTTATCTGCTGGTTCTGCTGCAGGGACCGGGCATTTTGAACTTTATAATTAAACCACACAGCCTGTTCGGCATTTTGTATGTGTTTTGCCCATGGCTCGGGGAATTGATCCCCGGTCTGCGGCAATAAATCTTCGGCTGCGGCAAACACCTCTTCATCAAGGTAGCTTTCGTCAATGCCGCTATCCGGTATTACAGTATTTAATATTCGTAACAGCAGCCTGTTTGCAGCCAGCAACGCGGCCGCTGCCAGGCGGCGCAGAAAATAGAGCATTTTATTTACCACCACCACCGCCGCCACCACTGCGAATCAGGTTTTCATAGACAATCGTAAGGCTTTCAATGGCGATTTCCCTGCCCATTGCATCAAGGTGCGCCCCTTTCCATTGTGAAGCCCATGCGCCGATCAGGTCCCATTGCATAACAACGTTGCTGCCCGCGCTGTCCAGAAGCTGAATAGTGATGTTTTTTCTCTCTATGTTTCCTTCCACCCCGGTCATAAACCAGTTCCAGAGGGTGTCTGAATCGGTCAGGCCGTATTTGAGAACAATGTCGCCGTATTCGACCGGACCCGGAATTTTTCTTAAATATCCGGGATTGCCCGGACCGTCCGCAGGGCCGGTTTCCCTGTAGGCTATCGTGTTTATCCGTATATCCATGCCCGAGCATTCCATGAAGTGACCTTCGGTTATTTCCCCGATCAGCAGTTTGAAATTATAGGCTCGATATGGATCCTTTATGTTTAATTCCGAATTTTCTTTTGTTTTTTCAGGCATTTTCCCTCCTGTTAAAATTCATGCCCCCAGGGGCGGGGGGTGGCGGTTATACCCGGCTATGCCTCGCTTATTTCAACCTGGGCGCCGGCTTCCGACTGGCCTATTCTGAAGATGACAAATTCCGCGGGCTTGACCGGGGCGATGCCTATTACGGTGACAACCATTCCCGCGTCTATGACGTCGGGCGGGTTGGTTTCTGCATCGCATTTGACAAAAAAAGCTTCCTCGGGTGTCGCTCCTTTCAAGGCACCCTGCCTCCAGAGCATGGTTAGAAACGAGCCGACATCCCGCTTGATGGAATTCCACAGCGTGGCATCGTTGGGCTCAAAAACAACCCACGAGGTGCTCCTGGAAATTGATTCCTCTATCATGTTAAAAAGCCTTCGCACGTTTATGTATCGCCACTCGCTGCCGCTGTCTGCAAGTGTGCGTGCTCCCCAGATCCGGATTCCCTGGCCCGGGAAGAATCTAATGCAGTTTACGCTGTTTATGTTCAGGTTTCCCTGTTCTTCGCGGGTTATCCTGTAGCTGAGATCAAGGGCTCCTTTAAGCGGTTCATTGGCAGGGGCTTTGTGCACGCCTCTTGCGGAATCAACCCGCGCATAAACACCTGCGATATGGCCCGAAGGCGGGGCGCTTATCAGGTTTTTCGGAGAAAAGGGATCCTGCATTACGATCCAGGGAAAGTAGTAGGCGCCAAATCCCCTGTCAGATTTTCTTGCCCGTGCTCCGCCGCCCTTGTCGCTGCTTTTCCCGGAAGTATCTTTTTCGTCATCCTTCGGCTTGGGTTTGGACGAGGGGGTTGCCACCTTTGTGAGGTCATCCAGGGCGGCTATCTCCTGTGGCGCGTCCAGGATGGCCACCCGGTCTTTCATTTTTTCACAGTGGGACAAAACGGCTTCGTATGAGGCGGGATCAGTATAACCCGGGGCTGCGACAATTGCTATTTCGTCAATGGTTTCAAAAACACGGATGCCTTCACGTCCGGATTTGCCGCCGCCTGCAATCGATCCGTTCTTCCCGGTGTTGACCACGTAACAAAGGCCGCTTCCATTCTGGAAAAATCCAAAAACAGCTTGGGCCAGATGCGTGCTTTCGCTTTTTTCCGAAGCAAATTCTTTTAAAAACTGCAGCCAGCTTGTAATGGCTATTGCCTTGTTCACATGGGCACCGGCGTCAGGCGCAATTCCGACGAACCCCACAGTGCTGGTTCCCACCGCCTCGATGGGCCTGGGCCCGGAAGGCACTTCCTCCATATAGATTCCTGGTGTTCTGTAACTGGTGGCCATTCTTTCTCCTCCATTTTAGGTGGTCAAAAAATGAAGTAAAAAATCCGTCAGTCAGGGCCGGCCGGGGTGTTGGCTGCAGACAGGGTAAAACTGTCAATAACCAGCGGTTTTCTAACCAGTTTGACTTCCGGTTTTTCAACTTCGAAATTCAAAGGTACGCTCAGGGAAAACGCCGGCCTGGGTATCACCCCGAAGGCTTTCCATTCGTCTGTGGAAGGCGGGGTCAGGTCGGCTTCCATGTCTTTTTCCGTCATTGCGGCAAAAGCCAGCCTTACCAGGTCGTTATTGGCTTCATGGGGGCTGTTGCTGCTGGCGGTTACCAGGAATGTGAGCCGCATCTGGAGCCGGTTCATTTTAAGGGTCGATGCGGTTGCGGGGGAATTTTCGATTTTTCGCAAGTAAAGACTGACAATTCTGTCTTCTTTGGCGCTGCCCGGAGCATCCGGAACAACGGAAGCCTCTCCGATGGTTTTACAGACCCAGGTTTTCAGTGATTCGAAAACTTCTGGAATCATAAATAATTCCGATCACGTGGCAGATAGGTTCCGGCTGTTTGGCCAAGCTCCGGGACAGAATAATTTGCCGGGCCAGACTGAATATGAAAGAGGTGAAAAAGCGGCCTCTTTATATACAGTCTAATAGAGATTATAGAGGTCTTTAAGTAGGCTGTCAATTAATAAAAAAATCTAATTTTTTATTGGCACAAACGCAAAATAAGGTTTGATATCTACACTTAGATCTATGTTCATTAAATAAAATAACATCCTAAATTTATGAAGATTGCTCAGAAAAAGTAGAAGAGGGCATCCGCCTCTCCTTTCTATTCTTTTTGCGGAACTGTCATGACAGGTATAGGACAGTTTTTGAGAAGCCCCTTTGTTGAATGCCCCGTCATTATCGTTTCAATGATTCCGTAATCGTGCCTGCCCATGACAAGTATGTCATAGCTGCCCGATTGCGCATGCTTCATTATCATTTCCTGGGGACTGCCGAACTCCACTATTACATCCGCAAGATAGAATCTGCAGGAAGAGAGCTGGCTGCCCAGCTCATTGCACATCTGTTCGAGACTTTCCCTGATCTCGCCGGTTATCTGTCCGCCTGTTTTCTCCTTTATCTCCTCACTGTTGCTGTAGCCCAGGAAAGCGGATATAAGGAGTTCCGCATTCGCAGAGGCCTCCTTGATAACATGTATAACCGTTAGGGAAGCTTCAAATGCATCGGCCAGAGCCACAGCATGGGCCATTGTCCTGCGTGCGCCCTGAGAGAGGTCTGTTGCGTAAAGTATATAACTGATGCGTGGTATCATATTTCCCCCTTTTCTTTATTGCCTGATCCATTTTAAGACATCTTCCTTTTTTGGTATTTTACCTACGGATTTTACCTCTTACATTTCGGGCATCCGGGGCCCAATACCTTGATTTCCATTATAAACTTCCTTGGGCCAGCAGAAGTGCCAGGGCGGGACCTTAAAAAACTTCGCAAGCATTGCCCCTGCAAATAGAGGCGGCATCAGCAAAAGGGCGTAATTATATGTCTCCCCGATATATAGTTAAATCATAATATATAGCGGTTTTAAGCTATGACCGAGGTCCGGGTTGCTCAGGAAAGAATGTTTTTTCCGGTTTTCCGCAACAACAGATAGCCCCCTATTATGATCATGAACAGACACAAGACCTGACCCATGGTCAGAAAATTCAGGGCTACAAATCCGAGCTGGCTATCGGGCTGGCGGAAAAATTCCACAAAAAATCGAAAGCATCCGTAAAGAAGCAGAAAAAGCCCGAGAACTGAACCTCTCGGCCGCGGCTGCCTGGAAAAAAGCCATAGAATAACAAATAGAACCACGCCTTCCAGAAAGGCTTCATAGAGTTGGCTGGGATGCCGGAGCACTGAATCTGCCGCCGGCGATGAAAATACCATAGCCCATGGTACATCGCTGGGCCGCCCCAATAGTTCGCCGTTTATAAAATTGCCTATGCGGCCCGCAAACAGGCCCGGCGGCGATAGCGGGGTCGCGAAATCTGCAAGATCAAAGAAGCGAAGATGATGTATGTGGGCAAAAACAAGAATCGCTATTGTAACCCCCAGCAGCCCCCCGTGAAAGGACATTCCGCCCTGCCAGATTTTAACGATTGATAATGGATGCGCAATCAGTGCAGATAGATCATAAAAGACCATGTAGCCTATTCTGGCGCCGATAACGAGGCCTGCCAGGACATAGAGGACCAGGTCCTGAAACTGTGCGGGGGTAACCGGCGAATGGCTGCGTCTTGCCCGTATGGTCCCAAGTATCAGGGCAACGGCAAATCCGATGATATACGTCAGCCCGTACCATCGAATTGCAATTGGGCCGATGCGCAAAAGGACAGGATCTATTTCGGGAAGTACTATCATGTTTCAGTAAATTTGGTTCATCCGACTAAAGCGTACTTTGTTTCATGCAGTGCATAAATCTTCAATTTGAAAAACAGATGATCTCTGAACCCATAAGCCTGTTTTTGCAGGGTTTTGATTTTATTGTTGGTGCCTTCCAAGGGCCCGGTT
>JAIPDS010000035.1 GCA_021737565.1 Desulfobacteraceae bacterium | reverse complement strand
TTTTCGCTCCTGAGCGAAAAAACAGACCCCGACCTTGGAGTTCCCTGGAAGGCGAGTTTCCCGCGCCATAACCATAAACATAACCGCCCGGGGACGACAGGCAAATGGACAAGACAATACTGGTTATCGAAGATGACTTTGATATTTTGAACCTGGTGACCTGGCACCTGCAGTCAGAAGGCTATCGCACACTGAAAAGCACTGACGGCAAAAAAGGATTGGAGTCGGCCATCCACGACAGGCCGGACCTGATCGTGCTCGATCTTATGCTGCCCGGCATGGACGGCCTTGAAGTCTGCAAGACCATGAAACGCAATCAAACCACCGCGGATATCCCGGTGATCATGCTTACGGCCAAAAGCGAGGAGGTGGACCGGATCGTGGGGTTTGAACTTGGCGCAGACGATTACATGGTCAAGCCTTTTTCACCCAGGGAGCTGCTGCTGCGTATCCGGGCTGTTTTAAAGCGCTATGACCAGCCTCTGGAAGCAAATCCCACACTGCTGCGCCACAAGGAGCTCACAGTTGAGCCTGAAAACTACAAGGCCTACATAAAGGACCAACAAATGCAACTGACGATAACCGAGTTCAACCTGCTGCTCGAGCTGCTGCAGAACAAGGGGCGGGTCCGCTCCCGGGACCAGCTTCTCGACCGCGTGTGGGGATATCAGTTCGAAGGCTATGCCCGTACTGTTGACACCCATATCCGCCGCCTTCGCCGGAAAATCGAGCCTTATGCCGACGACATTGAAACCGTCCGGGGCGTGGGCTACAGATTCAAGGAATCGTAAATGAGAAACATGAGATTCAGAACCAGGGTGTTTATTTCCTTCTGCTCGGTGCTGATCCTGGCAGTCCTTCTGCCGGGTATGTATGTATACCATACCATGGAAAAGGAACTTTTCAGGGAATCCAGGCACAACGCGCTTCAGCAGCTAGACTTTGTCCACTGGATGCTTGAAAAAAATGCCCCTTTTGAGAGCAAGTCAGCCCTGGATAATTGGTGCACAACACTGGGGGAAAAACTGGGATACCGCATCACGCTTATAACAGCCGGGGGCGTGGTTATTGCGGATTCTTCAGTGCCCTACAAGGAACTGCGCTTCATGGAAAACCATGCAGGCCGTAAGGAAATACGCGCTGCCGGAACCGGGGATCCGGCCGTAAGCGTCAGGTTCAGTGACACGCTGAACAGAAAGCTGATTTACGCCGCACAAAAAATCAGGTCTCCTTTCTCTGACGGTGAACCGCTTTACCTGAGGACCGCCTATCCGGTCTCTTCGGTTGAAAACCGGATGAGCAACTACATGAATAAATTCCTGGCAGGAA
This sequence comes from Desulfobacteraceae bacterium, assembly GCA_021737565.1. GTDB lineage: Bacteria > Desulfobacterota > Desulfobacteria > Desulfobacterales > Desulfosalsimonadaceae > Desulfosalsimonas. The sequence continues at coordinate 23,858 of JAIPDS010000035.1, read as the reverse complement.
TCGTGCTTATATTAGGCCTTGCCCTTATTTTCAGCATCTACCTGGCCCGCAGGTTTGAACGCCCGGTTCGCCAGGTTATGGACCGCTTAAAGGCCATTGCCGACGGAGATTTTTCCCATCAATACATAATGGAAGCCGGCCGGGAATTCTATGAGCTATCCATGACCTTAAACGAAACCGCCGACCGCATCCGCGAGCAGATGGAAGTCATCTCAGAGCAGAACCGGGAGATGGAGGCAATCATTGAAAACATGCGCGAAGGCGTGATGCTCATAGGCAAAAACGGACAGATCAAGGAGCTTAACAGGTCCATGGGCAACATAGCCGACTGCCAGCTATCCTGCATCGGCAAGAGGCCGCTGGAAGTGTTTTTAAACAGCGAAGTCCAGACTGCCTGCGACAAAATCCTGCAGGGAAAAGACGAATACAGCGCAACGCTTCCCATGGGTGATGATACATTCTACGAAATGTATGCAGCAAAAATACCTGAAGGCGGCGCATTGATAGTCCTCTATGATGTCAGCGAGCAAAAGCGCCTGGAGAAAATCAGGCGTGATTTTGTGGCCAATGTATCCCACGAGCTCAAAACGCCGCTTACCTCTATCAAAGGATACGTGGATACGCTTCTGTCAGGCGAATTTTCAATGGACGAACAGGGCTGCTTATTTCTGTCCACAATCCAGAAAAACGCCGCCCAGATGACAAACATGGTAAATGATCTGCTCCAGCTTACCAGACTTGAGGAAAAATCTCCGGACTTAAACCTGCAGCCGGTTGACGCGGCTTCCTTACTCCGGTCCACCTGGGAGGATTTCCAGCCTCTTGCCGAGGAAAACCGGATAAAGCTGGATAACCTTGTTGAATCGCCGCTTTGGGTATATGCACATGAACCCACTTTAAGCCGGGTTTTCAGGAACCTGATTGACAATGCGGTTCAGTATTCGCCTGAAGGCGGGACAATAACAGCCTTTTCAGAGGTTAGCGGCAAAGATATCATTTTCGGCATCAGGGACCAGGGACCGGGGATTTCACCAAAGCACCAGGAACGGATTTTTGAAAGGTTTTACCGGATAGACAAGGAACGCAGCCGGGCTTCGGGCGGCACCGGCCTGGGGCTTTCAATATGCAAGCATGCGGTCTCTGCCATGCAGGGGCGCATATGGGTAAACAGCCCTCCCCCGGGGGAAACAAAAGGAACCGTCTTCTACTTTTCCCTGCCCCGGGCAGATTCAACTAAAGACACAGCAGATCCATCCGGTCAGGAATGAAAGGACGCTGATATATGACGGATTCAGTCAAATTTGACATCAAGAACCTCAATTTCTTCTATGGCGACTACCAGGCGCTTGCAGAAATAAACCTGGATTTACACCAACGGCAGGTATCTGCATTGATCGGGCCCTCCGGCTGCGGCAAAAGCACTTTCCTGCGGTGTTTAAACCGCATGAATGACCTGATACCGGGCACCCGAGTGGAAGGCGAAATACTTCTGGACCGGGAAAACATCTACTCGCCTGCCGTGGACGTGGTCAGTCTTCGCCGGCGCGTCGGCATGGTCTTTCAGAAACCCAACCCGTTTCCCAAGACCATATTTGACAACGTGGCCTACGGCCTGCGGGTAAACGGGGTAAGAAACAAGAACATGCTGCGCCAGCGCGTTGAATGGAGCCTTAAGCAGGCGGCGCTGTGGGATGAAATAAAAGACAGGCTCCACCAGTCCGCACTGGGGCTTTCCGGCGGCCAGCAGCAGCGGCTGTGCATTGCGCGGGCCCTGGCAGTGGAGCCCGAGGTGCTTTTAATGGACGAGCCGGCCTCGGCGCTCGATCCCATTGCCACCCAGAAAATAGAAGATTTGATCCATGATCTTAAAAAAAACTTTACCATCATTATTGTAACCCATAACATGCAGCAGGCGGCGCGGGTTTCAGACATTACGGCCTTTTTCTACATGGGGGAATTAATCGAAGTGGGCGAGACCGAAACCCTGTTTACCCGCCCGAAACTAAAACAAACCGAAGACTATATCACCGGACGGTTCGGCTAAGGAGGCCCGATGGAACGACTCCATTTTCACGAAGAATTAGAACAGCTCAAACTTACAGTGTTAAACATGGCCGCCCTCACCCGGCAGGCCTTTGAAAGCGCCACCAGGGCATATATCCATCGGGACGTGGACCTGGCCCAAGAGATAATTGACGGAGACCAGAAAATCAACCAGACCGAACTGGAGGTGGACAAACAGGCCCTGCGGCTGCTGGCCCTTGAACAGCCCATGGCGCGCGATCTGCGCATGATTATAGGTAACATGAAAATAAGCAACGAGCTTGAACGCATTGCAGACCAGGCGGTCAACATATCGGAACGTACCATTTTCCTATGCCAGTACCCGCCGATTGACAAGATAGAGGCAATGGACCGGCTCATTGATATAAGCCGGCAGATGATAAAAAAAGCCGTCTCCTCCCTGCTGGACATGGATGTCAGAAACGCAAAGGATGTTCGCAGGATGGATGACCAGGCAGACGAGGCCACCGTGCAAGTGTTAAAAAGCCTTATTGAACACATGGTTGCCGATGCCCCGGCAATCGACAAACGACGCCTCAAAACCCGGCGTTCCATCCAGACCATTATTATCTCCCGCTGCCTGGAAAGGGTGGGCGACCTTTCCACCAACATTGGCGAACACGTGGCCTTCATGGTGGAAGGCATCAATATAAAGCACCAGAAGACGCGAGAAGAAGATCCGGAAAGTTCACAGTAGTCCACAGGACTTAAGCAGCTCCCGGCGTTCGGCCGCTGTAAGGTGCCTCCATTTGCCGGGCGCAAGATCTTTCAGGTAAAGAGGGCCCATGCGGATTCTGTGAAGACTTACCACCCTGTATCCCAGGGCTTCGGCCATCCTTCTTATCTGGCGGTTCCGCCCCTCCTGAAGAACTATTGAAAACTTTTCCGCTGAGCTCTTTTTAACCTTTGCCGGCCGGGTCATGCCGTCTGAAAGTTCCACGCCCTTTTCAAGCGTTTCAAGGTCATGGTCTTTGACAGGTCGGTCTGTTTCAACCAGGTATTCCTTTTCATGGTCAAACGAAGGATGGGCAAGGCGGTTATGGATACGCCCGTCGCTTGTGAGAAGCAGCAAACCGGTTGAATCGCGATCCAGGCGCCCCACCGGGAAAACCCGTTGTTTAACGTCCACCAAATCAAGAACTATTTTCCTTCCCGGCTGACTGCAAGTGGAAAGATAGCCCGCCGGTTTATTTAACATTATATAGATATCTGATTTTAGCGGTTTGACCTTTTTGCCAGCAATCTCCACAATGTCTTTTTCAGGGTCCACCGTGGTGCCGGGTTGAGTGACCGTCTTCCCGTTTACCCGAACCAATCCCCGCCGGATATATTGCTCGCCTTTTCTGCGGGAACATACTCCCGCATCAGCCAGGTATTTCTGAAGTCTTATGTTTGATTTCCTATCCTGCCGCATGATTAGCTGCGGTAATCAGCATTGATTTTGACGTAGTCAACAGAAAAATCACAGGTTAGCACGGATGCCCTGCCCGGCCCGGACTTTACATCAATTACAACCGAAAATTCCTCTTTTTGCATCACCTCCGTAGCCGCGGTCTCCGCATCAGGGCCGCATCCCAGCCCGTTTTCAACCATTTTTACACTCCCGAAACTTATATCCACCCTGTCCGGATCAAAATCCGCCCCTGAACGGCCCATGGCGGCCATTATCCGTCCCCAGTTTGCATCCTCGCCGAAAAACGCGGTCTTAACCAGGTTCGAATTTGCAACTGTGTCGGCCATGAGCCTTGCCTCCTTATCCGAGGCAGCATTCACCACCCTTATTTCAACACACTTGGTGGCGCCCTCCCCGTCTGCCACGATCATTTTCGCCAGGTCCTCAAAAACCCCGGAAAGAAGCACGGCAAAAGCTTCCCTGTGTTCCCGTTTTTTTGCCCGCACCCCCGAAGCCCCGTTTGCCATTATCAGCACGGTGTCATTGGTGCTTGTATCCCCGTCTATGGTGATGCGGTTAAAAGAGCGCATGTTTGCATAATCCAAGGCCTCCTGCAGGGCAACGACGTCAATGGCAAGATCGGTACAAGCAAAACACAGCATGGTTGCCATATCAGGCCTTATCATCCCCGCGCCCTTGGCAATCGCCGTTACAGCATATGTTTTACCGCTGATTTCCCCCTGCTTTGTCACCAGCTTGGCCCTGGTATCGGTAGTCATTATTGCCTGGGCAGCGGCATCAAATCCATCGGGCGCAAGCGCAGCCGCCAGCCCGGGCACCGCCTCTTCTATACCCTCTATCCCGAGAGGTTCGCCTATCACTCCTGTTGAGGCTGCCATTACATGCTGCGGATCAATGCCCAGGGCCTCAGAGACCGCCCTGGTCATTGAAACAGCATCCTCCATACCTTTTTTGCCGGTACAGCAGTTTGCATTTCCGCTGTTTGCAATTATCGCCCTGCATACGCCCCCTGCCAGGCGCTGCTTGTCAAGCATCACAGGGGCCGCCTGAACCCGGTTCCTTGTAAACACTCCTGCCACTGACGCCGGAGAATCCGACACTATAAGGGCCAGATCTTTTTTCCCGTTTTTCTTTATGTCCGCCGACACTGCAGAAGCCTTGAATCCTTCAACCATTTCCGCTATATCTCCTTTAAACAATGGTGGCAATTTTGTAAAAAGCTTTTTATACCGCCAGGGCGGTATTTTTGCAGGAAGGAGACCCTGCGGTCGGGGGCAGCTTTTTCGCTCCTGACCGTTTTCGGGATTCATCAAATGTCTTCGCTAAAATTTCAAAAACTCGGCCTATCGGCCTCAAACAGTTTGAAATTTATACGCTCCGGCATTTGCTGAATTTTTCCCGAAAACGCTCAATGTCGCTTCAAAAACAGCCCCCGACCTTGGATCTCCTTGGCAGTCGATTTCCAACGGCAAAGTAAAAAGTTCAAGATCAAGGCGCGCAAACTCCCGAGGAATTCAGCGTACTTAACGTACGTGAAATTCCGAGGGATGAAGCGCAACGCAGATATTGGGCTTTTTACTTTGTCGTCAATTATTAAACGACAAATTATGAAAAATTTCAAGCTTACCATAGAATATGACGGCACCGACTTTAACGGCTGGCAGGTGCAGAAAACCGGCAGAACCGTACAGGGTGAAACAGAGGCCGCCCTTTTTACAATGACCCGCCAGAAAGTGAGAGTTACGGGTTCTGGCCGGACTGACGCGGGCGTTCACGCCCTGGGCCAAACTGCTCATTTCCGCTGTCAAACCCGGCTCGGTGCCCCCGAATTTATGTCAGGGCTAAACAGCCTGCTTCCGCCGGATATCGTAATCAAGGCCTGCGAACAGGTGCCTTTGCGATTCCACGCGCAATACAGCGCCAAAAAAAAAACCTATCGCTACAACATCTTAAACCGATCTCTTCCGGCTGCAGTGGGCAGACAATACTCCTGGCACATCCAGCGCCCCCTGGACATAAATGCCATGCAGCAGGCGGCAAACAGCCTTATAGGCACGCATGATTTTTCAGCATTCGAAAACACGGGCTCCCCCAGGTCGGATTCCTTGCGCACAGTTTATTCGGCCCGCTTCATAAAATCCCCGGACGACGAACATCTTTGTTTTGAAATATCGGCCAACGGGTTTCTGCGCTACATGGTGCGAAACATAATGGGCACACTTGTGCTGGTGGGGCAGTCAAAAATCACCCCCCGTGAATTTGCCGGCATAAAACAAGGCCTTGACCGCAGTCGGGCCGGGGCAACTGCGCCGCCGCACGGATTATTCCTGATCTCCGTAACCTATTGAGCCTCAGGCCTCAGACGATTCCCCCGGTCCCCCGCCCCTTAACCGGCGGATCTGCCTGTTGTAAAATGCAATAAGATCCCTGCGATGCAGCATGCCGAGCAGCACCCTTTCGTCATCTTCTGAAACCACCGGCAGGCTGTCAATATTTCTGACCGTCATTTTCTGCAGCACAGTATTTAAATCCTCGGATGCGGTGGTGGAAATAACCTCGGTTGTTGCAATATCGCGCATAACCACAAGGTTTTCGATTTCCGGGGCAAAAAGCACGCTCCTTACATCAGTGCTGGAAAAAATTCCCATCATCCGCCCATTTTCGTCCATGACCGGAAAATAGTGCTGCTTGGTTCTGGAGAAAAACTCCTTGAAGGCCTGAAACGGCATATCCTCGGGTATGGTCTCCACCTTTCGCACCAGGGGCATAAGATCCCTTACTTTTATCAACTGGAGCACGTCCACCATGAACTCGCCGGCATGGGCCGGGGATGCCACCCTGCTTTTGACCTGTTTCTGATAAATTCCCCAGCGCCTAGCCGTTACATAGCAGATGGAGCATACAAAAAGACTGGGCAAAAGCAGTTCATAGGAGTTTGTCATTTCGCTTACGAATATGATCGTTGAAATGGGGGCGTTTGATACCGCGGTAAAAAAACCCGCCATCCCCACCACCACAAAAGCGCCGGGGTTGGTTACAATGCCGGGAAGAAGCTGGTGAAAAAGCTTTCCAATAACCCCTCCCATGGCTCCTCCGATCACCACCGAAGGCCCGAAAACGCCACCGCTGCCCCCTGAACTGATTGTAAAGGATGTGGTCAAAATCTTTCCAAGGGCCAGGCCCAAAAGAACCGAAATGGCAAGCTCGTCAAAGATTGCCTGCTGGGCATATCCATAGCCGAATGCCAGGGTGGTCGGCAGATAAAAACCAACCATGCCTGTTAAAAGACCGCCTATAGCCGGCTTGAAATGATTCGGTATCCTAATCGCACTAAACAGATCGTGCACACCGTAAAATGACTTTACATATACAAAACTCAGGCCTGCTAAAACCAGGGCAAGGACAATATAAGGTCCCAGTTCGAGGGGATTTTGAAATCTGAACTCAGGCGAATGAAAAAGGGTGCCCCATCCATAGACAAGACTGAAAAGACAATATGCCACCACCGATGAAATACCCGCCGGGATTATCACCTCGGACTCAAAATCAGGATCGCTGTATAAAACCTCGGATGCAAACAAGGCGCCTGCCAGGGGGGCGCGAAAAATGCTGCCCACTCCGGCGCCAATTCCGGCTGCCAGCATTATGCGGCGTTCCCGTTCCGAAAGCCGCAGCTTGGTGGCCATAAAAGAGCCAAATCCGGCGCCTATCTGGGCAATCGGCCCTTCTCTTCCGCCCGAGCCTCCGGTAGTCAGGGTAATAGCAGAAGCAATGGTCTTGACCACCGGCACCCTGGAGCGCATAAAGCCGCCCTTTTCATGATACGCTTCAATTGCCGCATCAGTTCCGTGCCCTTCCGCCTCGGGGGCGAATCTGTATACTATCCAACCGCTTAAAAGCCCTCCTGCCGCCGGCAGAAACAAAAGAATCCAACGGTTAAATTCCCTGGCCGTAGGGACAAGTATATGCTGTTCGCCCGCAGGAGCCGGAGGGCGGTATCCCGCCATCCAGTCCATGAACACATGGGAGCCGAGCTGACACAGATACTGGAATATAACCGATCCCGTACCCGCAATAATGCCGATCAAAACAAAAAACAGGCTCCATTTGCCGGCCCGGGCTATATTGACCGTACGAATCCTTTGTTTTAAAATTACCGGCAGCTGCCGGATACGGTTCTTTTGCGCCAATTTATCTTCTTTCCGGCGTTGCGGCTATTATCAGGAAAAACGCCCGGCTCAAATTCAAAAGAAAATCCTGTTCAGCTAAGGTCCTGCACGCCCTGATACACGATATCAAAAAGGGTTTTGATCTCGCTTTGCTCAAGGCATGAAAATGCCACCCGCAAATCATGCTCTCCCAGAGCAATCAGTCCCACACCGTAGTTGTCCAGGAGATGGACCCGCAGTGTTTCAGCATTTACCGACTTTAACCGGATGCACATGAAGTAGCCTGAGTTAAACGGGTACACATCCCATGCAGAAGCGTATTTGGGATCCTGTAAAACTTTTTTGACGGTCTCTGCCCTGGACCGCAACAGTTCAAACCTGGACTGTCTTTCAGTCCGGTAGTTCTCATCGCGCATCGCCCTTAAAACAATTGACTGGCTCAAATGGGAGCTGTTGGATATATTTCCCCGCACGCATCCTGCTGTCTTTCGTTCCAGGGCGTCATAGACCGCTGCTGCATCTCCCTTAACAAAAGCTCCGTAAGTAAGAAAACCAACGCGAAGACCCCACACATAATTTTCCTTGGTGGCGCCGTCAAGTTTTACGGCAAGCAGCCTCGGATGAGACTGACACAGCCTGGCAAAGACCGATTCCGTAAGAACCCCATCTTCATAAAACAGGCCGAAATAGGCATCATCACATGCAACGATCACATTGGTTCCCGCCTCTGCAACAGATACAAGAGAACTGACAATCCTGTCCGCCTCGGATTCCGTGACAGTATATCCGGTCGGGTTGTGGGGGAAATTGAGCAGTACAATGACCTTTTGATTGTTTTCAGCCTCTTTTTTTACACAATCCGCCATGGCCTCCACGTTGTAGCCGCCATCTGCGGTAAAGATGGGATAGTGACTTATGCGTACTTTTTTGCGCACGTTAAATATCATGTTATAATTGCCCCACATCATATCGGGCAGTACAAGCACATCGCCGGGATCCGTCCAGATATCAGCGAAGATGCTTATCGCATGGGTAACACCGCTGGTAACCACGGGCAGGCTGATATTTTTGCCTTCAAGGGTCGGGTTTTTCTCAAAAAGCGACTCCTGCCACTGCCTGCGAAGCCCGGCAATACCAAAAGAAGGTGCGTAAGTGACAGATTCCTCGGGTGCCAGCCCGGCAACACAGCTCATAACAGAAGGCAGCACCATGGCCCCGCCCTCCTGCTTTGCAATGCCGATGGTAGCATTCAGCCTGGTGGCCTTTTCTTTGGCCTCTGCGCTCTGCGACAGTATGCCTCTGGGGAAAAAAAGGTTTTTGCCGACATCTGAGAGCATTTCCATCAGATGCGGGCTTTCGTTTGAAATCACCTCGTTTAACTGCTCGGCAATGGGGTTCATGATCAAAAATCCTTTCTGTTCTTTTCCCGGAAACATTTATTTTACACAAATTCATAATTTCTCCGATTGTGCGGCAACTGTCAAGAGTTATAAGTTTCATATAAAGTTGTTGAATTTTAAAGGCCGAAAAACTACAAATAAAAGCATCTTAAACACGGCACATGGTAAATACAGACCCAGAATATGCGCTCCCGCGCCAATCTGCGCTAAAAAAAGCATTTAAAATATGAGAAATCCAATGATTCCGGTCTACATTTTATGCGGCCTGTCCGGCGCTGGTTTCATTTTTATCGCCCTGCGGAAAACCGCCAAACTACTCAGAAAAAATGCCCAGAAAAAGGTCAATGCCTGCTGGTCCATCGGGTATATGCGCCTGAACAACCCGTTTGAACCCGATCTTACAGAAGATATGCCCTCCTATAACAAATTTAACATCAACGAATCCGCCGAAGCTCTGGCAGATCCGTTTGTGATTTGTTCAGGCGACAAACACATCTACCTTTTTCACGAAATCGTTCTCAAAGGAGTGCCGCCGGGAAAAATTGCCGTATCAGTCTTTGATCAGAAAAACAACCGATGGGAATATAAGGGGGTGGTTATAGATGAACCCTTCCACCTTTCATATCCCTACGTGTTTTATGCCAACGAAAACTATTACATGATCCCGGAAACCAAAGCCGCAAAATCCGTACGTCTGTATAAGGCGATCGAATTTCCGCTGAAATGGCGGTTTGTCAAATCCATTATAAAAGACCGCAAACTGGTCGATCCCAGTATAGTCTGGTTTGAAGGAAAATTTTATCTTTTTGCCAACCGGAAAAAACGGCTTTATTTATACTATGCAGGCGATTTGACGGGACAGTGGGCGCCTCATCCGAAATCGCCGGTACGAAGGGGCAATTACGCCAGATGCGCCGGCAGGATAATTGAATACAAAGGGGAGCTGTTCCGGCCTGCGCAGGAACTGTCAAAAGGCTACGGCAACAGTATGCGGTTTTTCAGGATCCGAAGACTCTCGGATAAAGAATACAGGGAAGAGCCTGCGGGCAGGGGCGACTTTCTGCACCCTTTTGGAAACACTTGGGCCAGATTCGGAATGCATCATTACGATGTCCTGAAACTTGCAGAAAATGACTATTTTGCAGTATTTGACGGAAAAGGTGTTCCTGTTTTACCGGTATAAAATTGATTACAAAAGGAAAAAACATTTGAAAATTCCCAACCTTTCTACTATATGCTAAATTTTTCAGGACATTGACAAAACAGCACTTCTGAAAACTGAATGCTATGAAATTTAAACCTCTGCAAATTGCATCAAATTCATTGCTCCTTATCTTTCCGGCGCTGGCCAGCCTGGTGGAGCATGCCAGCAGCACGCTGCTGGCCCTGATGACGCTTCTAAGCATTTATCAATGGATCCGCAGTAAAGAAAAAATAAAATTCAGCCGGGATGAAAGGCTGGTCTTATACAGCTTTGTGATTTACCCGATTGTATGTGTCAGCTTTATCCTTATACACTGGCTGTTTTTGCCCGGCTACCAGGCTAAATGGGACCATGGCCATGAAATCCGGCTGCTGGCGTTCATCGTGCTTTACTATCTTTTTTTGAAAACAACGATCAGAGCCGGGGCTTTCTGGTACGGCATCTCTCTGGGAGCGATTGTAAACGGTATTTATGCATGTATCTATATTTATTTACTGGAGGCAGGCGCACGGGCAACAGGCGGTTATCATCCCATTGCTTTCGGCGACGCCTCCATTGCCCTGGGATTTATGAGCATGGCCGGGCTCCAGTACTTCCGCCAAAAGCACAGGCTGATGACCCTGATCCCGTTGTCTGCTTTTGTCCTGGGCCTTATGGCAGCAATTCTTTCAGGGACAAAAGGGGCATTGATAGCGGTTCCCCTGCTGATAGTTGTCCTCCTGATCCAGGCTGGCAGCCATCCGAAACGATGGACAATAAGGGCGGCCGCGGTTGCAGCTTTGATCATAATAAGCCTGGGCGGCTATTTTATGCCCGGCTCCCCAATGGATGACCGTATCAATAAGGGCATTGAGCGGACCATGGCTTATTTCGGAAACCAGCAAACAGATGCAGAACCTGAAAAACGCCTGAAAATGTGGTCGGTTGCATTCTCTATTATCAAGGACAACCCCTTGATGGGCCTGGGCAAGAAAGGCTATCACCAGGTTGTAGAAGACAGGGCTGAGACTGATCCAGAAATGGCAGGTATACTTGAATACGGGACCCCTCACAACATGTACCTGACAAACATGACTTCCTTTGGAATTGCAGGCCTTATCGTCCTGCTGGCCGTATTTATTGCTCCGGCTGCGGTTTTAATCAAATGGATGCGCCGGGACGAAACAATAAGGCCTTATGCCTATGCCGGGCTTATAGCAATAATCGCCTACATGCAGTTTGCGCTTACAGAATCGATTTTTGCACGAAACATTAACATCTCGTTTTACCTGATTCTCACTGCATCCGCCCTGGCCCTGTGCAGACTGCAAAAAAGCGCCGCCGGAACCGGGCAATGAAGAATTACAGGGTCCTTTGCCTTACAGATCAAAGCGATCTTCCGGAAACAGAGCTTTTTATCCGGCTCAAAAAAGTAGGCGTGGATATCGAGGTTGCCTGCAGTCCTAAAGGGCGGAATTTCAGACAAATCAATACCTCGGATGTTCCTGTTCACGAGCTTATCGCAGAAAGCCGATTTTCTCCCAAGTCCATACGAAAAATCCGAAGAATTCTTAATCAGCAAAACTATGACATCCTTTACTGCTTTAACAACAAGGCTGCCTCAAACCTGCTGCTGGCAACCCGTGGCGAAAAAAAATATAAGATCATTACCTACAGGGGTACTGTCGGAAATGTCAGCTTCCTGTCTCCTGCATCCTGGACCACACACTTAAACCCGCGCGTCAGCCGGATCGTATGCGTATCCGAAGCCGTCCGCCGCCACCTGATCAATATGCGGTTTCTGGGATTAAAAATCCCCCCGGAGCGTGCGGTAACCATATACAAGGGCCACGATCCTTCCTGGTACCAAAGTACCCCGATTGATCTGCAGGGTGAATTTAATATTCCTGAAAATGCTTTTGTGGTGGGGTTTGCAGGGCGTAACAGGCCTCACAAGGGCATTGATCATCTCATCGGCGCGGCCCGGCACCTGCCGGCAGATGAAAATATCCACTTCCTTCTGCTCGGCAGGCTGACAGGAGATCAATCACTGCAAAAAAAAATCGCACAAAACCCTTATAAGAGCCGTATTCACCTGGCCGGATTCCGGGAGGACGCCCCCGCTGTTTTTGCAGCCTGCGATGCGTTTATAATGCCTTCAACAAAAAGGGAAGGCTTATCCCGTGCCGTGATTGAAGCCATGGTTCAGGCCACCACGCCGATTGTAACAAATGTGGGAGGGCTGCCTGAACTTGTGCTACACAATCAAAGCGGCATTGTGGTGCCGCCTGAAGACGCCGGCGCAATTGCACGGGCCATCCTGAAACTCCACACAGACCCCGCGGGGAAAAGGCGGTTGGGAACAAATGCCCGGCAGCGGATTGAAGATCATTTCCATATTGATCAAACTGTAGCACAAACCCGCGGTCTGTTTGAAAGCCTGATAAACTAACAAAGCCCTGCGGCCGGGCAGATTAATGCATCCGGTAATATCCAAGCTTTTTCCGGATTTTTATCTTTCGGATCAAATTCAAAGGCTTGGCCCTCAGCCCTCCGGTCCCCTCCGTAATCAGCCGGTCTGCGGCGGCAAGAACACGCTCACTGCTGCGGCCGTCCCTGTAAGGATGGAGCCGGTAAGCAAATTCATTTACAGCGTTGATAAGGTCTTTCGGATACGTAAGCGCATGCGCCAATGCCTTTTCTATATCTGCGGCATTGCTGACATTTATCAGGCAGGAAACCGGCTTTCGGGTCCTGTACGCAACCACCGGTTTGCCCATCAGCATAAACTCCAGCATTATTGATGAAGTATCACAAAGCATCACATCTGCAGTTTTTAATAGCGGCCAGATTTCTTCGTGACTTTCGTAAAATGACAGGTTGGGCCCGGCCAGATTTCTGTACTGAGCCACGACACTGCCGGGCATTTTCGGATGCAGGGTCACCAGCCAGTGATAGTCTCCCTTTCCCGATAAGCTTTTGATCGTTTCAACCAGGTACGGGGCGGATGTCATTGAAGGACTGAAAGTGGATGCATATAACACGACCGGTTTGGCTGTGCCGATCTCTTCGCGAAGATCCTTTATCCGGTTTTGAAACAAAGGATCCAGCTTGGGCCAGCCTGTCTTGGCCACCTGGAAATGCCCGTATTTACCGGCCATTTTCTGAAAAATGCGGGTTTCTTCCTCCCCCCGCGTACAGTAAAGATCAAAAAAGCCTCTGATTCTGTAATGACCCTTTTTGCCCATAGAATCATCTGCCAGCCCGTGAAACACCTGCACTTTTAAGCCCGGGAAAAAATCCGGCACAACATTGCCCGGCACAAACACGGCATCCGGATTGTAATTTTTAACGGAATCAACACCGGAAAGCAAAACCTCATCCTTTGAAAGCCACTGCCTGCCGTCACTTCCCGGTTCAAAAAACCAGGCAGCCTGATCAGCCCTTTCTGTGATCACTTTCTGCAGAGGCCGCAGGATGCCGAGACTGTATAACTCAGAGACATAAAACAGATACCGATGCACCGCTCACCTCTTGTGTCATTGTCCTGCCGGTTTTGTTTGCTCAGGTGCTTTTTCCGCAGCCTTTTTTCCCCCGCTCTTTTCCTGTCTTTTCAATGCCCACAAGCCAGCATATTTATTAAATGTTACCTGGCTGTACATGACCGCCATCAAAAAGCCGGCAGAGCCGTCAAGAAACCCGCCGCGTAAAATATATACCTGCAGAAACTCAAGGATTCCCCGAAGAGCGGCCCCGATAAGACCGCCGCCCCTTTTGCCCTTCCGGTATCTTAGCTGTGCGCCCAGCCATGCATAATCCGCGTTTTTATACAACGCATGCCCGAAATCCCGGTGGGTGTAGTGAAGCAAACGGCCCTTTAACTTGCGGATCTTTCCGGGAGGAGACAGAACTTTTTCATGAACCATGGCATCGGAAAAAGCCGCGCCACTGCGCTTGAAAAGCCGAAGCGGCGCCCTTGCACTCCTGCCGAAATTCAGGGTCCTGCCATATATTGTAACCCCCCACGGCAGCTTATAGCCGACCGCATCCGGATTCCCGCGCAGGGTTTCATCAATTTCCCTTCTTAATTCCGGGGTTAAAGCCTCGTCCGCATCAATTGAAAGAACCCATTCGCAGCCCGCCTTTTCAAGAGCCCGCTGTTTCTGGGGACCGTATCCGGGCCAGTCGGTTTCATATAACCTGTCAGTGTAACGTCTTGCAATATCGATGGTCTGGTCTGTGCTTCCGCTGTCGAGCACAATAATTTCGTCTGCAATCAGGTAAACCGAATCCAAACACGTTTCAATCCGGTCTGCCTCGTTTTTTGCAATCAAAATCACTGAAAGCGAATATGGTTTTTCATCTGTTTGCAGCGCCTGAGCCATATTAAAATCCTGCGGAAAACAATTTTTGCCAGCCATTGGCCATGATTGCAGATCCCTGCGAATCCTTTGATTTTAAACAAAAACCATATAGCTTTATCTGCTTGATTTCAAGTGTAATTGTGGTAAAAGGGGCGGATGAAAACCGTTTTATACACCTGATTTAAATCTTTTAACCAATAAGGCAAACAGACGCAAAAAAGCCATGAATGTTTTTTATACAATCTATGCGCTGCTCACCAGTCTTTTATTTATCCCGCTTTTTCCCCTTGCCCTGATATATTCCAAAATCACGGGAAAATACAGCGACCATCTTATGGAGCGCCTGGGATGGATCCCGGCGGAAACTCTTGCCGGGCTCCAGGGTCAGCCGCTGATATGGATGCACGCCGTATCCCTTGGAGAGGTCAGGGTGGCAGATGCCGTAATTGCGGCCCTGAAAAAAAGAATTCCCCAATGCCCGGTTCTGCTTTCCACCACCACAAAACACGGCCGGGATCTTGCTGAATCACTGGATCATGACAACATCCGGGTGATCTATTTTCCGCTGGATATCATCTTTTGCGTCCGTTTAGCCCTGGCAAGGGTCAGGCCCGCAGCCATGATTTTTATTGAAACCGAGATCTGGCCGACCTGGATTTTTGAGGCAGGGCGGGCAGGTATACCCACAGCCATGATCAACGGCAGGATTTCTCCAAGATCCTATAAATCATATCACCGCATACGCCCCTTATTAAAACAGGTTCTGGCACGGGTAAATGTCTTTAGCATGATACAGGCCGAAGACAGTGAACGCATAATCGCCCTTGGTGCACCGCCGCAGCGGGTGCTGGTAAACGGAAATGCCAAATATGAAAGAATTCCCGCAGGCATCCGCCCTGAGGCGGAAACAAAAATGCGCAGGATCCTTGATCTGCCCGCCGGGACAAAGGTGCTGGCAGCCGGCAGTACCCGGCAGGGCGAAGAGGAAAAGATTTTGGATGCCTATGAAACCATTTTAAAAACCTTTCCGGAAACCATTCTTATCATTGCACCCAGACATATTGAAAGAGCCGCCGGCATAGGCGCCATGATTAAACAAAGAGGCCATAACTGCGACTTTCGTACCCGGCTGAAAGACAAAGATAATACCCGCAGGTCAAAAATCGTAATCATAGATACATTCGGAGAGCTTTTTGACACCTACAGCACCGCCAGCGTGGTTTTCTGCGGCGCAAGCCTTGTCCCCCTGGGAGGACAGAATCCTTTGGAACCGGCAGCCTGGGGGAAGCCGGTGCTTTACGGGCCTTCAATGGAAGACTTTCAGGATGCCAGGGAAATGCTTGAGGCAAAAGGCGGCTCTATTGCCGTGTCTGATTCCGGCTCCCTGGCAGAGGCGGCAGTCGAACTGTTTAAACATCCAGACCGGCTAAAATCCATGGGGGAGAAAGCCAAATCAGCCGTTTTCGGCCAACAGGGGGCTGCAGACACCCATGCGGCAATTATTGAAAAACTTTTAACAAGAAACAGGGGGAAAACCGAAAATGCAGGTTGACCATGATGCCGTAAAAACAATGGAGCAGGAGCTTGACCCTCAAATCCGGGCCAGGCTTGAACAAGCCGCCGAAATGGTAATAAAGGCCAAAAAGAAAGGCGGCAAGGTCGTTGCGGTTCTGGGAAGCGGGCCGAATATTCACGAAGGAATAACCACACTGGTGGCAGAATTAATCTACAAAGGGGTTATAGACGGCGTTTCCACAAGCTCGGCGGTAATCGCCCACGAAATGGCCGGCACCCTTGAAAAGGTAAAACGGGTGGACGGTGAATCCCTGGGTTTTGCCAAAGACAAGCTGCCGCTTGACGGCAAAATGGAAGTCAGTCTTCTTAGCGACCGGCAGTTTAAACAATACCAGGAAGAACTGGTGCTCGACGAGGGCCTGTTCCGGCGGATGAAAGAAGCAGACGGAAACGAAATAATCAAGGTCGCCGGGAACATGGCCTATCCTACAGGATTTCGCACCGAGCGGCTTGCAAGAGAGGTGCTTGCCCTGGCAAAACGCTGCGGGCGACCCTTTGAAGAAATTGCGGGCCTGGGTGCAGACCCCTATACAATGATAGGTGCCGGGGCCCGCATGGGTGTTCCTGTACTTGTCACCGTTCCGCAGCTCATAGGCGGTGGAGAAGTGGGACTTGCCATAGGCGACGCTATTTCCGTTTCCAACAGGTGCGACCGCCTGGCCCGCCTTTTGGCGGATTCTGACGTGATCATTGAATCCGCCGTCGCCCTGACCCAGGAAATACATGACGGGCCATACGAGCTTTATACAGGCCACGGAATATGGGCTGACTGGCAGGGGGAATGGACCTACAGCCTGAGAGATAAAAACATCATACGCATCGACCTGGACCCTAATCTTGAAGGGGCCTGGCTGAAAGAGCGCCAATCGGGCGATGTTTCAACTGCCATTGACAAGGGCCTGCCAAAGACGGTTTCAATGAAGACCCCGTTTCGCATGGAAATGTCGGGCTTTGCCAGGATACCCGGCAGCCTTCCGGTTATCGGGGACATCGGCATGGTATGGCCGGTAATGGTATCAAAAATTGCAGAAGCCCTGAACATAAAACCTGAACTCATGAGCTACAAACAGTCTCTTGAGGCGGGAAAGAAATTCAGGGAATGGATTGTTGAAAATGTCTCGCCCCTTGACAGGCAAAGAATGCTTTCAGCAATATACTGAAAAATTGCGCCCTAAGCATATTCTTACCGGTAGGGGCTGTAGCTTTTTTCCTCGACAAGCTCGGAGCCGTACTTGATGTTAATTTCACGCTTTACAGAGGCGCGTTCATCATTGTTGAAATACACGCTTCTGGCAAGCTCGGTAAAATCACTGTCAAAGCTTTTGGCTGCCTCCTTTTCCCGGATGGCATCCTCGATATCCCAGAGTCTTGAATTGATCGCGTAGAGACGGCGGTATTCAGGGCTTTCTGTATTTATCCCCGCCGAGCTCATGGCGCCCTTGAGGGTCTCAAACTCCTTTAAAATATTTTTCAGCTTTTCCGGCTCGGTGATCCTTTCCGACTTAATGGCAAGTATGGTGACCTTATCCACCAATTCGCCCAGAGAAACATCGACCTTCATTGCCTGCTCCTTTCCTCTGCCGGGCCGCTATGTATCGGACAAATCCATTGATTTTTTATCAGGGAACATATAATTTTATCAAATTAATTTCAAGCAGGATATCTTTAAACATGCCAAAATTAAAGCCTAAAAAAATATGCCTGATAAGGACCTCTGCAATCGGGGACACTGTACATGCCCTGGCCCTGGCAAACGGCCTGAAACACGGATATCCAGATGCGCACCTTACCTGGATTCTCCAGAGCATTCCATACGAAATGGTAAAATACCAGCCTTCGGTGGACCGGTTTATAACCTTTGACAGAAAAGCAAACATATCTGGCTGGCTTAAGCTTATAAGAAGACTTCGCAGGCACTGCTTTGATCTGGCAGTCATACCCCAGGCAAGCGCAAAGACCAGCCTGATAACACTTTTTACCCGCGCACAAATAAAACTCGGATTTGACCGAAGCCGGGCAAGAGAGCTTCACTGGCTTGTAACCAACCGGAAGATCCCGCACCGGCCCATGGGCCACGTGCAGGACCAGTTCTTTGAATTCCTGGATTATCTCAATATAGATAATTACAGGGCAACCTGGGATTTTCGGTTTACAAAAGAGGAACTGCAATGGAGCAAAGACTTTTTTTCATCCTATTGCCGTCCTGTCGTAGGCTTTGTCATAGCCTCGGCTCACAGGGAAAAAGACTGGCCCGCCAAACACTATTGCCGGGTAATGGATCATGTTTACTTTAAACTCGGATTCCAGCCCCTTATTATAGGGGGACCAAGTAATAGGGAAAAACAAACAGCGGATGAAATCGCCTCGATGTGCAAATGCAGGCCTGGCAAGGCCATGGAAAAACCTATACGGCATACCATGCTCCAGCTTAAGGGCTGCCGCATGGTGGTGGCCCCTGATACCGGGCCGCTTCACATTGCCGTTGCCATGGGGGTTCCCACTATAGGCCTTTACGGATACTCTGACCCGAGGCGATGCGGGCCATACAGATTCCGCGACCTGTTAATCGATCACTATAACGATCCCGGGGCGGAGAACCATCCGGTCACCCGCAAAACAAAACCAGGCAGAATGGAAACGATACAGCCGGAAGAGGTTATTGAAAAAATAGAATACGGTCTGAGCGGCCGTGGAAAAGATTGCCAGGGCAACACAGCGTAATGACCATTTTCCAAAAATACCGATCTTTCAGGTTCGGCTCTCCCGGCGGCCTGCCTGCCTTGCAGATGGACAAGCTCGTAGAAGGCTTTCATGACCCCGTAGACCAAGCAGAAAGCGTGCTGGGAGGCCGGATACGAACAAGGGCCTTTGAGCTGGAAGACGCTGGTCCTGTTGTAATCAAGCCTTATTTTCGGGGAGGACTTCTGGCCCGTTTAAACAAACGCACCTATCTTGGAATCGGAAAAGCACGCAGCCGGGCTGAATTCGAAATGCTTCAGCTTGTGAGGCGACAGGGAATAAACGCGCCCGAGCCGGTTGCATATGCAGTAAAAGGCGGGCTGCTTTACCGCGCCTGGCTGGTTACAAAACAAATACCCGGTGCGGTGTCTTTGTCTGAATTAAGTTTTACAGATCCGGAAAAAGCCGAAAAAGTGCTGCCCGCTGTTTCAGAACAAATCGGAAAGATGATTCGCCTGGGCATTTATCACGTGGATCTGCACCCGGGAAACGTGCTTGTGGATACCGGGGGCCGCGCTTTTCTGATAGATTTTGACAAGGCTGGAAGCTGGTCGGGCAATCGTGGAAAACTCAAACAGCGTTATGTGAAAAGATGGAAACGTGCGGCGGACAAACACGGGCTGCCGGGTTTTATAAGGGACGCCCTTGAAAAATAGTTGTGCAGCCTGTCTGCAGGCTGCACAACTTAAAATAATATAGCCGTATGTATCCGGCGGGGACTACTTGCGGCCGGCACCCCTCTTGGACGCCTTGATCGGATTGATCCTGGCGGCATTGGCCTCTGTAGCAGAGCCTGCCACATGGGTTGCCAGGTTGCAGTGACCGTGCCGCCATTTTTTCTCGGGTTCGGGATACTTGGCGCAGTACCAGCCGGTCTCATGCGAGATCACCCGGCCGCATCCGTTGCAGGACTCTATAATCTGGTAGCAGGAGCCGCCGTTATAGGAACATCCCTCAGGCGTCATAAAAGCGCATTCGTGTCCTTTGCGCGTGGTTTGGCAAATCATTTTCCATTCCTCCCTTCGTGTTCAAAAATACCGGCCGCCCGTAACCGGGCGCCCGAAAAATCGTAAAGCATTGTTTTGTACCGCAAATATCCGCATTTACAGCAGTCTAAACAAAAGACGCACTTATAACCTAAAAAACATGCCCATGTCAACAAGTTTTGTTAAAATGCGAAACAAAACAATCAATCTTCCAACTCGACCTGAAGCGCTTCCAGAATCCTTGACACGGCACCATAGTATCCGATGGCTGTGGTCAACTCCACGATCTGCTCGTCGGTGAAGAACTTTTTAATCGCCTGGAAGGTCTCGTCCGACACCCTGATCTTTTCGGCCACTTCGTCGGTGTATTGCAACACTGCCCGTTCAGTTTCGTTGAATCTATCGGATGTCTGCCAGTGGGGCAGCGCCTCGATCTGGGCATCGGGCACGCCCACACGTTTGGCCACGGCTACATGCTGGGTCCACTCATAGCCGGCCTTGGCCAGATCGCCCACGCGCAGTATGGCCAACTCCCGCAGGCACGGATCCACACAGCCTTTGGTCAGGATGGAGTTGCCCAGTTTCAAAAAATCCAGGCCCACTTTGGGGCAGTTGGCCATCACCTTGAAAATGTTCAACACCCGCCGACCGCGCGCCTCCATCTTTTCAAATGTGTTCAACAAATCACCGCTGATTTGATGCTTTTCCAACATGGGAACTCTTGCCATCCGTCTTTGCCTTTCATTTAAACTCTGCATTGATGTTTTTTCACAAGCGACAATGATTTTTTATCCGATCCGTGCACTCTGCCCCCCGTCAACGGCCAGGGCCACCGAAGTAATGAACCTGGCTTCATCGGAAGCCAAAAAGAGCGCGGCGTAGGCGGTATCCCAGGCGTCGCCCATGCCGCCTTTGAGGGGAACTGCCGAATCCCTTTTTTTGATCAGTTCTTCTTTTTCAGTACCCGTGGCCCTGGAAATACTTTCTATGGCCATGGGGGTTTTCATCAAACCGGGCATGATCGTGTTGGCGCGCACCCCTTTTTTGGCATACTTCATGGCAATGGTATGGGTTAACGCGTTTAACCCCGCCTTGGAGGTTTTATAGCCCACAATGGAAGAGGCACAGATGCTGGCAATCGAGGAAATATTGATGATGGCGCCCCGGCCCTGGTCCACCATCACCGGCAGCACATGCTTGCATGTCAAAAAAGCGCCTTTCAGGTTTACACTGAAGATGCGGTCCCACGCCTCTTCGGTGAGCCGCATGGGGGAGGCGTCACCGGTGCCGATACCCACATTGTTCACCAGAATGTCGATGCGGCCAAACCTTTTAACACAGGCATCGGCAATGGCTTTGTTCTCCTCTTCCCTGGTGATGTCGGCCTGGAACGCCTCTGCTTGGCCGCCTTCCGCCATGATCATGGCCTGGGTCTCCCGAGCCGATTCCAGGTTGCGGTCCACACACAGCACCCGGGCCCCCTGCCGGGCAAAGAGTACGGCAATGGCCCGCCCGTTGCCGATGGTATCGCCAGGTGTCTGGCCCGCGCCGATTACGATTGCCACTTTGTCCTTTAAACGATCTTCCATGCAGTGCCTCCCCGGTCAAAATTGATGGACTCGTAAAAAGCTTTTTATACCGCCAGGGCGGTATTTTTGCAACAAGGTAGCCCTGCGGTCGGGGTCAGTTTTTTCGCTCCCGACCTTGGACTTCCTTGATGCGGTTTAATTAAAACTAACACCATGATAAGAGTCAAGAAAAGATCTGCATATTCCGGAACCACATAATGTCCTCCATTTTTTTCGGCGCTATTTCATATCACGGGTATGCACCCAGTATACTGCGCCGATTTCCACGTTTTTTTCTGCGCCGTTATGTTCCAGGGTCCAGTCCGCCTCGGACAGGGCGGAAAATCCCCACCAGCCGGCCTTGGGCATGGCAAAGGTAAAAACGCCGCTGGAATCGGCCTTTACCACCTGGGTGACATACGGGGATGACGGCGGATGGATGTAGCTGATGTTGCCGGCCGACTCATTGAGATACTCTACTTCCACCTCGGCATTTGGCACCGGCTCGCCATTTACCAGCACCCGGCCGGTGAAAACATTGTTGGTCCAAAGCCCGTAGGGGCGGGTCAGGGGAACAATCTCGGTTTCAAGGCCCACCGGCTCCTCCCAGCCCTGTTCCAGGCCGTAGGCGTTTACGCAGACCTTGGTGTAATGCTTTATAAACAGGTCTTCTGCAGGCTCCCAATAGGGCGCGGGTTCGACATAAAAAGTGTAGTCTCCTGGCCGGCGGATTTTATAATCTGCGGTCCAGCAGGTGAATTTCTCCCCCTGGTCGGCGCTTTTGGCCTTTGCCTCATTTAGACTGTCAAGCAGGCTGGTTTTTTTGCCCGCGTGCATCACGCCGAAGGCTTTGGGCTTGTCCATTTCCATGTAGTGCATCTCCATGGGATGCAGGAATTTGACCTCCAGGTTAAGGGTGGCGCTGTCGCTTTTGGTTACAATGTCATCTGATGGTATAATGGCGCCGAAATGGGCATGGACCGGCACCGAGGCCAAAACCATTGCCGCTGCAACAAGGGCGGATAATACTGAAATCGGTTTACGCATCATAATTTCCTCCTTTTACTATTTATATGTTTCCGGTTCAATTAAAACACGAATGCAAGCTGGGCTGTAAAAGAATCGGTTTCCTGGGCGTCATGCTCGAATTCTGCGTGCAGGTATTCAACAGCCAGGTTGGTGTTTTCAAAGAATTCCCAGTTTATCACCGCACCGTACTGGGTTTCCGGGATAAATTCAGCCCCGTCATCAGATCCTCCGTAACGGACCGCGGCTTCCAGGTTTTCCATTATTGTTGCCCCGAATTCCAGGCTCCAGGCAGAAGGCTTTCGCTCGGAGGCATCCGAGGTACTGTAGAGTTCCCCGGAATTGAACTCGTCGAGCGCGGCCACGTATTCGCCTATTGCCCTGAAGCGCTCCAGAAACTCGTAGCAGGCAAAAACATTCCATCCCGCTACCAGGGAATCAAGATTGTCCTTGCCTACCGCCACCTCTTCGGACAGAGAATCCGAGCCTGCCAGGTTCGATGTATAAGAGGCACCGATCGTGAGGTTTTCAAACGGATTTGAGGCTATACTTGCAACAAAGCTGTCAATTTCATCATCTCCGTCTTCGTGGACTTCGCCGTTAAATGCACCCAAACTGACATCTATCATACCGCCGGCAAACGGGTGGCCGGCTACTGCCGCCCCCTCGTTTGTCTCGCCAAGGATAAGTGTATTGGGGTCGGTAATGAAATGGGTGTCAAAAAAGCCGAAGGGGATGTATTGCCGCCCGGCGATCAGGTAGGCGGGAAACTCCTCTGTGCCGGTCAGAGTGATAAAACCTTCATCAAGAAAAACATCATCATCTTCGTATTTATACATTATGTGGCCGCTGACATGGCCAATAAAATCGATATCGCCTGCAAGTTCCACAGCCGCCAGGTCAACGTCGCTGGTGTCCTCGTCCCCTTTTGAAGGATCCCTGAAAGCGGTTTCCTGGCACCAGGCTTCGGCCTCTATTACGCCGCTGATTTTGATGCGCTCGTACCATTTATTGCCGGGGCTTTCAGGGCTCAGATAATCTTCCAGGTTCTTGATTCGCTCCTCGAGCGTGTTAATGCGTTTTTCGTTATTGTCGTCCGGGCTTTGGGAAGTTTTGCCGCTTTGATCCGACGGCTTTTTTTCCTGTGCCGGCATCGGCCCGGCAAGCGCGCAAACCAGAAACAGACATGACAAGAACAAAATTGTTTTTTTCATTTTTTTCTCTACCTCCTTATTTAGATATAATGGTTGACAGTTCAAATAGGGAAAGGCAGTGGTTGTGACCCGCGAAAAATCTCATGGGCTCCGACGAGCTGCTTTGGGGGCCCATTCTCGCCCATGAGGATTTTTCGCTAGCTGTCCTGCCAATTT
>JAIPDS010000034.1 GCA_021737565.1 Desulfobacteraceae bacterium | reverse complement strand
TCCTCCGAGCAGGCAGAATAAATTTATTATACAAGTAGGCTATGGCGCAAGAAACAATTTTTAATCAACCGGACATTTTTTAATCAACCGGACATTTCACTTGCTATGAAAACCGGACATTTCTAAATGCTATTGACACTTCAAGCGGTATTTGTTGACCCCTTGGTAATGCTTTGATAAGGTTTTAAATTAAATAAATTTTTACACTTAATAAATCAGCGGGGGCATCCTGATGACAAATTCCAATGGACCCGGAGGCTTTGGCGGGCAGCCGCCCAGGCCCTTTCAGCTCGAAGACCTGGATTTCGGGCGTCTGGCCCGTTTTGCAAGGCTCATATTCCTGGCACTGATTATATTGGCAGTGCTTATGGGGCTTAACTGGGGCCGTAAATTTTACACCGACTGGCTGTGGTTTTCCGGGCTGGGCTATGAGCAGGTACTTTTTGTCAGGGTAATCACCCAGGTATGGATTTTTCTGCTTGCTTTCCTGGCATTTATAGCCCTGGCGGCCCCGAATTTTTACGCTGCATACCGGCATACCGGGCAGTATACATGGCACGAAGGACGCCCCCTGTCTACTCAGCGATACCAGTCTGCAAGAAAGCTGCTGCTATGGCTGGGCATTCTCGCCATCTTGATAGGCGGGATTGTCCTGGCAATGCTTCCTTCTTCCCAATGGGAGACATTTTTACGCTTTTTCAACGGGGTGGCCTTCAACGAGTCTGATCCCGTGTTTGGGCGCGATCTTTCCTTTTACGTATTCACGCTTCCGGTCCTCGATTTTATCCGGGCCTGGCTTATGGGCGTGGTGGTGCTTATCCTGATTTTTACGTCCGGTATTTATTACATATCCGCCGGGCTTAAAGGGGAGATTCTTTCTTTTGAAGGCAGGTTCAGAAATCATGTTCTGGTGCTGGGCTCCCTTATCTTCCTGATGATCGCCGCAGGTCACTGGCTGGGACGATACGAGCTTCTTTTCTCCAAAACCGGCGCGGTCTTCGGGGTAAGCTACACTGATGCTCATGTTACCCTGCCGGCGCGTACCATTCTGACCTTTGTAGCAATCGCGTGCGCGGCAACGCTCCTTGCCTCGGTCCGCTCCCGCGGCTACCGGCTGATATCCATCGGCATCGGCACGTGGCTGGTTTTAAGCCTCCTTGGCATCATGCTGCTGCCGGGCGTGGTTCAGAGGCTGCAGCTTGAGCCGAGCGAACTGGCCAGGGAGAGGGAGTATCTCGCGGAAAACACAAAAAATACCAGAAAGGCCTACGGCCTGGAAGACATGGTAAGCAAGGACCATCCCGCACTCGGGGATATAAAGGCCGATACAGTGAAGGAAAACAGGGGTACCATCAGAAACCTGAGGTTCTGGGACGAAAAACCCCTTCTTCAGAGTTACAACCAGATCCAGTTTTTCAGGCTGTATTACGATTTTTTAAGCGTTCAGACAGACCGCTACATGGTGGACGGCGAGCTTCGCCAGGTAATGCTTTCCACCAGGGAGCTCTCCTCGGAAAAGCTGCCTTCAGAGGCCCAGAGGTGGGTAAACCGGCATCTGCAGTTTACCCACGGCTACGGGGTTACCATGAGTCCGGTCACGGAGGTGGCAGAAGGCGGCAGGCCGAAATTTTTCCTCCGGGATGTACCGCCCGAAGGAAAAATCAAACTTGAGCGCCCGGAAATTTACTACGGCCTAAAAAGCCTTCCTTTCACAATTGTCAACAGCGGCATGAAGGAATTCAATTACCCGGGAAAAGACGGCCCGGTTTATACCCATTATGCCGGCAAGGGGGGCGTTAAGCTGGATTCCTTTTTCAAAAAATTCTTATATGCATGGCAGTTCAAGGATCTCAATATTTTGATTTCCGGTGAAATAAATCCGGACAGCCGCATTCAGTACAGAAGAACCGTAGCCGAACGCTTTGAAACTGTCACACCCTTCCTTAAGCGGGATCAGGAGGCCTACACCGTAGTAGCAGACGGCAGGCAGTTCTTTATACAGGATGCATATACGGTAACAAACAGGTATCCCTATTCCACGCCCTGGCAGAGAAAATTCAACTACATCAGCAACAGCGTCAAGACTGTTGTTGACATGTATAACGGCACCATGAACTACTATGTTTTTGACGAGTCCTGCCCGATAATCCAGACCTACATGGAAATATACCCGGAGCTTTTCAAACCCGCGGACCAAATGCCGGACTACCTGCAGGATCATGTGCGCTACCCCATGGATCTTTTCAACGTACAGAGCAGGATGCTTCTTCAGTATCACATGACAGACCCGGTCGTATTTTACAACAAGGAGGACCAGTGGTCCGTGCCCCAGCATGCTTCGGCATTCGGCGGGGTTGACATCCTGAGGCCCTATTACATAATGGCAAGACTGCCGGGTGAAGAAAAAGAGGAATTTCTTCTGATCCAGCCCTTTACCCCGGACCAACGCCACAACCTTGTGGGGTGGATGGCAGCCCGAATGGACGGTGAAAATTACGGTGAAAAAATACTCTATAACTTTCCCTCCGGCCGCCACGTTGACGGCCCAAGGCAGGTCGAGGCACGAATAGACAACGATGCGGTGATCTCCGAGCAGTTCACCCTCTGGGGACAGGTGGGCTCCGAGGTAATGCGAGGCGACATCCTGGTTATTCCGCTCGGCTCAAGCCTTCTGTATGCCGAGCCGGTTTTCCTTAAGCCAGAGGCCCTTGAGTTCCCCGAGCTCAGGCGAATCATCCTGGCTGACAGCAGAAAGGTTGTAATGCACCCTACGCTTGAGGATGCCGTTGACGCGCTGGTTGGGAGAAAACCAACTGTGGCGCCTCCTGTTAAGGAAGAAAAGGAGCTGGATAAATACAAAAAGGACATGGAAGCGCGCGAACCCGGCGTTGAAGCCGAAGGGCTCGAAGCCGTGCGCAAAGGGCTTCAAGAGGCCATAGACCAGCTCCAGGAGGTGGCAGACCAGTTAAACCGGATGGAACGGCGGGAAAACCCATAACCCGCCGTTCCAAAAACGGTTACTCCTCGAAGTCAACCCACATATCAGCTTCGGCACCGCAATTAGTACAGACTGTATGCCCGGGCACCGCGCCCGGGCTTTTTTCCTCTGAAACCCGGGCATCATTTTTACCGGTATTTTCTTCGGCCTTTTGCGGCACAAATTCGCATGTAACGATCATCTCGGCCTCGCTGCCGCATTTTTCGCATTGGCATACCTGTGTAAATTTTTTTTCTTCCATCCGTGCCTCCGGTAATTAAATTTAATTTATGCTTTTCGCATCACTTCTTTATACCAGAATATAACCCCGCAGCCTGAAAAACGCCAGCTTTACCGCACAGGAAGAGGCCGAATCCCGAAAACGCTCAGCTGAACAACCGCCCCGCGGAAACTGAATAATTTTCTTGACACCTGTTGAATCTGATTTTAATAGTTGAACCAGATTCAATAAATGAATACTATTATAAACAAACCAATAAAATTTTTATCCCGCCCATTCAGGAGAAAACCATGGACTTTACCTTTACCCGCGAACAGCAGATGTTTAAAAAAGAGATCATCCGTTTTGCAAAAAAAGAAATCGTTCCCAGGGTCCAGGAACACGATTTAAAAGGGGAATTTGATTTTGAATCCTTCCGTAAACTCGGTGATTTCGGAATTCTGGGCCTTCATTTTCCCGAAAAATACGGCGGCTCGGACGCAGACGTTGTAACCACTGTCATGGCCGGAGAAGCCCTTGGAGAAGCAGGTGTTGACGGAGGCCTCACCCTTGCCTACGGGGCACATTCCTTTCTGTGCGCAGACACCATTTTCTGGCATGCAAACGAGGAGCAGAGAAAAAAATACGTCCCAAAACTTGCAAGCGGAGAATACATAGGATGTATGGGCCTTACAGAGCCGGATGCCGGCTCTGATGTAGCCTCCATGAAAACCACGGCGGAAAAAAAAGGCGACACCTACGTTTTAAACGGAAGCAAGATCTTTATAACCAACGGCCCCATAGCAGATGTGGCCGTAGTGTATGCCAAAACCGATCCTTCACAGAAGCATGCCGGAATCTCGGCTTTTATCGTGGAAAATGGCACTCCGGGTTTTTCAGCCGGCCCTCCGCTTAAAAAGATGGGGGTGCGGACCTCGCAGACCTCTGAGCTGTTTTTTGACAACTGCGAAATACCCGCGCAAAACCTGCTTGGAGAAGAAGGCCAGGGGTTTAACATGTCCCTTCAGACAGTGGAGTGGGACAGGAGCGCGCTTCTGGCGCCCTTTGTGGGGGCTGCAAAATATATGTTAACCGAGTGCGCTGATTACGCAAAAAAAAGGCACCAGTTTGACCGGCCCATAGGAAAGTTCCAGGCCACCAAGCACAAGCTAGCAAACATCAGGATTTTCTACGAGGCAGCCAAGGGCCTGGTCTACAAAATAGCCTGGTGCAAGGACCAGGGCCGCCCCTTAAACCACATGGAAGCCGCTGTTGCCAAGCTGTTTGTCGGAGACTGGTGCATGGGGCCTGCAAATGACGCAATGGTCCTGTTCGGAGGCTATGGATACTGCCATGAATACAACATGGAGAGAATCTTCAGGGACAGCCGCCTGGCCCCCATAGGAGGCGGTACCTCTGATATCCAGAAACTGATCATTTCAAGGCTGATGGCACCGTAAAAAGTCCAATATCTGCGTTACGCGCAATTTCTCAGAATTTTACGTACGGCTAAGTACGCTGCATTCTTCGAAATTGCGCAAGCCTTGATCTTGACCTTTTTACGGCGCCATCTAAAATCAGACTTTTTGCGAGTGCATCAAGGCTGATCTGAGAAAAATACAAAGAATTGGCGCCTGGTTAAACAAAAAGCCCGGAGGAATTCCAGATGAATTACGACTTTACAAAAGCTGAATTCAAGTTTTTCCAAGAGATTGAAAAAAAATTAGACTCCCTGGCAGACATTGAAAAACTTGAGACCAGGGATACGTCCGGCGGCACCCGTTATATATCCCGGGTGATGGAAACACTTGCAAACACCCCTTACCTTAAACTGGGCATTGAACCGGTGGAAGGATTACACGGCTTTATTTGCCTTATGGGGGCCATGGAGATTTTTGCCGGGTTCTCGCCCTCGGCCTGCCTTTCAATTGAAGCATCAGCGCGCCTGTTTGCAAGGGCTGTAAGCCTGTGGGGCACCCGGGAGCAAAAAGAGCTGTTTCTTGCCCCGGTCCTTGAAGGAAAAGCCATAGGAGCCCTTGCCCTGCCCGGGGAATCCATGAATATAGAAAACCATTCTCTTTCGGCCTCCGGAAAGAGAAAAGAACGGAGCGTGACCGTAAACGGCGAAAAAAAATATGTGATAAACGCCCCTGTTGCCGACTGGATAGCTGTTGCCGGCCTGCTTGATGACAGATATGTACTGTTTATCGTTGAAAGAGATACCGCCGGACTCATGATTGATCCCAGCCTTGAAACCGCGGGATATCAGGGTGCTCCGATTTCGGGAATCACTCTTGAAGACTGTGAAATCCCTTCCGGGCATGTAACAATCCCCCCCAGCGGGTCCAAAATGCCCGAAGTTCTGCGCACAGCCGAAAACCTGATTTTTCTCGGAACAAGCCTCGGCCTGTCAAAAACCGCGTTTGACGCAGCCCGGCAATATGCAAAATCCCATCATACCTGCGGAAAACCCATAATCGCATACCAGGAAATCGGGTTTAAGCTGGCTGAAATGCTTACCCTGCTCCAGACTTCCCAGCTTCTTGCCTACAGGGCGGCATGGGCCCTTGAAACCGCATCCGACGAAGCAGACGAACTTATTTTGTGCGCCAAGGTATTCTGCAGTGAGGCCTGCGAGCAGATATGCAGCGAGGGGCTTAAAATCCTGGGCGGCGAGGGATACATCAGCGGCAACAGGGCGGAACGGGCTTACAGATGCGCCAAGTACGGACAGATTGCCGGAACCTCGACCGAGATTGCAAGAGTAAGGCTCGGAGACGCGGCCCTGGGCTACAGAAAATAAAATGGAAAGGAAATCCATGCCTGAACAAAAAGGAAAAAATACTAGCTCCGAAAATCTTTCCAGGCCGGCCATGCGCCGCAGAAGGGAGCGCGAACAGCGCTACAGAACCATACTTTGCGCGGCAGAGGAGCTTTTTGCAAAACAGGGTTTTCAAAATACCAGCATGGAGCAGATCGCGGACGCAGCGGAAATTTCAGTGGGCGCGGTTTATTTTTATTTCAAAAACAAGGAGGACCTGCTGATTCAAATGATGGATGAGATAGGCTATCTTTTGCGCTCAATTCTGGGAGAGGAATTCAAATCCTCAGGTAAAACCATTGAAGGATTCAAAAGGGCAGGGTATGCGTTTTTCGAGAAATTCTGCACCCGGTACCCGGAGCGGGCCGCAATAATATTCAGGGAATCGGTGGGCAAAAGCGCGCTTGTAGAGCAGCACAGAAAAGAGCTTTTTGACAAGTGCACAAACGACGTTTTAGGGGCCTTAAACACGGTCAGCAAAAACCAGGGGGCGGCATTTAAGGGACGCTTTTCAGCAGAAGTAATAGCAGTCAGCATCATGGGCATCTATGAGAGGGTCGCCTACCATTACCTGCTCTGGCAGAACAAGGCAGAGGATTTGGAGGATATCGGCAGCGATGCCGTGGAATTTATCATCGGAGGCGTAAACAACCTGTTTGAAGACACTTCAGCAGGGACCGGCCAAAAAACCTGAAGTTAAAACCTTTAAAACTGACGATTTCGTAAAAAGTCTGATTTTAGATGGCGCCGTAAAAACTAACAAATACAACCCAGATCAAAAGGAACTTCTCATGCCTGTTTTCCAGTCAAAAATCAATCCGCGCTCCGAAGAATTCCGGCAAAACGCAGAACACATGGAGGCGGGGGTTCAGGAGGTCCGCGACATTGAACAGCGCGTGCTGGAAACCGCGGAAGCTAAAATCCCCAAATACCGGAAAAGAGGATACATCAGTCCCAGGGAGCGCTTAAACCTGCTTTTGGACCCCGGGGCCCCATTTCTTGAGCTTTATTCCCTTGCCGGCTACATGCAGGGAACCGACACTGACGGCTCTGCGGCCGGAGGCACCTGCATTGCGGGAATAGGCTATGTCGAGGGAACCAGGTGCGCCGTTTACGTGGATGACTTTCTTACCAAGGGGGGAAGCATCTCGCGGTTCGGTGCTGAAAAGCGCATAAACATGCAGCAGATAGCCTTGAACAAAAAAATGCCCCTGATCGTGCTTGCCCAGAGCGCGGGTGGCGACCTGCGCGAGGCGGGCGACATGTTCGGCCCCTCGGGAGTCTTTTTTGCAAACCAGGCACGTCTTTCAGCAGCAGGCATTCCCCAGATAACTGTGGTCCACGGAAGCGCCACTGCAGGAGGCGCATATCAACCAGGCCTTTCAGACTACATAGTTATGATACGCAGGCAATCCACGGTATACCTTGCAGGCCCTCCGCTTTTAAAGGCCGCTACAGGAGAGGTGGCCACTGACGAGGAAATAGGCGGAGCCGAGCTTCACTGTCAGATCTCCGGGGTATCGGATTATCTGGCAGAAGACGATGCAGACGGCATCCGCATTGCAAGGCAAATCATCTCCAAGATCCACTGGAACAAGGATATGCCTGGAACCCCGGCCGTGGAGTATAAAGAGCCCGTCTATCCCCAGGACGAACTCATAGGGATTGTCCCCAAGGACCCGAAAATACCCTATGACTGCCGGGAGATAATCGCCAGGATCGCCGACGGCTCAGACCTCCTGGATTTTAAGCCCGAATACGATGCAGGCACCGTTTGCACCTTTATCGAGCTGCACGGCCATGCCTGCGGGGTGGTGGGCAACAACGCCCCTATTACGGCAAACGGTGCAGCCAAGGCGGCCCAGTTCATGCAGTTGTGCGAGCAATCGGGCACGCCGCTTATTTTCCTTCACAACACCACTGGCTTTATCGTGGGCACGGAACCAGAAAAACAGGGGATAATCAAGCACGGCTCCAAGATGATACAGGCTGTAACCAACTGCACCGTGCCCAAGATAGCCGTAATAGTGGGCGGCTCCTATGGTGCGGGAAATTACGCCATGTGCGGCCGGGGAATGGATCCTGATTTTCTTTTTGCCTGGCCGCACAGCGTGGTCTCCATCATGGGCCCGGCCCAGGCGGGAAGCGTGCTGCGCCAGGTGGCCCATGCCAGGATGGAGAAAATGGGGCAGGTGGATGAAAACTTCCTGGACCAGATAGAGGCCGATACCCGCAAGGCCCTGGAAGAAAGATCCCATGCCCTGGCAAACACGGCCCGGCTCTGGGATGACGGACTAATAGACCCCCGCGATACCAGGCGAATTCTTGCCTTTACCCTTGATATCTGCCGCGAACCGAAAATCCGCAAGGTCAGGCAGAATACTTTCGGTATTGCGCGCATGTAAGAACAAACAGGGAGCTGGAGAAAAAACATGATCAACAAGATTCTGATTGCAAACCGCGGTGAAATAGCCCTGAGAATAATCAGCACTGCCCGGACCATGGGCTACAGGACAGTAGCAGTCTACAGCGAGGCAGACACCGGGGCCCTGCACGTGCAATCCGCAGACCAGGCGGTCTGCATAGGCCAGGCACCCGCGGCAAGCTCTTATCTGTCAGTGAAAAACATCATACACGCTGCCCGCTTGGCAGAAGCCGATGCAGTACATCCGGGCTATGGGTTTCTTGCTGAAAACGCGGGCTTTGCAAGGGCCTGCCAGGAAAACGGGCTTGTATTCATAGGCCCCGGGGCAGATGCCATGGAGCTTATGGGAAGCAAGCGCCTGGCCAAGCAAACCCTTGTGGCAGCCGGTGTGCCATGCATCCCCGGATACCACGGAAAAGACCAGTCTGATAAAACCCTTGTGGCTGAAGCCGAAAAAATCGGGCTCCCTGTCATGATAAAAGCCTCTGCCGGAGGCGGAGGCAGGGGGATGAGGCTTATAACCGAGAGCGGCAAGCTTGCAGAAGGCATTAAAAACGCCCGTGCCGAATCACAAAGCACCTTTGGAAGCGAGGAGCTGATACTTGAAAAGGCTATAGTTAAGCCAAGGCACATAGAAATCCAGGTTTTTGCGGACAAGCACGGGAACACGGTATATTTGGGCGAGCGTGACTGCTCTGTGCAAAGAAGGCACCAGAAGGTAATCGAGGAAGCCCCTTCCCCGTTTGTTGACGAAACCCTGCGGGAAAAAATGGGAAAAGCCGCGGTTGACGCGGCCCGCGCATGCGGATACCTGGGCGCCGGCACTGTTGAATTCATGGTGGACAAGGATAAAAACTTCTATTTCCTGGAGATGAACACCCGCCTCCAGGTGGAGCATCCTGTAACAGAAATGATAACCGGCCTGGACCTGATTGCCTGGCAGATAGACATAGCAGCCGGAAAAGAAATCCCCCTTGCCCAGGAAGAGATAAAACTTTCAGGCCATGCAATGGAGGCAAGGCTGTATGCCGAAGATGCCAGGCGCTCGTTTCTGCCACAGACAGGCAGGGTGCTTGCCTGGAAGGTTCCGCAGCGCGAAGGGGTGCGCGTGGACGCGGGCATTGAAACCGGCCGCGAGATAAGCCCCCATTATGATCCGATCCTGGCCAAGGTGATATGTCATGGAAGAGACCGCGAAGAAGCCCGCCGCAGGCTGGCCTCTGCCCTTCAGGACACGGTGCTTCTTGGATTAAACAACAACAAGCTTTTTTTGGAGCGCATAATCCGGCATCCTGTTTTTGCGGCAGGCGGGGCCACGACCGCTTTTATAGCACAGCACTTTATCGACGACATAAGCATGTCAGATAATGCCCTGTCTGCAAAAACCCTGGCCCTGGCGGCAATGCTCATCTACCAGAGCAAGTCGCCTCCGGCACCTGAAACCGACTGGCACACACCGGCCCCGTACAGGTACGGCTTTAAGCTGCGCTGCGATGAAAAGGACTGCGAGGTCTTTCTTGTAAAAAAGGCAGGACTGTTTACATGCACGGTACTGGAGAAGGAAATCCCGCTTGAATGGGCGGGGGACCAAAACGGAACAATTGCATTCATTGATCAGGGGGTAAGAAAAACAGCAAAATTTATGTTTGCAGACGAAATGCTTTACCTGGATGACGGAAGCGGCCATTTTATTTTTGAAAACAGGACCCTTGAAACCGCCGCTGCCTCGGATACAGAAGCCGCAGGCGATGTGACCTCGTCCATGAACGGGGTGGTGGTCGAGGTTATGGTCACCGCAGGCCAACAGGTGGAAGCAGGCCAGAGCCTGCTTGTAATCGAATCCATGAAAATGCAGCACCAGATTGCGGCCCCTGCAGATGCCACAGTGGAATCAGTGACGGTATCGGCCGGAGACCAGGTAAAACCGGGCCAGCTTTTGGTAAAGCTTGCCCCACAGAAAGAAGAAGAAACACCGGGGGAAGAGAAATGAATTCATCCAGAGATCCGGACAAACTGATAGTCGCCAACTGCAGCGGCTTTTTGGGAGACCGATTCTCGGCTGCCAAAGAAATGGTGCAAGGCGGCCCCATAGATGTCTTAACCGGAGACTACCTTGCAGAGCTGACCATGGCAATCCTTCTCAAGGACACCTTAAAGGATCCTGAAAGAGGTTATGCAAAAACTTTTTTACAGCAGATGGAAGAGATCATGGGCACCTGCCTTGACAGAAAGATCAGGGTGGTCTCCAATGCCGGCGGCCTTAATCCGCAGGCTCTTGCCCGCAAACTGGAGGAAACAGCACAAAAGCTTGGCCTTGCCCCCAAAATCGCCTGCATCACCGGAGACGATCTCATGGGGCGCCTGGATGAACTGCAGGCCGCGGGGGAGCCCCTGACCCACATGGACAAGGGGATAAATTTAAAGGACTCCGGTGCTACCCCGATTACGGCAAATGCTTATCTCGGGGGCTGGGGCATTGCTGCCGCCCTGGAAAACGGGGCTGACATAGTGGTATGCGGCAGGGTCGCGGATGCAGCCCTTAGCGCAGGGCCTGCGGCCTGGTATTTTAAATGGCAAAAAAACGACTGGGACAGGCTTGCAGGGGCCTATGCCGCAGGCCATATAATTGAATGCGGGGCCCAGGCAACAGGCGGCAACTATTCATTTATGGACGAGGTCCCCTCATACAGGAATGTGGGCTTTCCAATTGCCGAGATTTTTCAGGACGGCTCCTTTGTGATTACAAAACATCCTGGCACAGGCGGGCTGGTCTCAAAAGGCACTGTTACCGCCCAGGTTCTCTATGAAATAAGCACACCCGGATACCTGACCCCGGATGTAACTGTCAGGTTTGACACCTTAAAGCTTGAAAGCCTGGGTACAAACCGGGTTCTGGGAACTGGGGTCAGGGGCGCACCCCCGCCTGCGACTTCCAAGGTGTGCATAAATACCCTCGGAGGTTACAGAAATTCCATGACCATAGTGCTCACAGGCCTGGATATTGAAAAAAAGGCCGAAATCGTTGAAGACGTTCTTTTTGACAGCCTGGGCGGAAAAGAGCAGTTCCGGGTGGCAGACGTCCGGCTGATACGCTCGGACAAGCAGAACCCGCAGTCAAACGACGAGGCGTTTGCATATCTCAGGTTTACGGTCATAGACGATGACCAGGCAAAGGTCGCCAGGCTTTCCTCCGGCCTGGTGGAGATGGCACTTGCAAACATCCCCGGCTTCACACCCACCGCCCCTCCCTCCAGGGGAACCCAGGCGGTTGTTCACTGGCCGTGCCTGGTGCACAGCAGTCATATAAGCCAGAGCATCTCTCTTCCTGACCGGGAAATCACGGTGGATTCAGTTTTGGGCGGCGGTGATAAAACAGATATAAGCCCCCTTGAACCGGAAATCCCTGAA
Organism: Desulfobacteraceae bacterium; assembly: GCA_021737565.1. Classification (GTDB taxonomy): domain Bacteria; phylum Desulfobacterota; class Desulfobacteria; order Desulfobacterales; family Desulfosalsimonadaceae; genus Desulfosalsimonas. The sequence continues at coordinate 13,475 of JAIPDS010000034.1, read as the reverse complement.
ACCCCCTCGGGACCAAAAGTAAGTATGCCGATAGGAAGGGTATTTGGCGCGCGCTCCGGGGACAAGGGCGGCAATGCCAACCTGGGGGTATGGGCAAAATCGCCGGAGGCCTATGCTTTTTTGAAAGATTTTCTTACATCCGAAAAATTAAAGGATCTTCTCGCTGATTGTGCGCCCTATGAAATAGACCGCTATGAACTGCCCAATCTCTGGGCTCTAAATTTCGATATTCACGGAATCCTGGGAGACGGGGTGGCGGCTTCCACAAAAAGCGATCCTCAGGCCAAAACCCTTGGTGAATACCTGCGGGCCAGAATTATTGAAATGCCCGAAGCAATAACCGGGAAATAAATTAGAACCAGTAGCAAAAAACCGATCTTTTAAATAGTGATGGCGCCGAAAAATAGCAATTCCAAAAAAAAGAGGTAATATTATGAACAGGGAGGTTTTATACCAAACAGAAAACAGGGCCGCCTATCTTATAATAAACAGGCAGGAGCGGCGAAATTCCATAAGCCCTCAGGTGGTGGATCTTTTAAATGAGTACCTGGACAGGGCCGAAGCCGATGAAAACATAAGGGCCGTATGCATAACAGGCGCGGGCGACAAGGCGTTTTGCTCGGGGGCGGATCTTGGCGGCGGCGCACCAGGCTCCGGGAAAAGCCCTGAACAGGCATACGCGGATCTTTTAAAACGTATAGCAGGTTTTCCCAAACCTACGGTTGCCAGGGTAAACGGCTACTGTCTTGCAGGCGGCATGGGATTCATGCTAGCATGTGACATAGTGGTTGCAGCAGCCACCGCCAGGCTCGGAACCCCGGAGGTAAACGTGGGCCTGTGGCCGATGATGATAGGGGCGCTTATTTTCAGAAACGTTTTAACCAAGCCTGCAATGGAAATGATACTTCTCGGAGAAAAGCTCAGTGCGCAAAAAGCCCTGGAAATGGGCCTGATAACAAGGCTTGCCGAGCCCGGCCGGCTTGACGAGCAAGTAGACGAAATCCTTGAAAATCTTGGCAAAAAAAGCCCCGCAGGCATGAAGATCGGAAAACAGGCATTCTATAAAATGAGGGACATGCCTTTTGAACAGGCCGTAGATTACCTGGCAGAACAGATAAAAACCGTTTCCGCGACAGAAGACGCAAAAGAAGGGATCACCGCTTTTTTGGAAAAGCGCGAGCCCGAATTCAAGGGAAAATAAAGGAGAAAGGGGGATGGAAAAAATATGCAGGGATTTAAAGGAGGAACACGACGAACTTGAGGCCGTTTTAGCAAACCTTGATGAAAAAGACTGGGAACTAAAGACGCCTTTTCTTGACTGGCGCATAAAAGATGAAATCAGGCACCTGGCATATTTTGATGACAGGGCAGCTCTTGCGGCAACGGACCCCGAGGCCTTCAACAATCACCTTGGCGAGGTGCTAAACGATTTTGACGCTTTTGAAAAAACCCTGGAAACAGTCGGCCTGGATATGTCTGTGGACGAACTCATGCAGTGGTGGCGGCAGAAGCGGGAAATAATGCTAAATGCCCTTGCAGGCTGCGGTAAAAAAGACCGGCTTCCGTGGTATGGTCCTCCCATGGGTGCCCTTTCCTTTGCCACCGCCCGCCTCATGGAAACCTGGGCCCACGGACAGGATATTTTCGACACCCTGCGCATAAGGCGCACGCCCACGGACAGGCTACAGCACATAGCCCACCTCGGGGTCAAAACCTTTAACTGGGCATATGAAAACCGGGGACTGAAAGTACCCGACAAGCCCGTTCGGGTAGAAGTTACCGGGCCCTCGGGCGATGTATGGGCCTGGGGCGAAGAGGATGCGCAAAATCGGATATCAGGGCCTGCCGAAGACTTCTGCCTGGTTGTCACCCAGCGAAGACACGTGGATGACACAAGTCTTAAACTTACAGGCGAAGTCGCCCGGGACTGGATGGAAAAGGCCCAGTGCTTTGCCGGCCCGCCCGCAGACGGACCCGAACCCGGACAGCGTATTGTAAAGCCGGTTTAAGCTGTTGCCTCTTTTGCAAAACGCTCCTTTAACAGCTTTTTTACAATTTTACCGCTGGGATTTCGCGGCAGCTCATCAACTATGATAACCTTTTTGGGCACCTTGTAGCCTGCCAGGTGCTCCTTGCAAAATGAAATAACCCCTTCTTCCGTGACCTCTTGGCCCGGGGCCGCCACCACCACTGCGGTTACCATCTCGGACCAGTACTCATGGGGCAGGCCTATAACAGCGGCGTCCGCAATACCCGGGCAGTTATAAAGCATTGCCTCTACTTCCTGGGAAGCCACGTTTTCCCCGCCTGTTTTGATCACGTCCTTGACCCGGTCAATGAAATAGACAAACCCCTCCTCGTCCATCCTGACCAGGTCTCCTGTATGATGCCAGCCGTTTCTAAAGGTCTCCGCGGTCTTGTCCTCATCCTTGTAATAGCCCAGCATCACGGCAGGCCCCCGTGCCACAAGCTCGCCTTCTTCACCTACTGCAACTTCCCGGTCGTTATGATCAACCACTTTTACCAGAAGCGGCATGTGCGCCTTTCCGATCGAGGTGCTTTTTCTTTCAAAATCTGCGGGCTTAAGGCTTGTGCCCAGCGGGCTCATCTCTGTCTGGCCGTAATAATTCATAAAACCGGCTTCCGGCAGAATGCCGCGCCACTTTCCAAGCACCGCCGGCGGGGCAAGGGATCCGAAAACAACACATAGCTGAAGGGAGCTCAAATCATAGTTTTCAAAACCGGGCATCATCGGAAGACCCGTATAAAGTGCAGGCGGCCAGACCCAGTGGGTAATCTTTTCATTCTGCGTCATATCCAGGATTTCTTTTGGGTCGGGTGCGTACTCTATTACTGTTGTGGCCCCTACCGCCACAACAGCAGTAAACAGGTATATCGCGGCAACGTGATACAGGGGTATTCCTGTAATAATGCGGGCGTCATCCTTTATATCCAGGTCAAAAAGGCTGGACGTAATATCTATGTAATAATTAAGATGGGAATTTAGCACCCCCTTGGGCTTTGACTCGGTGCCTGATGTATAAAGCAGTGTTGCGGGATCTTCGGGATAGATTTCAACTTCGGGTTCTTTGTCAGGCAGATGATCTGCGTACAGGGTGTCAAAATCCACCCACCCCTCAGGCTTATCCCCGCTTTCCGACAGGCTGATAAACCCGAAATGTTTCACACCTTCAAGCTCGTTTTGAACCTGGGTCACGTTTTCGGCCAGGCTGTCTTCCACGAAAAAAACAACAGGCTCGCTGTGGTTGATGATAAATTTCACCTCATCGGGCTTTAGCATGAAATTTAGGGGCGTGACAATCGCCCCCAGTTTCAGCAGGGCCCACTAAATAACAAACTGGTGGCAGTTATGAGACATTATCGCAGCCCGGTCACCCTTTTTAACACCAAGCTCTGCAAGACCGCCTGCACACCTGTTGACCGCCTCGTTAAACTCCCTGTAGGTAAATTCCCTGTCCCTGAAGAAAAAAGCTTTTTTGCCGGGATTTCTGGCAGCGGTACGCACCAGCATGTCTCCCACGCTCGCCCTTCGTACAACATTTCTTTCATAAGATGAAAGCTGCGCCATATCCCCTTCCCCCCTTGTTATTGTTATTATGGAAAATCACGGCAGGCAAGCTTCATCCGTCTTCCTACCGGCTTGTCCGGTTTTGTTGCTGATCTCCAGGTATGGTAACAAATCTTGTTCTAATTGCGGCTGAGGCAACTTAACACCGGGGCTTAATTCGGATTATTTCTGATGAAATCACAGACCACCTCTGCCAGTTTTTCGCCGCAGTCTTCCTGCAGAAAGTGGCCGCCGCCCTCTATTGTAATATGGGTCCGGTTTTTGGCCCCGGCAACCCGTTTCTGAAAAGCCTTTTCCCCGCCCCGGGTAATGGGGTCCTGGTCGGAAAAAGCGGTAAGAAAGGGTTTTTCAAAATTTTCAAGAACTTTCCAGGCCTCCCGGTTGGCCGGAGTTTCCGGATCATCCGGGGTTGTGGGAACAAGCGATGGAAATATCCTGGCCCCCTCCTTATAGGTGTCATCGGGAAAAGGCGCGTCATAGGCCTCGATCACTTCGGGAGCGGGCTGTTTGTGGCATCCGCCGGCAATAATATTTCCCACTGGAAACTCGGGGGCTTCCCTGGAGAATTTCTGCCATTCATGGAAGGCCGCGGTCATTTCCTGGTCGCCGGTGGGAAGTCCTGTGTTGGCTGTTACAACCCGGGCAAAGCGCTCAGGGTTCGCCGCCACCAGCCTCAGCCCGATCAACCCGCCCCAGTCCTGACATACCAGGGTGATACGGGATAGCGAAAGCCGGTCAATAACCTGCTGCATCCAGTCCACGTAGCGGCGGTAGGTGTAATCAGCCCGATCTGCAGGCTTGTCTGATCTGCCGAATCCTACAAGGTCGGGCGCAATTGCACGGTATCCTTGCCGCGTGATTATCGGGATCATTTTTCTGTAAAGATATGACCAGGTCGGTTCCCCGTGCATCAGCAGGACGGGTTCGGCCGACTCCGGCCCCTCGTCTACATAATGCACGCGCAGGCTGCCGCCTTCTCCATCGTCTATGTGAACGTAATTGGGATCAAAGGGAAAACCGGGCAGGTTTGAAAATCGTTGATCCGGTGTCCGCAGTGTTTTCATGTCAGCCTCCTTTGTCAAGCGGGTTTTTACCTTTCAGGGCGGTTTCTGCAGCATTTTGGCGGAGCCATAGTGTAACCCTATCCTCCGAGCAGGCAGAATAAATTTAATATAAAGGCAGGCCATCGTTCAAGAAACAAATTTTTAATCAACCGGACATTTCACTTGCTATGAAAACCGGTTCAAATGGCCGCTTCTGGGCTGGGGTATCGGTGTGGTCTTTCATGCACTGGACGTATTTGTCTTCGCAGGCAAATCGGCAATAAAGGAGCGGTGGATCGAAAAGGAGATGGGCCGCAGGCCTTAGCAGGCCTGCCCGCAGGTTTTTCCGCTCCATTGTTGCTCGGGGTCAAGCACCGCCTGAAACCATAATTTGCGCCTCTTTCTTTAATTCCCGATTTCTAATGATCAAAAAGACCGTTCCCAGGATGCCGGCGATTCCCAGACCATAGTCTTGCGGAACATGTAAGTTCACGGCGGCCAAAACTCCGACCAAAGACCAAAGCAGCGGGATGATCAACAAGTACAACGGGACAGGGCGGGATACCCAGAGCAGAATTCCGAATGTGAAGATCGTCGAGGGACAAGGCGCAACTCCAAAGACGGGTGAGCGTGTGTATGTATGCCCGAAGATCATCCCAATGAGGGGGTAAAGCACCATGGCGTAAAGCACGAACACAACCCCCACAATCGGGATGGGTCTGGGGACAAAGCGAAATCTGAGTTTTGATAGCACACACCCTGCAACCACGAAAAGGATGCCCTGTATCACGAACGCCGCCCCGAAGATCGGTGCTGCTTGGTTGATCCTGCTGAAATGAACGAGATGATAAAACACGCCCATCCAGAGCCACGAAAAGGCGAGGATACAGGTCACGATGCGACCCCGTGCCGGGGTGTCTCGAAAGACAAGGGCAACTGCTGCAATCCCCAGGATGTAGGCAACAAGCTGTGCCGGCCAGATGGCCGTGTTATATGATCCGAAGACATTGAAGAATTGCTCAACTGTAAAGGGCATGCACGTTCTCCTTTATGGTCCAAATCCCGCTTTCACGCGCAGCGCGATAGCGACATCGCGTGGAAAGCTCGTCTGCCTTCCCGATGTCCCCAATTAAGGTTTTTCCCAATCGGCATCATAGGCAATTTCTGCAACTTCAACAAAAAAGGGGCGGGTAAATCGTGTTTCGACTTTCAGTTCAGACTTGATCATGTCTTGTTCAAGCCCGCTTGAGGCCAGAACGTATTTAAATCCCGAGACGGCATCGAGCTTATCCTTGAATTTCTGTTCCCCGCCTGCCGGCTCCCTGAAAAACATTGCGAAACTATTAACGGCTTTAACTGATTCGTCAATGTTGAGGTAAAAAATGTTGCGTTTGCCCATGAGGCTTTCTTTTAACTGCTCATCTATCAGATTTGCGGCAAAGCCCTTGTTCTTGTCCGCATTAAGGGCTTTTTCAAAAAGCGGTTTTCCGGAGGCCACCACAAAGGTATTATCATCAATGCCGGCATAAATCTTCGTCATGGGTCCATTTACGATATACGCATCTTTCCCGCAGATTTTCCCGCGGCTGATCATGCCCTCCTTGTTCGGCGGAAGTGTCTGGATCGCTTTGTCAATGACGTTTCTCATGACTTGTTCATCCCTGATCCCTGCGGTAAAAAGAGCGTTGTAATTCATCAGGTTGATGCTGGCCCCATCGTACATCGCAAGGTTCATGCTCCCGCTCAAATTGCCTAACACTTCTTTTTCCGGATCAATGCCGGTTTTCTGTTCAAACTCATCCATCCTGGTTTTGAGGCTCCCGGATCTCTCCCCGGAAATCTTGTCGGTGATGGTTTTGTAGTACTCCATTATATCTGTGCCAAATGAAATCAGCAGGACCGCCGGCTCTTTTATGCCCAGGATCTTCTGACGGTTTACCAGGTGCGGTTCCCATAGTTTTTTGATATCTGAATCTGGCATCAGTGAGAGAACCGTTTTTAAAGAAAAGTCCGGGCTGGCCAGGTCCGTGGTAATTGTGGCTGCAAAACACTCTTTGAGCGATTCGTTTACGAGCTCGGCCTCGTCTGCAGAAGCACTCCGTGCGGTCGCGGCCTTTTCTATCCGCCCGGAATTGGCTTCCACCAGGCCCGCTATATTGAAATAAAATGCCAGCCCCCGGTTAAAATCAGTATGTGGCGCGATTTCACGAAAAGTCTCAGTACGGGTCACAGACGACTTGTCCCTTATGACCGATTCAAGAAATGCCTGTGGATCCGGCTTTGAATTCATTGTCAAATAAAGGTATTGATCCTGAACCGCGGCGCAGCATTCTGCTCCCGTTTCTGAATGGTTCCATTTCAGATAGTAAACCCCGTCTTTTTCCGCCTCCGTGAAAAGGGGGTTTTCTTTCTCAAGGCCCTTGCGAATAGTATCCATTGCCGCGGCGCCGTCGGTTACCGGCAGCAGGGCCAGGGCGTCGAACTCGGTTTCCGGCTTTTCATCCGGATTGATCCGTATATTGAAAACCGCCACGCCAAATGACTTTTCAGGGTCAAAACCGGCCTGCCTGAGCTCCTGCAGATCCAGGGGGTTAAATCCCAGCCAGTTTCTCATCTTCTCAATGTTGCTTTGTTTTAAGGATTTCCCCAATATGGAGTTTTCCGAGACGGCCATATGCTGATATAACATCTCGGGTGCTTCAAACTTAACCAGTACACCAACATTTTCAGGAATTCGCTCAAGCAGCGACATTTCTTTGACGGCATGTTCGACAGGCTGCTCTCCATGGCGCAACCCGGTACAGGCGGCTGAAACCAGGATGAAAGCAACTGAAACAAAAATCACCAGTGACCTCATTTTCATCATCATTGAACTCCCGGGATTGTTTCTGAATGATTGATTGTTTTTAATCCAAACACCTTGTTTTCCCGATTCTTTCCCAACGTATAGCACTTTTTTCACTATCCCATGACCAATAGATGCTTTTTACTTTTCCTTTCACAGATGATTTTTTTACATATCCCCAAAATCTGCTATCGTAGCTATTATCCCTGTTATCCCCCATGACAAAGAGCATATCCTCCGGAACCTTAACCGGTCCAAAGTTGTCTCTGGGGCACTCCTTTTCTGAAAGGATATGAGGATCAGTGTGGATCGCATAATCGTGGGCTTGCGGGTCTCCGTTCAAAAAAATCTTCTTGTCAATTATTTCAAGCGTGTCGCCTCCTATAGCCACCACTCGTTTAACAAAAGCTTTTGACGGATCCTCGGGATATGGGAAAATGACTATGTCTCCTCTTCTTACCTCTTGCCTGCTGTAAATAAATTTATCCGCAAAAACATAATCCCCGGCTTTTAGGGTTGGCGCCATCCCTCCTGATGGAATTTTGTAAGCCCCCACGAACTCTTTTTTAACCACATATTCAACAGCCGGCTCAATCAGAAAAGAGGAAATCACAAAAATCAGCACATAAAAATACCATCGATTATACTTCTTAAGCTCATATTTGGTTTTGTGCCTTCTTGAAATCCTGACAGCATCAAAAAGGCAGAATATTAAAAACCCGAATCCAATAAGTACGGCAAGTATGAACCCCGAAATGTTGGGTAACAGCAATACCAGTGAGACAAGAACGGCTAATAGCGCGCACTGGCCAAAAAAATACAGCGCAGCACCCTTCTTTGCCTCCCCTGAATACAGATGCCCCAATCCTATTGTTAAGAAAGTCAGAAGGCAGGCTAACCATGGTTTTCTTGGTTTGTCAGTCAACAGTTACCTCTTTGACGCGAGCCCGCAACAGCGACTGGTTAACCGCCGATTATCTCATTTAAGCCGTCTATAATAAGAGCCAACTCTTCATCAGATGCTTTTGTTATTTTTTTGCCAATTCGCTTTGCGGAAAGAACCCGAATCTGACTAATCTTTACCCAGGATTTTTTGGGGAGCCTGGCAGACTCAAGTTCCATGGTTAAAGGGTAGCCGGCCTTTTGCGGTTGGCTGGTAATTGCCACGGCAATGACCGTTCCGGACCTCTCATTAAATACATTGTGGCTTAAAATAAGAACAGGGCGTAACCCGCCCTGCTCACTGCCAATAACAGGATTTAAGTCCGCCCAGTAGATATCGCCCCTTAATATTCCGGCCAATCTTCCAACTCCGATGCAATGCCTTCTTCAGCTAAGGACTGTTCAAATTTTGGATCAAGCTTGGCGCATTCCCGGGCTAAACGGCTCTTGTCGATACGGTTTAGTTTTTCAGTAACAGCTTGTTGAATAGCATTGCTGCGGCTTGGGAAACATTTCGATTTGACAAGAATATCAAGCCGCTTAAGCGTCTTGTCATCAATTGTAATTGCGATTTTTGAAGCTGCCATTTTTATCACCCCCGAGTATGATAATATGTCATACCTAAAACTTTTTCAAGAATAATTTTTCTGGCGGTTAACGGTCGAGAGCTGTGGGGCCGGGAAACATACACCCCAAAGCTAATCATTAAAGTTCGAAAATATCGCCAGCCAAGGTCTTGGAAAAACCGACGGCTTTTCCCGGTCCCCACAAGCGAATGGCTGGCGTTAACGTTTTGGTTCCTTTGGAAGCTGTGCCCCATGCCACACTGCAACAATCCAAACAACATCGTTTTTGCATTTATAAAAAAAACGGTATGGTGAGACAATAACCTCCCGGTATGGCAAATCCGGAAATTCTGGTATATTTCTACCGGATTCGGGAAAATCTTCGAGTCTTCGTAGAATTTTTTCAGCTCGATTGCGAAAACTTACAGCAGCCGAGGGCTTATCTTTAAGGATATAAGATAGCGCAGACAAAAATTGAGCCCGGGCAGATGATGTGAATTGAACTTTCACGAGGGGTCCCTGGCCAAAAGGGAGTCGGCTTCAGCAAGGACAGAATCCAGATCATATCCTTCGCCTGCTTCTATCTCTCTGTCGCCTTTAGCTAAAAGGCGTAAGATTTCTTTTTCATGTTCAAGTTTTTCATAGGCTTCGACACCGATAATTACCGCTGTTGCCCGCCCTCTTTGGGTGATAATTAGCGGCTCGTCGTTTTTTTTTAATTGTTTTAAAAGCTTGGCCGCGTCCTGCCTCAAATCACTCACCGGAATGATATTTGATAATTTTCCCATATTGTACCTCCTGTTGTATTTTTAAACATACCATTAAAAATACTTTAGGGCAAGCGTTTTATTTCTAAATGTTTTTGAAATTACGATGTCATTTCGTTTTATGAATACGCCAACGTCAGCATAACCGGCTGGAAAAGGAGCATAGCAGATTTTCCAGTCCGAGTTGATGCGAAAGTTAGCCATCAATAGCAACGGCGCCAGTTCAGCCGGAATTTTCCAGCACTTTCCTGACTTTGTCGGCCAGGTCCTTTTTGGAAAACGGTTTCTGGATGAAGTTTGCACCTTCTTCCAGAACACCATGATGGGCGATCACATTGGCCGTGTAGCCGGACATAAACAGGCACTTGAGATCCGGGTAAAGGCTCTGCAGTCGTCTGGCCAAATCCCTGCCGTTCATCTCGGGCATCACCACGTCTGTTATAAGCAGATGAATTTGGCCGGCGTGGTCCTCGGCCAGATGTATGGCGTCGTATGGTGTACCCGCGGTCAGCACGGCGTAACCCAGCTTTCCTAAAATTTTTTGAGTGAGGTTCAGTATCGAAACGTCGTCTTCAACAACTAAAACGGACTCACCATTGCCATACGGGATTTCCGCGGTACTTTTCTCTTGAATTTTGTCTGTCTTTCCCGCATGCCGGGACAGGTAGAGGCGAAAGGTCGTTCCTTGGCCCGGTTCACTGTAGACGTTGATAAATCCCCCATTTTGTTTAACAATGCCATACACTGTGGCGAGGCCCAGACCGGTCCCCTGGCCAAGCTGCTTTGTGGTAAAAAACGGCTCGAAAATCTGATCCCGGGTCTCCTTGTCCATGCCACAACCGTTATCGCTGATTGCGAGCATCACGTATTCTCCCGGGACAAACCCTGCATGATCTGCACAGTGGGTTTCGCCGAATACGATATTTTTCGTTTCAATGGTGATCTTGCCGACGTCCTCAATGGCGTCCCGGGCGTTAACGCAGAGGTTGGCCAAGAGCTGGTCTACCTGAGTGGGATCAATTTTTACAGCCCACAGGTCTCTTCCGGGATTCCAAGCCAGATCAATGTCCTCGCCAATGAGCCGGCGGAGCATCTTGAGCATGCCTTCCACGGCCCCGTTCAGGTCGAGCACTACCGGAGCGATGGTTTGTTGGCGGGCAAAGGCCAGCAATTGCCGGATAATGTCCGCTGAACGTTTGCCAGCCGATAGAATTTCTTTGAGATTCGCGTAAATCGGCTCACTTGGGTCCACCTCATCCATGGTCAGTTCCGCGTAGCCAGTGATTACGCTGATCGTGTTGTTGAAATCGTGGGCCACGCCGCCGGCCAGCCGCCCAACGGATTCCATCTTCTGGGCCTGGACGAATTGAGCCTGGAGTTTTTCCCGCTCTTTTTCAGCGTTCTTATGTTTAGTTATATCATGGATGATGGAATGGAGAAAAGTTTCTCCCTGGATGTCAATTTTGCTGCTAAATACAGCCACATCCTTGATCGAGCCGTCGGCTAAACGATGCAGGAACTCGAAATGAGTACGTTCAAAATTTTTCGCTTTCTCCATTTCCGCTTTGACCTGTTCGGCCGACAGAGTATTGATGTCCTGAATTCGCATTCGCCGCAGTTGTTCCCCGGGCCAGCCATAAAACTTTTCGGCCGCTTGGTTGGCCTCAACAATATTGCCATTATCAGGATCGATGAGGAGTTTCACAGCTGAATGTTTATTAAAAAGATCCTTAAATTTCGTTTCGCTGTCTCGCAGCATTTTATTGGCTTCAGCCAAATTTTTTGCCTTGACCCTTATCCGCCAGCGAAGCAGCAAAATGAACACAAAAGCTAATAAAAGAATCCCGCTGAGGCTGGTAATTGTCCAAATAAGATAACGCGGCACAATTACCTCTGGCGGTTTTTCCGTCCAACTCTGCAATACCTTGTAATATACAGATCCTGGTTCCAATTTCATTGCCCGCAAGTTATTGTCAATGGCCTTAAGAAGATCATGGTTCGTTCCAGATGGTGTGGCAAAATACAATGCGACCGGATTGAAAACGATAGGCGTCTTTTCCAATCGATATTGCTGATAAAAATAGTTCCCAAAAAAATGATTTGAAACGACCATATCAGCAGCATCGTTGGCCGTAAGCATGAAAGCTTCTTGAAATGACTTCGCTTCGATAAAGGCAACATTGAATGCGAACCCATTCACTAGTCGCTCCAACTCCCTTTGTTGAATTGAGCCTTTGAGCACAGCAATCCGCTTACCGTCAAGGTCGGTTATTTTATTTATCTGTCTATCGCTATTAGCATATACGGCAGACCAACTGTCGGTAACCTCTTCATCGTGGAAATCGAATCTCTTCTCTCGTTCCGGGGAAAAAGCGACATCCGGCATTAGGTCGATACGTCCATCTTCTAAAGCCTCAAGGCATTCATCCCATTCGCAAGGAACATAGGTCAATTGCCATTTTTCTTTTCGTGCTATCTCGTTAAGGATTTCAACAAAAATACCCGAAGCAGCTCCTGGTTCGTCTATAAATATTTTTGGCTTGTTTTCGTATAAACCGACACGGACCTTTCTATGGTTTAAACTGCTATGTGACCGTTTTTCAAAATCGAGTACATCTGTTGGCTCATTGCCCTTGTCCAAAGTGTTTGGCTGCTGTTGCTGACGGGTAATTTCCTGGTCCGGCGAGACTTCTCCGACAACAGTTTCAATACTAAAGAAAGGCAAGACCAGTACCGCCAAAAAGAACAATATGGAGAGATTATGCTTCTGGCAGTCTTTTGAAAATTTGAGCAAAAATTCCCCCTTATGGTATCTTTGGGTAGTGTAACATATTTGTCCGGGCATGTAATGCCGCTCTGCTATTACCCTGTCTAAAATGCCGTTTTTGATGCCAAAAAATGAGAAATAGGGCCGAAAACGGGCTTTAATTTGCGTTTATTTGAAATGATTTTAAAAGGTTAATTAGGCCTGACCCCGGTCGACCCCGGTCGTCAATTGGAGAAGATGAATAAATACCTAGACCGGCACAGAAAACACTAACTATATATTTCGCATCGCCCGCGGGGCCTCTGTGAAATACAGCATGGCTAAATGTATCGCTCGGATACTTCTGAAGATAGTTCTCCCAGTCAATCATTGATCGGGCGTTGGCCTCACACTCATTTTGATTCCAACCAGCGTACCATGCATCTAAATAAGCCATTGCTTGGCCGTCGAATTCTATCCACTTGGGTATTACGGCATTAGCCATTGTAGACAAATTTTCAGAAACGATACTTTCAAGATATCCAGCTTCGTCAGATGGCAAAGGTATTTGAGGCTCACTTGAAAAAGGATCTTCAAATTCATAGTCCAAGAGGTGGTCACCAAATGGATCTTTAACCTCATCTGCATGTGGCTGAAGCCCGTGAAACCCACTGTCCCATGGATCGTAAACTCTTGATATACTAAGTTTGTTTGATATAAGGAGTGCTCTTAGACCTAACTCTACAAGATCAAGATCCATTGGAGACAACGGACCTTCCCAGAGTTTGGTAAGTGTATATGTAATATTGCGATCCACAAGAGAATGGCCTAGAATCTGTTGTTGAACGAAGCCGCTTACGCGGCGGAAAAAACAAAAATAGTGTATACTCCCGGGCGTGTGTTCAATCCCGAGCACCCTCAATGAAAGGAGTATACCATGACACCTGCAGATGTAAATCGATTTGACGAGCTGTATC
>JAIPDS010000033.1 GCA_021737565.1 Desulfobacteraceae bacterium | reverse complement strand
TGCCCACCTCCAGGCAAATCCTGGATAATCTACTTGGCTCATTTGCACCTCCTTTTTGCCAAGTAGTTTTACCCAAAATTTGCAAAAGCGGACAAATCATTTGCTATGAATTGCGGTCATATCATTTGCTATCAACAGGCCAAAATCTTTGGGGTTTCGGTAATAAAAGACTATTCCGTGGAAAAACCGAAAAAAATGCAAATGCCGAAAAATCCGCAATCCGGTTATTGGGATGCTGTCCAAGGCGGGGCGGTCTTATCGTTCGCTGCATTCGGGCCTGGCATCTGCGCGGCGTGCTTCGCCGCGTCCGGCGAACTCGCGCACTCACGTGCGCTCAGACAAGCGCCGGCCGCTATGGCTTCGCACGTCGGCATCTGCTTAACCGGCCCTCATGCAATGCTCCCTCAAAGACCGCCCCGCCTTGTCCGCATGGTCCTCGTTTCCGGTATCGAAATTTACCCCATAACGAAAGTACGGAGGCTTAATTTTTGATGCGAAAGGATTCCAAAGAGCCTGAAAATAAATCTTCAAGCTTGCAGGGACTTGGTCAGGCGGACCTGCGGGGCGGTTTGTGCACTGCATTGAGCGGCTTCGGATAGGCTTTGGCCCGGCCGAATCCCGAAGACGGTCAGCAGTGAACAAACCGCCCCGCAGGGCCGCTGTAGGAACACCTGCAAGAGTCGGGTTGGTTTTTTTCAGGCCGTCAAATTTAACATTAACCCCTGACTTGGAGGAATGAGATGAAAAACCCGAAAGAATTTTTTGATATCGCAGGAAAGGTCGCGGTGGTTACCGGGGCTTCGTCCGGGCTCGGCAGCACGTTTGCCCGCGGGCTGGCCGAAGCCGAGGCGTGCGGGTAAATGCCATTGCACCGGGATGGTTTCCCAGCGAGTTGACGGCGGATGGACAATTACCTGACAAAATTGGGGACAGATTTGAAATCTGTCCCCAAGCCTCTTTACAGAGGACGGATTTAAAATCCGTCCCCGTCAAATGCTTCACCTACTTCATTTCTCTTAGTTCGGCAGGTGTCTTGTAGTTGTCGACATCCACGTACGGGGCCAGGTCATCTTCGTGCTCCTTGCAGGAAGCGCCGATATAGGCGATTTTCCCGTCATTCTGGAACTGGGCCATGGGCTGGAAAAACGATCCGTCATAGGTACTGTTTACCGGATCATCCGGGTCCACGCGAACCTTGCAGTGGAAGAACGGTGCCACGGGTTTTGTTTCATAGGCCATGGTTCCCAGCGAATAGGTCATCTCCGTGGTTTCCATCATCCGGATCACCTTGTCCATGTTCTGCGTGCCCCCGGCGTTTTCAATAACTTCCTTGATAAAGTAAATATCCGCGTATGCCAGGTGCCCGTTTATCTGGAGCGGGATGCCCTTTTTCTTGGCTTTTTTGATAAGGGGTTGTGATTTTTCGGTAAGCTCAAAATCAAATTCAAAAAAGGAGCTGACGGCCCCCAGGGCCTTGCCGCCGGTCATGTCCCAGTAGTCATGGGTCTGGGCAACGCCGCCGTAGAGATTTATTGGCAGATCGCTGGCCGCGGAATTGGCCCATTGCTTGGCAAAGCTCTCTGTATCGGTGAACCAGGAGCTTATATACAGGATCATGTCCGCATCCGCCCTGGCGATCTGCTGGAGTATGGGCAGATACATGGTGCCCCTGGGCTTGACCGCCTTGGTATAAACAACTTCCAGACCATTCTGCCTGGCCAGTTCCTCCCAGGTCGGAAGCGTCATGTAGCTGGTCTTGCAGCCTTCCCTCCAGTCGGTTGTCCATGCCAGGTCTTCCCAGAGGATGGCTATTTTTTTCCAGCCCATCTTTTTATACAGGTTTCCGAAGAAATAGTTCATCTGAGCGTAATGGCCGGCTTCCGGGTCCCAGTCTCTGAAGCAGTGCTTGTACTTGTCGTAGTCATGCAGGACCCTGGCGGTAAGCTCCGAGTCCATTGGCCCGTTGAAAATCAGGATGTGCGGATAATCCTTGTAGAGCGGTGCCGTGCTTTCCTGGACCGCAAGGCAGATCTCGGAGCGGCCTTCCACGAATATGAAGTCAGCCCCGTTTTCCATGAGCAGCCTCCTGGCGGCGTCCACCGAGGCCGTGGTATCGCCCTTGCCGTTGGCGATGATGTACTTGATCTGTCTTCCCATGATTCCGCCGTTGTTGTTGATTTCCTCCGCGGCCATTTTCTGGATGTCCATGGAGGGCCTGGTTCCAGGCGAGTCCACGTTGCCCACGTAGCCGATGACAATTGGTTCCTTGTCTGCTGCCGCGGCCGGACCTGCCGGCAGGCAGAACGCAAAAGCGAGCGCCATTATCATGATTGGAAACAACCATGAACGAGATTTAGTACACATAGCAAAATCCCCCCTTGTTTTGTTGTTTTCAAAACCCCGCCCTGTTTTTCAATTAAAAAAGGACGGGCATGATTTGCGTTTTACTTTCCCAGATACGCCTGTTTTACTATATCGCTGTTTTTCAGGTTCTCCGAGGTGTCTTCCAGGATCACCTTCCCTTCCTGCAGCACATAGCCCCTGTCGGCATAGGACAGGACGCGAAGAGCGCTCTGCTCCGCGATCAGAATCGTTATGCCCTCTGATTTGCGTAGCTGGTCCAGGGACTTGTAAATGTTTTCCACCAGCAGCGGTGCCAGCCCGATGGAGGGTTCGTCCACCATGACCAGCTCCGGGATTGACATCAGCCCACGGCCGATGCATAGCATCTGCTGCTCTCCGCCGCTTAAAAAAGATGCCTGCATGTTGGATCTTTCATAAAGGCTCGGAAACAGCTCGTATACCCATTTCAGGGTTTCCTCTTTTTTTTTCCAGGCATGGGGCTGGTAGGCCCCCAGATAAAGGTTCTCTTTGACGGTCATATACGGAAACAGCCGATAGCCTTCTGGAATAAGCACCACTCCCTTGTAGACTATCCTGTGAGGTGGCAGTTCTGCCAGGGACTCGCCGTTGTAATAGATCGAGCCGGATTTGGGCTTCATCATTCCGGCCACGGTGTTTAAAAAAGTGGTTTTCCCTGCGCCGTTTGAGCCCAGCAGGGCCACTGTCTCGCCTTTTCCCACGTATATGTCCAGGTCGTGGAGAACCGGGATGGTTTCATAGGCCACTGACAATTTCTTTATATCAAGCATACTGCCTCCATTCACTGCCCAGGTAGGCTTCTATGACTTTCTGGTCGTTTGCAACTTCCTCAGGCGTGCCGTCCGCTATTTTTATGCCCCGGTCCAATGCGATAATTCTCTGGGCCGCCTCCATCAGTACCGACATGACGTGTTCTATCCAGCAGATGGTCACTCCGAAGGTCTGCTTGATGCTGCTCATAAGCTCTACGGCCTTGTCTGTTTCTCCGGGATTAAGTCCTGCCATGACCTCGTCCACGAACAGGAGCCTGGGCTTTGTTGCAAGGGCTCTTGCCAGTTCAAGCAGCCTTAACTCGTAGATGGTCAGGTCTCGGGCCTCTGTGTGCTGTTTGTCTGAAAGTCCCACGAATTCCAGGTAATACAGGGCCTCTTTTGTAGCCTCCTCAAGGTTCGGACTGGAATCTTTTCGTCCGCACAGTACGCTGGGAATTACATTGTATAGAACAACCAAGTCGGGAAAGGGACGAGGAATCTGGTAGGTACGGCTAAGGCCGATATGACAGCGCTGGTGCGAACGCATACCCGAGAAATCCGTACCTTCCAGCATAATATCTCCGGCATCGTGCTGTAACTGGCCGCAAAGAACGTTTACCAGCGTGGATTTTCCGGCTCCGTTAGGGCCGATCAGGCCGACCGTTTCCCCCTGCCTGATGTGGAAACTTACATCCTGCAGTGCCCGGACGCCCTTGAATCTCTTGGACAGGTTTCTTACTTCGAGCAGTTCAGCCATATGGGTCTATCTCCTTACGTGCAGGGTTGGCATATATTCACCGTATTTCCGTTTGCGAAACAGTCCGAACAGCCCCTCTGGCAGGGCCAGAAGAAGAATGAAAAGAATCACCGGGAAAACTATCGGCTGTACAAAGCCCAGGGTCCTGGAAAGAAACATTTCCAGAAATGCGATAAAGTAGGCGCCCACCACGCATCCGTGTATCTGGGCGCGCCCGCCGAGTATGAGCACCAGAAGGATTTTCATCATAAATGTCAGCGGCAGGTAGCTTATGCCCGCAAACGTTCCGAAGTAATGGGCCATGAACCACCCGGAAACCCCGATCATGCCCGCCGAAAGCACAAACATAAGGATCTTTACTTTTCGGATCTTGATTCCGATTCCTTCTGCCACTTCCTCGTCGTCGTTTATTGTACTCATCATGATCCCGTAGCGGGAATTAATGAGCTTGTGGGTTGCATAAAGGTAGAGAAGCACGATTATGAGGGAAAAATAGCAGAGGATAAAGACGTTTAGTTTTGGAGAGCCTGTTGCGATAAACTGTGTAATTCCCGACAGTCCCACGTCGCCCTTGAATATGTTTGAATAGACAAAGGTGAGCTCAAGGAAAATAAGAGGCATCAAAAGGCTTAACAGCACGAAATAAAGCCCCTTGCTGATGTTGACGGTGGGGGAAAATCCCAGGGCCACCAGCACCGAGGCGATCACGGCAAACGGAAAAGTAAACAGGGGTCCCCAGCCCAGGTGCACGCTCAAAAGTGCCGCCGCATATCCGCCTATTCCGATATAGAGGTTGGGCCCGAAATTGAGCCGGCCCGTACCTATGGTCATCAGGCCAAGTGGGATGCCGACCATGGCATAGAAGTTGGCGGTGATCACTGTGCTCATTATCCCGGGGAGGGTAAAATAGGCTATTATGGGCAGTATGAACAGAATCCCTCCGAATATCGCGATATTTTTCCAGTTTCCCGGATCGGCAAGCCATTGTTTCCAGCTCGGCATGGCAATTATCCTTTCTTGGAAGGCTTCGGGTTTACCATAAGGTTTCGCTCCTGGTTAGTCCGGTAGGCTTTACGACAAGAATTACGACCGCCAGGGCCATTCCTGCCGCTCCCATCAGCCTGGGCTCTCCTATTACAAAGCACATGGCGGCATGGACAAAACCCACCAGAAAGGACGCGATAATGGTCCCTCTCAGGTTGCCCAGGCCGCCGATCACTGATACCAGGATGGCCGTGTTCATGTAGAGCCAGCCCATCTGGGGATCGACCGCCCAGACAGGCGCTATGATCAGGGTGCCTATGATAACAGGAACCAGCACCAGCAGCATGGTAAAATAATACAGCCCCTCGATGTTTATGCCGACGATCTTGGATTCGTATATACCCTGAGAGAGGGCCCGTATCCCCATGCCGATACGGGTCTTTAGGAAAAACAGGATAAAAAGCCCTGTAAGCACAAGCGCGATAATCCCGCCTGCCACAAACTGGGCTGGCATGTATACGTGGCCTATTTGCGTTGTGCCTTCCATTATGGTGCTTGGTATATAGACGCCTGCCTGGGGAGGATAGAAATAATTGGAGATTTTCTCCACGATCAGTGCAATAAGAAGAAGCCCTGTAAACAGTATCTCCTCCTTTTCAAAGTAGGGCCTGATAAGCCCCCTGTAGATCGCGGCCCCCAGTGCGAACTGGACGATCACCATTGCCGCAAGCGCCCAGCCGAAGGAAAACCCCACCTCCTGCATAAACGCCCATGTCACATAGATCGTCAGGGGGAAGATGTATGCATAGCCCAGGTGAAAGATCCTTAAGACCCCGCAGATAATGGAAAATCCCATTGCTATCAGCAGGTAGATGGCCCCCATGCATAAACCGTAGATAATGATGTTCTCCAATGCCCACATGCGCTTGTACTCCTTTGACGGGGTTTAAAGCCTCATGAAAAACAGTATTGCAGTCGTGAACGCATATCAAAAATTCGAATTACGTTTTGGGCCGGGCACATAAAATTGTTATTCGGGTTTTTTGCAAAAACAGTGTTGTTTTTGATTGATAGCCGCCGGTACGGAACCTGCCTCTGCTGGAGCGGGTATAATAAGAACAGGTGTGTTTTTGAGCTCTGACAGCGAATTTTAACGGCTTCTGGTTATTAAAGCAGCCAGATAAATACTTCAGTCCATAAAGCTCCGGGGTATTGCAAACAGTTTGTATTTTAATTTATAATATATTTTATTGAGACATTGCAAGGCTAAATATTTATTTCCTCTCCCTGCCTACATCTGCAAAAATCCCGGCACGGGATGGCGGGCTTTAAAACCCGCCTCTATGCGGGATAGAACCTCTTGTTTTTGGTCGGGGAATTTATAGCCTTCATAGTCGTGTGAAAGCATAAGCCCGCCCTCCGGGCTGCGCCAGTAATTGCCTGCATGATCAAAGCAGACCCTGGAGGTGACCTCGAGTTTTTCCATGGTCAGTTTGAGCTCTTTTAGCTGTTGCTCCGGTTCAAGAAGCCGGAAAGTGCCGTCCTGGTAAGCTTCGTACATGGGCGTGCCCGGAAGCGGCCGAAAAGGCCGGGAGCGGATGTAATGGGGGTTGATTTCGCTTAACACCCGGGCGGTTTCTGTGGCGTGGCTCTCCCACCGGTCTTCTCCCCCAAGGCCCGGCATCCAGTATTCAGATACCTGGAATCCCGCCTCAACAGCCTTGCGGCCGCCCGTGATATGGTTTTGCGCGTCCACGCCCTTTCTTACTTTTTTTAAGAGTTCGTCATCACCGCTTTCAAGTCCGATATGCAGCCTGTCGAGTCCGGCCCTTTGTATGGCGGCGAGTTCATCGGTTTTTTTGCGTGCAAGGGTTCTTGAGCGCGCATAGGTAGTCACCCTCTGGATTGAAGAAAATTTTTTGCGCAGATATTCAAGGGCCTCCACAAGATCGGGGGTTTTCATGATCAGTGAGTTTGCATCCTGCAGAAACGCGGTTTTTCCGCCCGCGATAAGCCAGTGAAACAGCATTACAAAGCCCTGATGATAATTGAATTCAGGATGGTTTTCCAGAAATTTAACAGCCGCCCTCCTGTCTATGCTTCCCGGGCTTGCCGAAAGCCCGTAAAGTTCGTCCCTGATAGAGGCCATTGCGTCAATATCTGCCTTTATTTCCTCTACAGGGCGTATCTCGAATTTCTCGGTCTTATACATTGCGCAGAACGCGCATTTGTTCCAGGGGCAGTTTCGTGTAAACCTCAGAAGAAGAGAATTGCTGCCGCCTTCGCTTGGCGGCCTGTACATTCCGGTTTCAAACAAGTGAACCTGTTTTTGAGCATGCATTTAATATTTTCCTGAAAATCATTTGCTGCCGTACTGTTTGCGCAGCTCTTTTTTGTCCAGCTTGCCAACGCTTGTCTTTGCGATTTCATCCACGAATTCGACGCGTTTGGGTATCCCGTACTTGGGGATTACTCCCCGGCCGACAAACTGTGCATAATGATCCCTTATTTCGTCTGCTGTTACCTTGCCCTTGTATTCCTCCTTTAACACAATCAGGGCCATGGGGGTCTCCCCCCATTTTTCATCAGGGATTCCGATTACCGCGGCTTCGCTTACAGCCTCGTGCCGGCTTACAATGTCTTCGAGCTCAAGCGATGAGACCCATTCTCCCCCTGTTTTGATAACATCTTTTAACCGGTCTGTGATCTGAAGATATCCCTCGGTGTCTATAAATCCTATATCTCCTGTGTGGAGCCATCCGTTTTCCCAGAGATGTTCGCTTTTTTCCGGGTCCTTGACGTATCCCTGTGTAAGCCATGGGGTGCGCACAATTACCTCTCCGGCGGCGTTTCCGTCATGGGGCAGGAAATTTCCCTGCGGGTCGGCTATTTCTACATAAGAGTTGGGTACCGGAAGACCGGTCCTGCACCGCACGTCAAGCTGTTTTTCCATGTCCCGGTCGAGCATGTGGGGCTTTAAATTGGCAACCGTTAACACCGGGCAGGTCTCTGACATGCCGTAGCCGGCATAAACGTTTATGCCTCGCTGCATGGCGGTTTTTGCAAGCCCCCGCGGCAGGGCCGCGCCTCCGATGATAACCTTCCAGCCTGAAAGATCTGTTTTTTCCGCTGCCGGGGACGTAAGCAGCATGTGAAGTATTGTAGGCACGCAGTGTGAAAATGTCACCTTTTCCTTTTCAAGGAGTTCCAGCAGCTTGTCAGGCTCGTATCTTCCGGGGTAAACCTGCTTTGCCCCCAGCATGGTCATAAGATACGGCACTCCCCAGGCGTGCACGTGAAACATCGGGGTGATAGGCATGTATACGTCCGCCGAATCAAGCTTTGCCTGGCAGTGAAAACCGCAGTAGGACGAGAGTATTGCATATGTGTGTAACACGAGTTGTCTGTGGGTGAAAAACACGCCCTTGGGAAGACCCGTGGTGCCTGTTGTATAAAAGGTGGTTGCAACGCTGTCTTCGTCAAAATCCGGAAAATCGTATTCATCCGCACTGTCTGCAAGCAGGGTCTCGTATTCGGCATCCAGGGCGAGCCCGGTTTCGGGCGTGCCCGGCTCATCGGCGATCAGCACTATTTTTTTAACCGTTTCAAACCTGTCCTTTACGGCCTCGAGCATGGGGAGAAATTCGCGGTTTACCAGGATCACGTCGTCTTCTGCATGATTAATGGTATAGATAAGCTGCTCGGTTGTAAGCCTTATGTTTATGGTGTGAAGTACCGCGCCCATCATGGGAATTGCAAAAAAGCACTCCAGATACCTGTGGCTGTCCCAGTCCATCACCGCCACTGTCTGGCCGGGTTTTACCCCGAGCCCTGCAAGCGCGTTTGCAAGCCTTGCCACCCTTTTTGCAAAATCCTTATACGTGTATCTGTGAACATCCCTGTAGACTATTTCCTGGTCCGGCGAATAGATAAGCGGGGTGCGCAGAATGTGCTTGATTAAAAGCTGGTAGTTATACGCCGAGGGTGTGGGCTTGATTTTTCTGGTCCGGCTTTTCATGCTGCCTCCCGAAAATGGTTGTTTTTTAAGCATGCTGTGTTATTTTACTTATACGGCCGTGCAAGATGTGCTAAACAATGTTTGGAAAACATAGACAAACTGAAAAACGTGTGTCAATAGAAAACAACAGGTCGGTTATACCGAACAAAATTTTTTTAAATTTTTTGTTTTTCTTTAGTTGACAACCTCTAAAAATTATTGTAGATAATCGGGTAATCAGGTCCGGCTAGAGGGGGGGGGCCTGCTCAAGCACTTCCGAATCAGCGCAAAAGCCCTTGTTTTTTATATGACAACCTAAAACCGGGGGGGCAGAGAAACAGGGTGACTAACCAGAACTACTTTCAGGAAACCTTTTTCATCAGTGAAAACACCGTATGCGGGTGTAAGCCCGGCTGAGGATGAAACATGTTAACCGTAGATGCATAAAGCGGTTTTTTGGCAATAAACCTTTAACATGTCTGAAGGGGGGTGATAGGCAAGGTCGCGCGGATGGAAACATCTGTGTGCAGTACCAGACAGGCGGTTTACATAAAGGCTTATTAAAAACCCTAAATCTTCAGGAGGATCACAAATGAAGAAATTATTAATCGTATTGCTAATACTCGGTTTTGCTGCACCTGCACTGGGCGCGGGCGCCAACTTTGATCTCTACGGCAGCTTCCGCACCCATCTGGGCTATTACAGTGTTGACCAGGAATACATTGGCGGCCCGGGAACAGACAACACCGTGGGGTTGTTTCCCAAGGATGACGACTCGGGCACAGTGCTTTCTTTTGGCGGAAACAGCACCCTGGGTGCAAATATTTATGTTACCAAGAGCATTGTCGGCAAGGTGGAAATGGGTCTCAGGGAAGCCGGCGGCGGCGGAGAGACCGAGGAGGTCTATCTGCGCCAGGCCCTTGGTGTATGGAATTTTGGCAGCGGCAAGCTGCTGGCTGGAAAGACCTACACCCCTGCCACGTTCCTCGGCTATTCAAAGATGGGCGGCAACATCGGGTCCCAGTACGACGGCGTTATGCTGGGTGCAGGCCTGCCCTATATTGGCCGTCACCCCCAGTTAAGGCTTACTTTTGGTGATTTCGAGTTCGCCCTGATCGAGCATAACAGTGACGTTCAGAGTTATGGTGCGGATGACGTGGATTTCACTCTGCCGCGCATAGAGGCTGCATATACCTACAAGATGGACAATATCACCCTCAGGGGAATAGCCGGATACCAGAGCTATGATATAGAAGGATATCAATTAAATGGCGTCGACCCGTATGTTTATGAGGATTGGGAAAAGCTTGGAGACGAAAGCATTGACAGCTATGTGCTCGGCCTGGGCGGGAAATTTAACTTCAAGCCCGCCTATGTAAACGCCACTATCAGCTACCTGCAGAATTCCAATAACTACGGCAATGGCGACTACGGCACTGTAAGCATGTATAATGTTTATACCGGCCAATCCATTTTGGCGGCAGTGCCCAAACCCGACGGGTTCGAGGACTCCACTCTGCTGCAGGGAACCTTGGTAGCAGGCTACAGGGTAAGCCCGATGGTGAATCTCGAGGCAGGACTCGGTTACATGAGCGCGGAAGTTGATGTGGCCCCAAATGTAACAGCAGAGCAGACCTCCATGATTTACTATGCGCAGGCATGGATGTCAATGTCTGAAAACGTGCACATCATCCCGGAAATCGGCGTGGTGGACCGCGGCGACCTGAAGGTGACCGATGAGGATGACGAAAAGAACGGCAAGATGACCTATCTTGATGTAAGCTTCAGGTTTGAGTTCTAATCACTTTTCTTGATCGTTTTTACCAAAAACAAAAAGCCGGGGCATTTGCCCCGGCTTTTTTTGCACAATGGGGTCAAACCTTGATTTTTGTCATTTGTTGTGAATGCAAACAGTGCAAACAGTGCATGTGCAAACCGTAATGCCGCGGCACGAAGTCTTATTCCGGGCCCTGCAAACAAGGCGTCTTGCAGTTTTTCCGGCTTCGGGCCGCCGGGGTAATTTGTTCGCTACTGACCGCTTGCGCGCTCAATGCAGACTCACAAACCACCCCGACGGCCCTTGCCCCAGGATTCGGGAAGCTTCGGGTTTTGTTTCAAGGCTGCTTTAGGCCCATTGTGTTAAGGAAAAGTCCTTTCTGCAAACTCGGTTTTGTAAACTTCAAGATTGCAGATCTGTACCACAACAATGGGGTCAAACCTTGAATTTTGTCATTTGTTATGAATGCAAACAGTGCATATGCAAACAGTAATGCTGCAGCCCGAAGTCTTGTTCCGGGCTCTGCAAACAGGGTATCTTGCAGTTTTTTCCGGCTTCGGGCCGCCGGGGTAATTTGTTCGCTGCTGACCGCTTGCGCGCTCAATGCAGACTCACAAACCACCCCGGCGACCCTTGCGATCCATGCGAAAGTGGCTTTAAGATTTGTTTTTCAGGCCTTGTCAGGCAGGGAGTTTTTGTCGCCTTTGAGGATTTCAACGGCAATTTGATCAAAGTGCTTTTTTGCCTGCTGCATATCCAGAGGGGTTATCCATTTTAAGGAATCCAGGTATTTTACAGGAAATGATTTTATTATTCTGCTGATTTCGAGCGGTTCGACCCACAGGTCCTTCTGGCTTGCCTCTTCTATGATCTCTTCCCAGACAAACTCATATTTTCCTGCAATATAGAGCACATCTGCGTAATCCTTGGGCTCCATGCGGCTTAAAGCGCATATTTTATTGGAAAGAATATTTCTCCAGTTATCCACGCGTCCGAAAAAATCACATTTTTCAAAACCATTATAGTGAAATGCCACATCATTGATACAGTCAATTTTTAACACCATGTTCTGCGTTTCCAGAAACATTCGCAAAAAAGAATCTGCGGCAATTGTGACCCTGCATTGAACGAATTGCTGCTTTAACCGGTTGACAAGATTTTCGCACTGTTTTTTAAAATCAGGATGCTCGTTTAAAAACAAATCCAGATCATCTGAATATCTGTGAAAAAGAAAGCATCTGCTTAATGCTGTTCCGCCGGAAAGGTAAAAATCAAGGTCATGTTCGGCAATCATATTTAAAACTTCATCCTGGAACGGATAAAGCCTATTTAAATAATATTCTTCTTGCATAGGCGTATTTATCCCGCAACTGCTTCGGGTAGAGTCTTGAAATCACTTCATCCGACAGGGCTTCTGGCAGCAGATCCTCAGGTATCAGTTTCATTAGTGTAAACCAGTCGTATGTAGACAAGAGCCGTGAGAAAACCGATTTTTTATCAATCTCATGCGCCTGCCCGGCCTTGCCTGTCAAAAGATCGTAAAGACGGGCTGTATCAATGTTTTTGTCCCAGAAGGCCTCGGAGAGCAACCTCTTTTTTTCTTCAGGCGTCAGCTGCTTCATAGCCGGTTTTATCCGTTTTCAAGCATTAAATGTTTTTTTGAAAGCTTTTATTGCTAATCTGTATACATCTTCACGTAAAATGTCAATCAATGGGGGCTCTCGATGGGGTCAGACCTTGAATTTTGTCATTTGCTGTATATGCATATGCAAACAGTAATGCCGCAGCCCGAAGTCTTATTCCGGGTTCTGCAAACAAGGCATCCTGCAGTTTTTTCCGGCTTCGGGCCGCCGGGGTAATTTGTTCGCTGCTGACCGCTGGCGCGCTCAATGCAGACTCACAAACCACCCCGGCGACCCTTGCAACCCGTGTAAAGGGGCTTCAGGATTTGTTTTTCAGGCCTTGTCAGGCAGGGAGTTTTTGTGCCCGCCCCTGCGAGTCAAGTGCATGGTGTTTGGGCCAATTTTATATTAAAAAGCGAATAATCTTTGAAGAATTGAAATGACATCCAACTGGGTTTTGGAATCTATTGCGCCAAGCTTCTTTACGAGTCGTGTTTTATCAATTGTTCGAAGCTGATCTAAAACAATTTGTCCCTTTTTCTTTTGAAAAGTACAGGAGACACGAGTTGGATAATCTTTTTGAGCAGACGTCATCGGGGCAATGATAGCCGTTCGTATATTGCGATTCATTTCATCAGGTGAAATTATCAAGCAGGGCCTTTTCTTTTGGATCTCTGAACCAATTGTAGGATCAAGGTTAACCAAATATACATCAAAACGTTTCACTACCATTGCCATTCTTCTTCATCCCATGAATGCGAAATATTATCATCAATGATTGGCTTGTCGTCGTTGTTTTCTCCCATGGCCTTGAAAGCGGCATCCCATCCACCACGAACATCTTTGACAGGTCGAATGATAATTTTATCTTTTTCAACCTCAATTTCAACATCATCCATAATGCCTGTTTGATCAAGGATGGGTTTCGGGATACGCAACCCTTTGGAATTACCTATTTTTATTATTTGTGCGCGCATTAGACTTCTCCTTTACCATTTAATGTAAATACATTATAATTACATTTCCGGCAAAAGTCAAGGGCAAATTTTATAGGCCCAACAATCGATGGGGGTCAAACCTTGATTTTTGTCATTTGTTCACTGCCGACCGCTGGCGCGCTTAATGCAGGTGAACAAACTACCCCGGCGACCCTTGCGATCCATGCTAAGGGCTTTAAGAGTTTGTTTGACAGTTTGTGCAGCATCAAATACAGTTAGTAAATAAAAATGTTAATCTGGTGTATCTGATGAAGCTTGAAGAATTGCGCAGGATCAGGAAATTATATTTCGGCTACGAGGAACTGACAAGGATCCTTGACATCAGCCCGGCCTCGGCAAAGGTGGCGGCAAGCCGATATGTGCGGCAGGGTCTGCTGGTGCGCGTAAAACGGAATCTTTATATGCTGCGGGAGACCTGGGAAAAGGCCGGCATTGAGGAAAAGTTTGTTATCGCCAACCTTGGCCAGGTGCCTTCATATATATCTTTAATGACAGCGCTGGATTATTACGGCATCACCACCCAGGTGCAAAGGGATTTTTTTGAATCCGCAGCCCTGATGCGGACAAAACAAATCCGGGTGGAGCAAACGGTTTTCAGATATACCAGGATATCAAAAGAGTTGTATTCCGGTTTTGGAAGAGAAAAGGGATTCTTTATTGCTTCGCCGGAAAAGGCTTTGTTGGATGCTTTTTATTTAATGTCCTATGGTCGTTATGCTCTGGATCTTTCCGCCATTAATGCAGAAAGCCTGGATTTTGACCAAATCGCGTCCATGAGCCAAAAATTTCCCTTAAAAACAAGGAAACTTCTAAAAAAGAATGGATATCTTACAGCAGCACGAAGTCTTTGAAATCGAGGTCCTGGATCGTCTGAACCGCTCCGGGATGCTTGAGCCGCGACCTGCATGACATCCTGGAAAAACAGTTTGAAATAACCGGCGAACAGATTAAATATTATACTATTATATTAGAGCTTCTTTCTCCTTTGTATCCCAGGCGGCTGAAAATAGAAATCCGCAGGGGACAAAAAACTTGTGATTTCCAGAGGAAAATTGCATTTTCCCGATTCAGCACCCTGCAGGTGGTGCTAAGGGCGCATACCCTTGACCAGACAATAAAGAATAAAGTTGATGCCTTTCTTGATCGTGCGGAGATCAGGGACTGTTTTGACATTGAATTTTTGCTTCGCAGGGGCGTTGATCTGCCTGAGATGCCAGATGAAGAATTGCGGAAATTTAAGGCAGGGCTAAACCGTTTTAAGGACAGGGATTTCAGGGTAACCCTGGGCTCCATCCTGGAGCCGGATATGCGGGAATATTATGTTGCCAGCGGCTTTTCATATTTAAAGGAAAAGCTAAACGCCAGGAAAGGATGAAAAGAGTTGTCAGGGAGGCTATAATGAGGCAGGTTTTGATTAATTTTGACTTTCCGGGAAAATACGTGGAGGCTCTTTCGGAAAAATACCCGGGACTGCGGTTTGTGAAGAGCACGGATAAAAGTGAGGTTTTTTCATATCTTCCTGAAACAGAGGTTCTTCTGACCTTTTTCCAGTGCTCAAGGGAGATTTTAGATGCAGCCCCGCGCCTTAAATGGGTCCAGGCCATAACAGCCGGGGTGGATTATATGCCCCTGGATGTTATTTTTTCGCGCGGCATCACCCTTACAAACGGAAGGGGTATACACAGGATCCACATGGCGGAATACGCGCTTGCCGCAATGATTTGCCTTGCAAGAAGTTTTCATTTGATGTTTCGCAACCAGGCAAGGCGCAAATGGGACCGCACTCCGCCACAGGACGAGATTTACGGGGCAACCCTCGGCATTGTCGGGCTGGGAGAAATAGGAGAGGAAATCGCGAAAAAAGCCTCGGTTTTCGGCATGCGGGTGATAGGTGTAAAGCGAAGCCCGCAGCCTGTTGAACATGTTGATAAAGTATACGGCCCGGAGGACATGGGGGTGGTATTTGAGAAAAGCGACTACGTGATAAATCTTTTGCCCCTGACTTCAGGCACACATAAACTAATTGACGGAAAATACTTCAGTCTCATGGGCGAAAATGCTTGTTTTATAAACATGGGCAGGGGACAGACCGTAAACGAGGATGACCTGATAGACGCCCTGCGCGAAAAAAAGATCAGGGCCGCTGTAAGCGACGTTTTCTACAAAGAGCCGCTGCCTGAAGACAGCCCCTTATGGGACATGGAAAACATCATAATTACGCCTCATATCTGCGGCCAGTCTCCAAACTACACTAAAAGGGCCTTTGAAATAATCGACCATAACCTGGGCGTGTATACAACCGGCAGCGGCGAAATGATAAATATAGTCGACCCGGATGCCGGTTATTAAGAGCACGTCTGCGTAATCTTTCGGCTCCGTTCATTGGTTGACACGAGCAAGGCCTCTGGCTGCCTTGCCGTCACGTGCTTATTTCCTTGCGCAGCTTCTTTTTGTCCAGCTTGCCCACGCTTGTCTTTGCAATTTCATCCACGAACCTGATTTGCTTCGGAATTCCGTATTTGGGGATTACGCCTTTTTCCACGAATTGGGCGCAATGATTTTTAAGATCTTCTTCAGTAGTCTTGTTCTTGTATTCATCCTTTAAAACAACAAGCGCCATGGGGATCTCGCCCCATTTTTCATCAGGGATTCCTATTGCAGCAGCCTCGCTTACAGCCTCATGCCTGCTTATAATATCTTCGAGTTCCAGGGAGGAAATCCATTCGCCCCCGGACTTTATCACGTCTTTTAACCGGTCTGTGATCTGCAGATAGCCTTCGGTGTCTATAAACCCGATATCGCCTGTGTGAAGCCATCCGTTTTCCCAGAGCTGCTCGCTTTTTTCCGGGTCCTTGGTATAGCCCCTGGTCAGCCACGGAGAGCGCACCACCACCTCGCCGGTGGTTTTGCCGTCATGGGGCAGGGGATTTCCCTGTGTATCGACTATTTCAACATAGGTGTTGGGCAGGGGAAGCCCGGTTCTGCATCTGATATCAAGCTGTTTTTCCATGTCCCGGTCAAGCATGTGCGGCTTTAAATTGGCAACCGTTAACACCGGGCAGGTCTCTGACATGCCGTATCCGGCAAAAATATTAATGCCTCGCTCCATGGCCGCTTTTGCAAGCCCGCGGGGAAGGGCCGCACCTCCTATGTTTACCTTCCAGCCGGCAAGGTTCATTTTTTCAGAGGCGGGTTCGGTCAGCAGCATATGAAGAATTGTTGGCACGCAGTGCGAAAACGTTACTTTTTCCTTTTCAACCAGCTCCAGGAGCTTCTGGGGCTCATATCTGCCCGGATAGACCTGTTTTGCCCCCAGAAGAGTCATAAGATACGGGATACCCCAGGCGTGCACGTGAAACATCGGGGTGATAGGCATGTATACGTCCGCGGAGCTCAGGTTGGACTGGGAATAAAAGCCGCAGTGAACCCCCAGGTTGCCGTAGGTGTGTAACACGAGCTGCCTGTGGGTGAAAAACACGCCCTTGGGAAGACCGGTGGTGCCTGTTGTGTAAAAGGTTGTTGCAACGCTGTCCTCGTCAAAATCCGGAAAATCGTATTCATCCGCGCTGTCTGCAAGCAGGGCCTCGTATTCGGCGTCCAGGGCGAGCCCGGTTTCGGGCGCGCCCGGTTCATCGGCGATCAGCACTATTTTTTTAACCGTTTCAAACCGGTCGCCTACAGCCTCGAGCATGGGGAGAAACTCGCGGTTTACCAGGATCACGTCGTCTTCTGCATGATTAATGGTATAGATCAACTGCTCGGATGTAAGCCTGATGTTTATGGTGTGAAGTACCGCGCCCATCATGGGGATTGCAAAAAAGCATTCAAGATACCTGTGGCTGTCCCAGTCCATCACCGCCACTGTCTGGCCTGGTTTTACCCCGAGCCCTGCAAGCGCGTTTGCAAGCCTTGCCACCCTTTTTGCAAGATCTTTGTAGGTGTACCTGTGAAAATCCCTGTATACTATTTCCTGCCCGGGCGAATAGATAAGCGGGGTGCGCAGGATATGTTTGATTAAAAGCTGGTAATTGTAAGCCGAAGGGGTTGGCTCTATTTTTTTTGTTTCAACGGTCATACTGTCTCCTTGCGAAGGGATTTAGTTTTCTCTATTGCCAGCATGGCGACCAGCAGGACAAGCCCTGCGCCTGTCACCCAGTAGCTCGGCCAGAATACCATAATTGAGCTTGCCAGGAAAAGGAGCCTTCCGATCCATCCGATTCTGAGCAGAAAGAATCCCTGGGCCGCGATTGCCAGTGCATATACCCCGATGCCTGCTATAATGATTACATATATAATCTGGGCCAGACTACCATGCATCAAAAGTGCCGGGTTATAGACAAAAAGATACGGCAGGGTATAGAGCACAATGCCGAAACGCACGGCTTCCAGCCCGGTTTTCATGGGCGGGGAGTTTGCAATGGCAGCCGCCGTAAAAGCTGTTGTACATATGGGAGGCGTAATCAAAGACAGCGCACAGAAATAGAAAATAAACATGTGGGCTGCTATGGGATGCACCCCCATTTCAACCAGTATGGGGACTTCCAGGGCTGCGAGAACTATGTAGGAGACCACCGGAGGAAGGCCCATGCCGAGTACTATTGAAATCACCATGATCCAGAAAAGGGTCAGGAAAAGACTCCCTCCGGCGAGAAATAAAATAATGTCATTTAGCTTCATTCCCACGCCCGTGAGGGTGAGTATGCCCAGGATAATGCCTGCTGCGGCACACGGGATGGTAATCCATATTATGCGGACTGCACCGTCTCGCAGCGCGGATATTATTCTGGAAACATTGAGGTACCCGGCGAAAATCGAAATAATCCAAAGGGCCAGAAGCGAATAAGCGCAGGCATACATTGCGGAATAACGCTGGGCCAGAAGTACCACCAGGATTACCACGGGGATTATAAAAAAAGACCCCTTTTTTAATACCGGCCAGAGCCGGGGGAGCTGGTCCTTTTCCACTCCCTTGAATCCCTTGTAGCCGGCATAAAGATCCACCATCATAAAAAGCCCGAAATAATGGAAAAACGCCGGCAAGGCGGCTGCAACGCATACGCTCCAGTAGCTTACCCCCGCCATCTGGGCCATGATAAAAGCCACTGCCCCCATGATCGGGGGGGTTTTATAACCACCCGAAGAAGCAACTGATTCAATGGCCGCTGCCGCGTACGGCTCCACGCCCGATTTTTTCATCATGGGTATTGTTACCGACCCGGTTGTTGCAACATTTGCGGCGGAACTTCCCGAAAGCATCCCCATCAGGCCGGAAGAAAATATAGCCGCTTTGGCAGGGCCTCCTCTTCTGGCCCCGGCCAGGGCAGAGGCAATATCCAAAAATACGTCGGAAGCGCCTGCTTTTTCAATAAAGGCGCCAAAGATGATAAATATAATGACTATGGTGGCGCAAACGCCCACAGGTATTCCGTATATGCCCTCGGTACCGGCAAAAACCTGGACCACGATCCTTTCAATACCATATCCGCGATGGGCGAGAAAGCCCGGGATATAGTTGCCGAAATAGGCATAGGCGATAAATACAAGCACTATTATGGAAAGGGTGAGCCCTACAGTGCGCCGGGTCAGCTCCAGTATCACGACAATGGCTATTGCTCCCATTATAATGCCTGTATTTGTCAGAAAGGGGGAAATGTATAATTCCTCCCAGTTTAATGCCAGATACAGGTTTGCTGCTATGAAAAGTCCGGCTATAATTATATTAATGGAGAATTCGGTTTTCGGAAACCGGTCCTTTAGCTTGTAGCGGTGCAGGAAAAGCGCCAGGATAAAAACCATTGTAAGGTGGAAGGTCCTCTGGATAATGGTTTGAAACGTCCCGAAAAATGCTGTATATAGCGAGACAACGGAAAGAGCCACCGCGCAGAAGGTTATAAAATAGTCAAGCAGCTTGTTTTCCTGTTCAGGCATTTGCGCCCCCATGTTTAAAAGTTATTCACACTTCCGTTCCTGTTACGGGGTCACTCCCCTTTCCTTGTAATATTTGGCGGCACCCGGATGCACCGGAACGGGCATTCCGTCATATACGCCGTCGATAGTGGTCTCCTTGAACACTGCAGATGCATTTGTTATGAAATCCAGGTTTTCAAAAACCGCCTTTGTTGCCTTATACATGAATTCATCATCCAGGTAGGCGCCGCAGCATGTTGTATAGGCCAGGCATACGTATTCAACCGCTTCTTTCTGTCCCCTGTAGGTTCCGGCCGGGAGATTGCAGAAGTAAAATGACGGCTCTTTTTCCTGGATCTTGGGTTTTGCAGAGTCTTCTATGGGTATGAAATTGAGTTTCGTGGAATCTGCCATCCGGTTATAGCCGGGCACACCGGCACCCATGAAATAGGAGCATGCATCGATATGACCGTCGATCATTTTCTGGACCGCATCTGTGAACTGGATCTTTTCGGACTGATAATCTTTGCCCGGGATCAGACCGTGTGCCGGGAAAATCACCTCGTCGTTGCCGAGCTGTGTCATTGACCCAGGTGTGCTGGTACCGATTTTCAGCCCCTTCAGATCAGACATGGTTTTTGCACCGGTGTCCGCCCGGGCCACGATGGTAAATATGCCGGTGTACGCAGAGAACCATCCCAGCACATCCTGCTTGGACTTAAAGGGATCAAGCCCTTCATATCCCTTGTAAAGGAAATTGGCGGTTGACCAGGCAAGCTCCATTTCCCGCCGGTCCATGCGCATAATGTTTTCCCTGGAGGCTCCCGGGGTAGTGGTGCCTGTTACGTGATAGCCGGGCACGTTGTCGCTGATAATCTTGGACATTGCCACTGCAAGCGGGTACCACGAGCCTGCAGAGCTTGCCGAACCAAAGGTGTATTCCTTGGCCCCGAAAGCCAGACCCGGAAACGAGCCGAGCAGGCCGGCTGCCGCAAGACTTGTGGTTGCGGTTTTAATAAAATCCCGCCTGGTGAAACCTCCGTCGCCCGAAGTGATAATCCGGTTTTTTCTTCTGTTTTTCTTCATTTTAGAATCCTCCCCTTTTGTTTCTTGTTTTTAAAAATCCCGTAAGCTAAGCTATTGCCACGGGTCTTATCGGAGAACCCGCGCCGCCTCTTATTTTAAGCGGCAGCGCGATGAACAGAAACTCATAAATACCGTTTGCCGACAATTCCTCCAGGTTGAGCATTTCCATGATCTGGATTCCGTTTTCCTTGAGCAGGATCACGTGGCACGGCAGGTGATGGGGCGGGACCTTGTCAAAAGCCGTGGTGTCGCTTCCCACAAACCCGGCCTGTTTTGAGGCCAGAAACCTGGCGCCGCTTTCAACAACGCCCGGTACACCGTGCTTGACTGAAAGATATTTTTCCCGGTCCTCCCAGTACCTGATCCATCCGGTACGGATTAACACCGCGTCACCTTTTTGGATTTCAACTCCCTGGCGGGAGCTAGCTTCGGTGATTTCCCTTTCATCTATGCCGAAATCATTGGGCAGCACATCTGCGCCCTGGCCGGCGGCGATGTCTAAGAGAACCCCGCGTCTTACAATGGGTCCTGTTTCGTCAATACCGAATTTGCCCAGCCCGTTTTGATAATCCTGAAAATCAGAGATCTCCGTGTCTCCGTATACCTTGTTACTGCATGCCACATGGCCGATCGCATCAAGATGGGTTCCGGTATGCCCTCCCATCATGAAAAGATCGTTTAAGAAGCTTGTTTCCTGATCCCCCGCGGTGATGTCGCCGTGTTTTTTCAAAAGCACATATCCGAATGGAGGCTGGTTGGGATGGTGCGGCATGCCCGGGTATATGGGCTGTCCCAGGTCAAACACCCTCGCCTTTTCAAGCAAGTTTTCGATATAGTCGCTTATCATTTCGATTCCTTTAGAAGCGTGTTTGCAATGATGAGTTTCTGTATCTCCGAGGTTCCCTCATAAATGCGCATTGCCCTTATCTCTCTGAAAAGGCGTTCCACAACCGAGCTGTGCATAACTCCAATGCCCCCGTGAATCTGTACAGCCTCGTCTGCTATTCTATAGGCGGCCTCTGTTGCAAAAAGTTTTGCCATGGAAGTCTGTTTTGAAATTTTTTCGCCACGGTCCTTTAAGATGGCGGCCCTGTAAACAAGGGCCCTTGCCGCGTCAAGATCAGTGGCCATTTGGGCGAGTTTTAGCTGTATGGTCTGAAAATCCGATATGGATCGCCCGAACTGTTTTCTTCGGCGGGCGTAATCAAGGGATTCATCAAGTGCCCTCTTGCCTATGCCCACTGCCGCGGCCCCCACTGCCATGCGAAACACGTCAAGGGTGTCCATGGCTATCTTGTAGCCTTCACCAGGGTTTCCCAGGAGGTTTTCTTCAGGAACCGGGCAGTTGTCAAATTCCAGTTCCACAAGATCGTGCGGTGCCATCATTTTAAGCCGGTTTGTCACCTCAAAACCCTTCATGCCCTTTTCAACGATAAAGGCTGAAATGGCGCGCTCGTTTTCGGCAAGTGGTGTTTTTGCAAACACCACCATCATGTCTGCTGAATACCCGTTGGAAATAAAGCGCTTCGTGCCGTTTAGAACATAGCCGTCGGAAGTTTTTTCAGCCCGGGTTTTCATTCCGTTGACATCGCTTCCTGCTTCAGGCTCTGTTAAGGCGTATGTGGTCAAAAGAGTTCCGTCGCCTATTTTGGGCAGGTATTTTTCCTTTTGTTTCCGGCTGCCTGCAAGAAGGATAGGGTAGCTTCCAAGGCCCTGCATGGCCATTGTAACGTCTGCAGGGCAGTAAATCCCTGCCATTTCCTCTCTTGCCAGGCATACCCTAAGGGAGCTGAACCTGCTGCCTCCGAGAGATTCCGGCACATAAAGCTTAAACAGGCCCGCATCCGCCATGTCTTTTACCATATCGCGGGGCACATCATCTGTTTCACCGTATTTTTCCGCCGCGGCGGCAAGCTTCTGCTTTGCAAAATCTCTGCAGAAGTCCCGGAAGTTCCTGTCTTGTTCGGACAGCATCACATCCATTGTCATTCTCCGTCGGTTTTTTGTGTTGCCAGTTGATTTTTCATGATTTTTCCCGTGGAGTTTTTGGGCAGTTCGTCCAGGAATGCCAGGGCCGGGATTTTGTAAGGCGCAAGATTCTGCCTGCAGTAATCCAGCAGTTCCTCCTCCCCGCACCGGGTCCCGGGCCGAAGCACCGCGAACGC
This sequence comes from Desulfobacteraceae bacterium, assembly GCA_021737565.1. Taxonomy (GTDB): domain Bacteria; phylum Desulfobacterota; class Desulfobacteria; order Desulfobacterales; family Desulfosalsimonadaceae; genus Desulfosalsimonas. The sequence goes on along the minus strand of JAIPDS010000033.1, from coordinate 2,942 downwards.
TTTTGGAATTTTTCCTTTTTCCGGATGGGCCACACTGATTACCGCGGCTTCGTGCACATCAGGGTGCCTGTATAAAACCTCCTCGATCTCCCTTGGATAAATGTTGTATCCGCCGGTAATGATAAGCTCTTTGTCTCTGCCTACTATAAAGAAGTACCCGTCTTCGTCCCTGTATGCATGGTCGCCGGTGCGGACCCAGCCGTTTTGAATTTTGTCGTTGGTCTGCTCCGGCAGATTCCAGTACCCGGTACATGCGTTGGGACCGCTAAAGACAAGTTCTCCGATCTCGCCCACGGGCAACCGCCGGTCTTTTTCGTCCACGATCATGGAATCCACGCCCGAGACCACCACGCCCACGGAACCCTGTTTTCGCTCTCCGTAGACCGGATTTGCCGTGACCAGCCCTGTTGACTCTGTTAAGCCGTATACCTCCAGAACCTTTGTCCCGAATTTTTCTTCAAGCTCTTTGAGAACCTCCACTGAAAGCGAGGCCCCTCCAGAGAGAAGCATCCTGAGTGAACCCGTATCGCGCTCTGTTTCCGGGTATCCGGCCAGAAGATAATGAAACATGGTGGGTACGCCGGGATACCAGGTCACACCGTATCGTTCGATGGCTTCGAACACGGAATCGGTTTTAAACCGCTCCATCACGATGACGGTTCCCCCGGAACTCAGGCTTCCCAGTACGGGGCTGGCATTTGCAAACACGTGTACGAGCGGAAGCGCGGCAATGGTGACATCATTTTCCCTCAGACCGTAGCTCTGGGCAACATTGGGCCCGGAAAAAGTAATGTTTCCGTGGGTTAGCATCACGCCCTTGGGTTTTCCCGTGGTGCCAGAGGTATAAAACATCACCGCAAGGTCTTCGGGCCTGCAGTCCGGAAGACTCGTTGCTTTAATCCCGCCCGTTTCTTTTGCAATAACTTCTTCCAGGCTCTGGCCCTGTTTTTTGATAAGTGTTTTTTCCAGTCCGGGCATTTCGCCGGCAGCTTCCCTGACCTTTGGATAGAGCTCATCTGTTGTAACCAGGGCAAAGGCGCCAGAATCATTTATAATATGGGCGATTTCAGGAGGGGAATAGACCGTGTTTACAGGCACCGCAACCCCTCCGGCCTTGATTACGGCAAAGCAGCACAGTATAAAATCCGAATGGTTTGGATGAAGCAGGGCAATACGATCCCCTTTTTCAAGGCCCAGCCCGGCGAATTTCTCTGCCAGCCGGTCTGTGATTTCGTCAAGCCCGTTAAAGGTTATCGTGTTTTCCTCGCCATAATCCTTTAAAAAAACGCGGTCTTTGTAAATCGCCGCCTTCTGTCTTATAAATGATGCCAGGTCCTGTCCCATATCGAGTTTTCTTTGCCTTGGCAGGGGTTATAATACTGTTCTTCCTCCGTCCACGAATATGGTCTGACCGGTCATGTAGCTTGAAGCCTCTGATGCAAGAAACAGTACCGGCCCTATGATGTCTTCTTGCCCCCCGATCTTTTTTAAAGGGGTAAGGGAAAGGATGTTTTCACGAACCCTGGGGTCGTTTAGCCTGTCGCTGGCCAGCGGGGTTGCAAAATAACCCGGAGCCACGGCATTTACATTGATGCTGTAGGGGGCGAGTTCTTCTGCAAAGGCCTTTGTAAGCATTATTACCGCGGCTTTTGTGGCCGCATATACGGAATTGGGAATTTGGGGCCTGATAAGAAATCCGGCCGAAGAGGACATGTTTATTATTTTTCCGCCTCCCCGGGCGGCCATTTGCCTGGCTGCCGCCTGGCTTGCAAAATAGACGCCCCGGAAATTTACGTTCGAGACGCGGTCAAATTCCTCGGGCGTGAATTCAAATACCGAGTTTCGAACGTTTATGCCGGCATTGTTTACCAGGCAGTCGAGACGGCCGAAATGAGCCACTGTCTTTTGCACCATTTCCTTTATGGAGCCGGGATCGCTTACGTCGGCCTGCACCGCAAGTGCTCGTACGCCGTGGCTTTTAATTTCTTCGGCCGTTTGCTCGCAGTCTTTAAGTGTTCTGGATGCAACCGCGACATCGGCGCCGGCATTTGCCATGCCCAGGGCAATCCATTTGCCAAGCCCACGCGAGGCCCCGGTGACAAGCGCCACCTTGCCGTCTATCCGTAAATCCGGATATTTGATTTTTTCCATTGCCCGGTCCTTATTTTTAAAGGTTAGGTTGGAATTGAGTTTGTCAAACTATTCTTTTAAATTGGTTTCATGCATATTGCCCGCGGGTCTCCGGGACAGAAAGCTTACAAGCACGTTTTTGGACCTGTGGATGTGCTCCTCCATTGCTTTGCCGGCCTTTTGCGTCTCCCTTTGTTCAACAAGACTGATTATTTTGTCGTGGTCTGCCGCGTAATCGGCAAACGCGGTTACCATGAGGCTTATGTAACGGTAGCGGGTAATCCTGGTTCGTATTTCTTCCACCAGCCAGTGCATTTTGGCATTGCCGCAATTTTCCTTGAATATCCTGTGGAATTCTATATTCAGGGGGATCCAGTCCTCGGCGGCTTTTTCCTTTTTTTCGGCAACAGTTTTAAGTGATTTATTCACGGCTTTAAGGCGCCTGATGTTTTCATCGGTAAGAAGAGGTGTTGCCCATTTGACGGCCCTTCCTTCAAGCACCGCCATAAGGTTATAGAAGTCTTCGACTTCCCGGGGTGACGGGCCTTTTACAGTGGCCCCCTGGTTGGGAACAAGGTTGACAAAGCCCTGCTGTTCAAGCTGGTTTAACGCCTCGCGTACCGGGCCTCGCGTGCATCCGAAACGTTTTGCAAGCTGCAGCTCCTTTAGATGCTCGTTGAACGAAGCCGCTATCGCGGCAGAAAAAACAAAAATAGTGTATACTCCGATTATGTGCTCAATTCCGGGCACTTATAAAAAAGGAGTATACCATGGAGAAACCAGAAGTAAATCGATTTAACAAACTGTATCAA
>JAIPDS010000032.1 GCA_021737565.1 Desulfobacteraceae bacterium | reverse complement strand
AAACCAATATAGCCGTTTTTGACAAGGTTTATGAGCTGTTTGAGCGGGACGGCTGCCTGGGGCTGTTTCCCGAGGGCAGAAATTCCCCGCCCGGGCAGATTGCAGAACTTCGCACCGGAGGCGCCAGGATGGCGCTTGGTGCCGAGCAAAGAAACAATCACACCCTGGGATTAAAAATCGTTCCTGTAGGGCTCAACTACGAACATCTCGGAATGTTTATGTCTTCAGCGCTCCTGCGCTTTGGCGAACCGATACAGGTTGCTGATTATGCGGACCTCTACGAAAAGGAGCCGGAAAATACCATAAAAAAACTCACGGCAGACCTGCAGGATTCGCTAAGACAGCAGTCTATGCACGTCGAGGACGAACAGACAGCCGAACTGGCAGATGACCTCAACGAGGCCATGGGCTACAGAATTTCACCTCTTTTAGGGGAAGAAAGCAAGGACGCAACGGAGAAAGCAAAAACTCCATCCCGGCTCAAAAGATGGCTTTGGAAGGCTCTGGAATGGTACAAGCCTGATCCTCCCGAAACTGCGGATCCGTTTGAAACCAGGTCAAGAAACCGTCAATACCTGAGAGAAATCCTTGCAAGGGCCGCTGTGGACAATCCGGCGGCGGTAAACGCGCTGCGCCGCCAGGTGGATCTCTACAAGGACCACCTGCGCCAGGCGGAACTGAGTCGTGCGGTAAAACAATCGCTGGACAAACCGGTCCGCGAGCGGCTGATCAGACTAAGAATGACGGTTTACGCCCTGGTGTTGGCGCCAGTGGCCCTGTTCGGCCTGATCCACAATTTTGTACCCTACATGATTACAAAATACACAGCCCGTCTTATACGCGAAGAGCCCATCCGTGCTTTTGCCTATTTTGGAATCGGTTTTCTGGCATTTAGCCTTGCCTATGTATCTTTCGGCTTCTGGCTCTGGTATTCTGCGCAAATGAGCCTGAAATGGATCATGGTCTACCTTGCGCTGCTGCCGCCCGCGGGATTTGCGGCGCTGCGCTACAGGCGAAACATTGTCATGTACAGAGACAAAATCCTGGTACGCACATTTTTCTGGAACCGGCAAGAGCTTGTACGGCTGCTGCGCCGGGAACGCGGGGACCTGATCGCGCGGTTCAAGGAGTTGGAGGCAGAGCTTTCACGTTCATAACTAGTAATTAAAAATAATGCAGAAACTTGATCTATCAGGATATCTTCCTTGCCGCCGGGTTCGGGGGTTGAAATAAATCCCGAACCGGCGGCGGTTTTCTATATTTCTATATTCCCTTTTTTCAATGTTTCCGTGGGCATAAACCATTTAATTCCGAGGCGCTTTGAGATAGCCTCGCATTGCTGGGCGACCTTGTCCCAGCCCATGCCCTTTGTCAGGGCAAACGGGCCAATGGCGGATCCGCCGCCGTTTACCACTGCCTTATCAATTTCGGCCGGGCTGTCTGTAACTCCTTCTTCGAGCAGCTTGGTGCCCTCGTTGACCTGCAGGCACATGATATCCATTACGTCAAAATCAGGATCAGCCTTTGACATGTCAATTGCCGGCCGGTTGCCCTCAGGCCAGCTATAAATACCCTTGCCTGTTTTCTTACCCAGATTGCCTTCTTCCACCAGTTTTTTCATCCAGGAGCGGGGTTTGAACTCCGGGGAAAGGGTTTCGGCGAAATATTCGTTGCCGTGAAGATTGACATCCAGGCCTGTAAAATCCATGAGTTCATACGGTCCCATGGGGGCGCCTATGGATTTCACCTTGGCATCCACGGCTTCCGGCTCAGCCATTCCCCTTTCGTAGAGCTCTGCCATGTAAAGGCCCACAGGTGCGCCCAGCCGGTTAAATATAAAGCCGGGCGTATCCTTTTCCACCCGCACAGGCGCCATGGCCCCCCTGAAATTGTTTAGCCGCCCGATAAAATCATAGCAGAGCTGCATGATTTCATCCGAAGTTTCCTCCCCCCTGATTACTTCCACCAGGGCCATTAGCATAACAGGATTGAAAAAATGAAGCCCCAGGACCCTGTCGGGACGCCCCGTGGCCTTGCCCATCTTTGTAATACTCATGTTAGAGGTGTTGGATGCCAGGATGGCATGCCCTGGGGCTGCTTCATCAGCCTTTTTAAAAATGTCAAGCTTAAGATCCAAAACCTCGGGTGCGGCCTCGATCATTAGATCCACATCCTTGAGCGCTTCGCCAAGATCGGTAAAACCCCTGACCCGGTTCATTGCCTCCTCTGCTGCCTGCCCGTCTAATTTCTGCTTGGAGACCTGCTTGTCAAGACTCTGTTGAATCCTCTGAATCCCCCGGTCCACAAAATCCTGCTTGATGTCATAAAGATTGACGCCGACTCCGGACAGTGCGCATACCTCGGCAATGCCGTGTCCCATGTCGCCTGCGCCGATAATAGCCATGGTTCTGATGTCTTCGGGTTTCATTTTTGCCGCCTCCTTTTCTTTAATCAAGGATTTTCAGGTATATGCTCAGGCATTTAAAGCCTTATCCAGATCGCCTGTAATGTCGTCAATATGCTCTATGCCCACTGACAGGCGTATCATGTCCGGGCTCACGCCGGCGGCCCTCTGCTGCTCGTCTGTCAACTGGGAATGGGTTGTGCTTGCAGGATGCAGGGCAAGGCTCTTTGCATCACCCACGTTTGCAAGATGGGAGAACAGCTCAAGACTGTCCATGAATCTGCGCCCTGCTTCCCGGCCGCCTTTTATCCCGAATACTACCACCGAGCCGAAACCTTTTTCAAGATATCTTCGGGCTGTTTCATGGGAAGGATCGTCTTTAAGGCCCGGGTATCTCACCCAGTTTACCTGTGGATGCTCTTTTAAATACGAGGCCACGGCCATTGCATTTTCGCAGTGACGCTGCATGCGAAGCGGAAGCGTCTCCATACCCTGCAGAAACATCCAGGCGTTATCCGGCGAGATGCATGCCCCCAGGTTCCTGAGCGCAACCATTCTCATGCGCATAACAAAGGCTATGAAACTGTTTTCCCCGAGATCCGATGAAAAGCGCATATTGAAGTTGCTCGGATCAGGGGAGTTAAACATTTCAAATTTGGGATCTGTCCAGTCAAAATTGCCGGCATCTATTACAATGCCGCCGATACCGGTTCCGTGCCCGCCGAGCCACTTGGTTGCGGAATTTACGACTATGTTTGCCCCGTGATCTATTGCGCGCAAAAGATACGGGGTGGTAAAGGTGCCGTCTATTATAAGCGGCACATGGTGTTTTTGGGCGATTTGCGCCACCGCCCTGATGTCTGTTACGTCAAGGGAGGGATTGCCTATGGTTTCTGCAAAAATGGCGCGGGTTTTTTCATTTACGGCGGCATTAAAGTTTTCCGGGTCCCGGGGATCCACAAACCTGGTTTTTATCCCGAACTGCGGCAGGATGTTGTCAAACATGGTGTAAGTGCCGCCGTAGAGATTACCTGCCGAGACAATCTCCTGCCCCTGCGAGCAAACGTTAATCACGGAGTAAAATATCGCGGACGTGCCTGATGCCAGGGCAAGTGCTGCTTTGCCGCCTTCCATTGCAGCCATTCGCTTCTCCATGACATCCTGGGTGGGATTCATCATGCGGGTGTATATGTTTCCGGGCTCCTGGTATGAAAACAGGCGGGCCGCGTGATCAGAATCCCTGAATACATAGGAGGTTGTGCGGTAAACAGGCACCGCCCTTGAGCCGGTGGCAGGATCAGGCTGCTGGCCCGCGTGAAGACACTTTGTTTCAAACCTGTGTTTCTCAGACATAAGCCTCCTTGATAGATTCGTAAAAAGCTTTTTATACCGCCAGGGCGGTATTTTTACAGGAAGGAAGCCCTGCGGGCGGGGTAAGTTTTTCCGATCAATACCGCTTCAAAAACTGTTCCCCGACCCTAGACTTGCTTGGGAGTCGATTCCCGGCGGCAAAGTAAAAAGTTCAAGATCAAGGCGCGCAAAATCCCGAGGAATGCAGCGTACTTAACGTACGTGAAATTCCGAGGGATGAAGCGCAACGCCGATATTGGACTTTTTACGAAGCCGTCCCTGCCTATTCAAACAATTCAGTGCTTATGTAGCGTTCTCCAGTGCTTGCAAGAATGGTTACAATGCGTTTTCCGGCAGATTCAGGTCTTATTGCAACATCCAGCGCCGCCCACACCGCCGCGCCCGAGGATATCCCGCAAAGGATACCTTCCTGTTTAGCAAGTTTCCTGGCCGTGTCAAAAGCCTGATCATTTGTAACGGTTATTACCTCGTCTATCACGGACTGATCAAGGATTTCCGGGACAAACCCGGCGCCTATGCCCTGTATTTTGTGCGGCCCCGGGGCGCCCCCCGAAAGCACGGCCGAATCCGCTGGTTCCACTGCTATTGCCTTAAAATCAGGATTGCGGGATTTTAAAGCCTGCGCAACCCCTGTGATGGTCCCGCCGGTTCCCACCCCGGCAACGAAAATATCCACTTTTCCATCTGTATCGTTCCAGATTTCCTCCGCAGTTGTAAGCCGGTGTATTTCAGGGTTAGCAGAGTTGGAAAACTGATCCGGCATATACGCGTTTTTATAGGTCGCGGCCATCTCTTTTGCGGTCTGCATCGCGCCTTTCATGCCGTATTCTCCCTGGGTGAGCACCAGTTCCGCACCCAGGTGTGAAAGCAGCTTTCTCCGCTCCATACTCATGGTCTCCGGCATGGTAAGACACAGCCGGTATCCCCTGGCTGCGCAAACAAATGCCAGTGCTATGCCGGTATTGCCGCTTGTGGGCTCCACGATCAGGCCTCCGGGCTCTATTAAGCCCTGTTTTTCCGCCGCCTCGATCATGGCAACCCCTATGCGGTCCTTTACGCTGCCAAGGGGATTGAAAAACTCAAGCTTTGCATAAATCTCTGCGCCCGTGTCGCCAACCGCCTGTTCGGCGATCCTGTTTAACCTGACCATGGGGGTTTTGCCCATAGTCAGGGAAATATCTGGATACAGATTCATTGACAGGCTCCTGGTAAGTTTATACTTTCTCGCCGCTTTTTCGGTAGATAAGCCGCGGGGTTTCCACCAGCACCGTGGTATCGGGCGGTACAGACTCGGTCAGCCAGACGTTTCCGCCAATTACAGAGCGGGCGCCTATAACGGTTGAGCCTCCCAGGATGGTTGCCCCGGAATAAATCACCACGTCGTCTTCTATGGTTGGATGGCGCTTGGCACCCCGCATCTGTTCCGCCTTGTCAGAGGGCACAGACAGGGCGCCTATGGTTACCCCCTGGTATATGCGCACCCTGTTTCCTATCTGCGAAGTCTCGCCGATGACCACCCCTGTGCCGTGATCAATGGTGAAGCTCTCTTCGATCCTTGCGCCGGGATGAATGTCAATGCCGGTAACCCTGTGGGAATATTCCGTCATCATGCGCGGAATCAGGGGAACAGACAGGGCGTGAAGCAGGTGGGCTATCCTGTAAACAGTGATTGCAAACATGCCCGGATAGCTGAAAATGATCTCGTCATAGCTCTTGGCCGCCGGATCTCCCTTGTATGCGGCAACAACGTCTTTGGCAAGCTTTTGCTGGAGATTAGGGACGGATTCCATAAACGCCAGGGCTGTCTCATAGCCCTGTTCCCTGCAGTCAATGCAGGCTTTGTCAAATTTGAAGCATTCATAGCTAAGGGCCCTGGTAATCTGCTCGGACAAAATGTCATAAAGCAGCGACACGTGCTGGCCCATGTTATATCCCAGGTTTACCGGGTCTGTTCGCTCGCTGCTGAAAAAGCCCGGGAACAGGATTTCTCTTAGTTTTTTAAGGATATCGATCACGTCTTTTTCAGACGGTATGGGCTCATAATCGATATGGGTGTAACACTGCTCATCCCCGCAGCCCTCAAGGATACGATCGATCACGCAGGGGAGCTTTTTGCGGTATTTTGAATATTTTTCCGCCTCGTCCCTGCAGTTAACCGAATCTTTTTTGGGGTCATCTGCTGCCATTGAAACCTCCCGGTCTCCGGGATTATAAGGAAAAAGTTTAAAATACGCCGCCGGGGCAAAAATATCAATATTTTTCCCGCAGGTACAAGTTTTTAATCATATGGGCGGCGCAATTGTTACAAGCACCCGCATGTCTGTTTCAGCGCGGATTCCGTGGGGCTCGCTGATATCGGAGATAAGCACGTCGCCTGCATAAGCGGGCATGGCAGAATCCTCGGCGCCCAGGAATTCGCCCTCGCCCTCCAGCACCGTGATGCTCAACTGCCCATCTATGTCATGGCTATGAACCGGCAGCTCCTGGCCGGCCCTGAAATTGAAATTTATCACCTTGAAATAAGGAGAATCATGCACCAGAAGCTTTTTAAACTGCTTGTCTGAAAAATCGTTTTCCTTAAATACTTCTATTTTTTTAAGCATACTGACCTTCCTTTACAATTAACGGAAATATTTTCACAACCTTGCATGTGTATTTTGGCGGATGCGGGCGGGATTTCAGAGCCGCGCCCGCATCCTTGCCTGGAGGACAAATTTATCGGGTTTAGTCCAGAATAGCCTTCAGGTCCTCGTCCGGGGTGCTGATGGGCTTTATGTCGAACTTATCGACCAGCACGTTAAGCACGTTAGACGAAACAAACGCCGGCAGACTGGGGCCAAGTCTGATATCTTTTATGCCCAGGTACAGAAGCGTAAGAAGTATTGCAACAGCCTTCTGCTCGTACCAGGACAGCACCATGGAAAGCGGCAGATCATTTACGCCGCAGTTAAAGGCCTCTGCCAGGGCCGAGGCGATCTTGATGGCCGAATAGGCGTCATTGCACTGACCTATATCAAGCAGCCTCGGGATTTCTCCTATTGTTCCCAGCTTCTTGTCAAAGAACCTGAACTTGCCGCAGGCAAGCGTCAGCACGATGCAGTCTTCAGGCACCTTTTCCACAAATTCGGTGTAGTAGTTTCTGCCGGGCTTGGCGCCGTCGCATCCCGCCACCAGAAAGAAATGCCTGATGTCCTTGTTCTTGACACCCTCGATGACCTTGTCGGCGACACCGAGAACCGCGTTATGCCCGAAGCCCACCATGACAGAGCCGCGGTCAATATCTGAGTCATAGCCGGGCAGCTCAAGGGCGCGTTCTATTGCCGGGGTAAAATCCTTGTCGGCTATGTGAGTGACCCCGGGCCAGCCCACCAGGCCGGTGGTGAAAATATTGTCATGATATACATCCTGGGGCTTCTGGATGCAGTTGGTGGTCATAACGATCGAGCCGGGAAATTCGGCAAACTCCTTTTTCTGGTTCTGCCAGGCAGTGCCATAATGGCCGTAGAAATGCGGATATTTCTTCAGCTCGGGATAACCGTGGCAGGGAAGCATTTCGCCGTGGGTATAGACGTAAATGCCTTTGCCCTCTGTCTGCTTTAAGATCTGCTCCAGGTCCTTTAAGTCATGGCCGGAGACCAGAAGGGCCTTTCCTTTCTTTGCGCCAAGGGGAACTTCCGTGGGCACAGGATTGCCATATGCACCTGTATTGGCGGAATCAAGCAGCTCCATGGTGGCAAGGTTTATCTCTCCGCACTTTAGAACCAGGCCCAGAAGATCGTCCACGCCCAGGTTATCATCAAGGGTTGCGGCCAGCCCTTCGTGGACGAAATCAAAAATTTTTTCATCGGTTTTTCCCAGGATGGCGGCGTGATCGGCATACGCACAAACTCCCTTGATGCCGTAGGTCAATGTTTCCCTAAGGGAGAGAATGTCCTGATCAAGTACCGGCTTTTGCGCTTCAGGGCCGAAGTTTTCGCCCTGGGCAACAATCTCCTCCTTTGTGGGAGCAGGGATAAAAGTTGCCGGACCGCTTGTATAATCCGTCCAGCCTCCCGCGGACCCGACTTTTTTCTTAAGCTGCTCGCGCTGCTCCACGCACCTGTCGATGAGCTCCACAAACCGGTCAGGGTCGAAATCCACGTTTGTAAGCGTGGAAAACATGGCCTCGCATACAAAATGATCAATATCTTCGTCCCTTACCCCGACTTTACGGCCCTCGTTTGCCACCTGGGCAAGGCCCTTTAAGGCATAGACCAGAACGTCCTGGAGTTCGGCCACGTCCGGCTGCTTGCCGCAAACGCCTATTTTTGTGCAGCCTTCGCCCTTTGCCGTCTGTTCGCATTGAAAACAAAACATGGTATTTCTCCTTTTTAAAATTACGGTTTTTTAATTTTTTAAAAACTCTTTTCCAATGTTTCGGCTTCTTTTTAACCCGGCGGGATGCGGCGTGCCTTGACTTAGGTCAAGATGTGGAAAATTTTTTCAATTAAAAAACAAAAGCCCCCGCTTTACCCTATGCCAAAAGATAAAGCGGGGGCCTGGTTTTTGCAAAAAACAGCGCCGGTCCAGGCAGGTCTGCCAGGTTTTACTCTGCCCCGAATATCTGGGCCGGCCTCTTTGTGGAGCCGGTGGCATTTGGAAAATCCGGAGCCTTGTGGGCTTTTTCCCCTGTTTCTATAAGGTGCCTTGCCTCTTTCATGAACTCGTTGTAGCGGTTTTTGACTTCGTAGAACCCGTGCCACCAGGTATAGTCAGGCGCCATCATGGCAGCTCCCATCCGGGCCCTTCTGCCTTCATGGTGCCATAGTTCGTAGAACTCGACCTCCAGTTTTTCGTCAAATATCTTTGAATCATCAAGGATGCCCTCTTGATAAAGCCTGTTTATCATCTCCCGGGCGGGCCTGAAATAAACCTCGTTATATTGTTCAACAACCTTGTCATATTTCTCGTAATGATCATCCACCCACTGGTCACCATGACACTGCAGGCAGATTTCCTTCATTTTTTCGCGCTCCACCTCCCAGTTGGTCTTTGCGGGAAAAGCCTTAAACTCTGAGGGTCTCACTGTGAGCGGCGCCTGGATTTCCCAGGAGAGCCGCTCTGTTACGTCATGGGTGGTCCGGGTAGAGCCCGCGCCGGACATGTGACAGGAAGCACAGGTCGGGGCCCTGTAGTCAACACCCGGCGACCATGTACCGGGCGCTGCAGTCCAGTTGTATTCCTCTCCGAACGAATCGTATATTGCGCCGTGCTTGGACTCGGTATAGATCTCTATCTGGGGATGGTCCGGTCCAAGATGGCACTGGCCGCATGCCTGGGGCTTTCTTGCCTCCATTAAGGAAAACCGGTGCCTGGTATGACAGGAGCTGCAGCTTCCCTTGCTGCCGTCAAGGTTTAAACGGCCCACGCCCACGTTGGGCCAGGTCTCGGGGGTCAGCCCTCCGTCCTCTCCTTTTTCCAGAACCGTGCCGTGGCAGTAAAAACAGCCGGCTGAGCGCTCAAAATCGCTGTTCATGCCCTTGTTAAGCCAGGGATCTATCTTCCAGATTATCTCCAGGGTATTGGCGTGCTTGCTGCGGCTGTACTGCTCGGCCTCGTCAGGATGACAGCGCGAGCAGTCCTTGGGGGTTACCACCCCTGCAACCGGCACCCTGTACTGTTCTCTGCCCCACTGGGAATCAGATTTCTCATACTGCTTGAAATGCTCCGTGCTTACGTCCGGGTCTGTCTTGTCCGCCTTGTGGCAGTCAATACAGGTGATGTTCGCGTTTGCATGCCTGCTGTTTGCCCAGTCTGCAAATATGCCCGGATGTTCCTGCTTGTGGCACCGGATGCAGGCAATGCCTTCTTCCGGGATGCTGCGCTCGATCCGGAACTCTTTTTCCTTGGCCGTGTTCTCCTGGGCCTGGATAAAAGACGCTCCTGCCAGAAGCAGCATGACCGAAATCATACATGCCGGGATCCATAAAAACGGCTTTTTCATACCCGCCTCCCTGAAGAAAAATTGTTTTATCAATTAAACTGATATTGTTTATACCTGTATACCTCCGTGGGAGTGTGCACAAGGTCCCGGTGACAGTCCACGCATCTTTTCTCCCTTCCTTCCAGGGCGTAGACCACCGAGCGGTGAGCCAGCATGGCACCCCGCTTGTCCGGGATGTGCAAAATGTTGCGATGGCATTTCATGCACTGGGCATTATCAAAGGACTCGTAGGCCTTCTCCCGGTTTTTCTCCCTGTCGTATTCATCCATTGTAAAATGGACGACTATATCCTTGATGCCGTGAAGGGTCTTGGTGTAGAAAAAATCTATTGTATCATGGGGGGCAGGCAGGTGGCAGTCCATACAATCGGCCACAAATCCCTGCGCGTTATTGACATGGGTTGAGGTCTTCCACGTATTGTAGGCGTATTCGATCTCATGGCAGGAGGCGCAGAACTGGGGAGTAGAAGTTCGCACCATTGTGTAATAGGTCATTGAAAAAAGCGGAAACGCAATGGCGATTCCCAGCCCCACCAGCAGCAAGGCTTTAAGATAGGAGCGTTTCTTTTTCATGGGCCTTCCTTCTTTTAAGGTGCGGTCCAAAGAAACATGATGCCGGAAAGATTATTTTTTGCTATTTTTTAATATATGCGATTTCAGTGTCATGTCAAATAAGAACTGCAATTATTGATGGATTCGTAAAAAATCGATTCTGTCAGTTGTTTATCTGAAATGGACATGAAACATACATTGAGAAAACAGCAGAAAGACACCGGGGTTAACTGGATCATGCTGTTTGCCGGCCTTGGGGTGCTTATGGCCGGCACACTTGTCTATCTTATTGACAGGCCGCCGGATACCTATTTTGTAAAAAAGATGCTTTCTGATTTAAATCTTTACCAAACCGCACCACCTGTGTTCGGAAAACTCGGCACAGTTGTGCCCGCATTTGTGCACCCTTTTTCCTTTAGCCTTATTACAGCGGCATTTGCAGCAAGAACCATGCGCGGATGCTTTCTGATATGTATTTTCTGGTTTGCCGCAAACAGTGCATTTGAACTGGGCCAATATTTTAAGGAATTTTCCTCCTCGCTGGTCCCGGGATGGTTCAGCCATATCCCTTATCTTGAAAACACCAGGGGCTTTTTTCTTTCCGGCACCTTTGATCCCATGGACCTGCTGGCAATGTTTCTGGGTGCTATTGCGGCATTTTTTCTCGCGGTTCTGGTTTTGAGAAAAAAATAAGACTTTTTTCATACTTTAGTCGTATTCCCTCCATCACCCCCGGGTGTTATTTAATGGATGGAAAACATGAGCATCGCTCACTAAAATTAATAAAACCAAGTCAAAGGAGAGAGGGAATGAAAAGAAAAGCCTTTAAAACGCTTCGCTGTTTGGCTGTCATGATTGTGCTTTTGCTGGGCTTTATATCCATCATAGGCACTGGGGATGACGATGAAAAGGATTGGAGCCTGTTAAGGAGCACCGAACAAGGCGTAGTAAAAGGACATCTGGACGAAGACGCCGATGTAATGGCTTGGCAGGGTATACCTTTTGCCAAGCCGCCCGTGGGAGACCTGCGGTGGAAGGCACCCCAGGACCCGGAGCCCTGGTCGGGTAAGCTTGAAGCCACCCAGAGCGGCCCTCCCTCTCTCCAGTTTGAGATGGACCGGACATGGCACCAGACAGGAAACATAATAGGAAGCGAAGACTGCCTGTATCTCGACATATACCGCCCTGACTCCGAGGAAACAGACCTGCCCGTATACTTCTGGATCCACGGAGGTTCAAACAGGTTCGGCGGCGCGGCCCAGTATGCGGAGCACGGAAAATCAATGGCAAATGAGCTCAACGTAGTTGTTGTTATAACCCAGTACCGCCTGGGACCGTTCGGATGGTTCAGGCATGTTGACATGCGCGACGGGGATGTTGAAAACTACAGCAACTCGGGCAACTTCGGCACCCTGGACCAGATAAAGGCGCTCGAATGGGTGCAGAACAACATCAGCGAGTTCGGCGGCAACCCCAACAACGTAACCATTGCCGGCCAGTCAGCAGGCGGGCACAACGTGATGAACCTGGTGATTTCCCCTCTTGCAGAAGGGCTTTTTCACAAGGCTGTATGCCAAAGCGGCATTATGCCGGTGGTTGAACCAACAGATACCAATGCAGAAACCATTATTTCAAATCTCGGCATTGTAAGTGATAACCCGGCAGACGAATTAAGAAATGCAGGCGCGGAGCAGATTCTGGCGGCAGGCGCCACCATCCAGACCTTCAACGCGTTTGCAGATGGATATGTGATTCCGGACACGGTGGTAAACGCGGTATACCAGGGCGATTATAATTCCGTGCCCATTATTGTGGGTGTTAACCACAATGAATGGTTCGATTTCCTGCCTTTGTACGGACCGCAGCTCGGAAAACCGCTCTGGGGAAATGTTTATGATCTGTTTGACCCGAATTTTGATCCTGAACACGAATGGACCTACGCGGAAATTTTCCCGAATGAAAACGAAGAGGCCCTTTACCAGGCAGCAGGCAGATATCCGTCCATGGGCTATCGCGCCAAGTACCTGGATGAACTGGCAAGCTATCTTAGCGAGCAGCAGGAGGAAGTATACGGATATAGGTTTGACTGGGCAGGCGGCGGAGTTGCGGAAATGGAAGACTTCGCCAAAGTCTTCGGTGCGGCTCACAGCATGGAAATACCGTTTTTCTTCGGCCTTGACGACAGCCTGTTCGGCTACTCCTTTATCCCGGAAAACGAGGCGGGCAGAAAAGACCTCCAAAATGCCATGCAGACCTACCTGCACAATTTCATGACCACCGGAGATCCTGGGTTCGCAGATGACGGCACCCCCTGGGATCCATGGTCAAATGAGGTAGGAGCAATAAAGGCCATAACCTTTAATGCAGACGCAAATGAGGCCATACTCGGTTATATTACGGACGAGCTTACTTTTGAGGAAGTAAATAATGCGCTAACGGCCGAGCTTGCTTCATGGCCCGAGGCTTTCCGTGATGCCTGGGGCTGGCTGCCTGCATCAATGACGACCCAGGAACCAGAGTCCATACGGTTTTCACACCTGCTGGACTTCGAAGCCCAGGAAGGCGCAGAGGCCTACAGCGGTACATACGGCTATGACGTTGATCAGTGGTCAGGCTACCAGATCGCCGGTCACAGGCTCGAGATTCCGGAAGGATGGGATCCGGCAACAGACGGACTGGTGCTGTATTGTCACGGATACCGTGGAGATGTGCCGCAGCTCAGCATCTCAAACGCTCAGCCTCTCCGGCAATACCTTATCAGCATGGGCTATGCCTGGGCAGCCTCAAGCTACAGTGAAAACGGATACAATATTGCAACCGGGGTGATCGGCACGCGCGTGCTTCTGGATCTGATAGAGGCGGAACTCGGGGAGATGCCGGATCCTGTATACATTATAGGCCATTCCATGGGCGGACACATCACGGCCCGGTCGGTCACTGAGTATCCTGACGCATATGACGGGGCCATGCCAATGTGCGGAGTTGTAGGCGGGGCCATTGAGCAGTTCAGCTCATCACTTGACTGGACGCTTCTGGCAAACTATTTTTCGGAACTTAATTACTCACTGCCGTTTGCACTTGCAGATGCAGGGGTTTTCCTTGAAACAGTTTTTGGTCCGGTAATAAATGAAGACGGGGATCGTTCGGGCGAGGGTGCGTTCGGCTATATACCGCCACTGGGGCCCTCTTACTACGAAGGCAGGGAAGCGATCTTAAATGGAACCGGAGAAACCTTCAAGGATGCCACCATGTACCGCACAGGAGGTGAGCGCCCCATGTATGACTTAGCGTTTGCCAACATGGCTTACTTTCAAACCGCCCAGCAGGGACTGAGCTTTGCCATGGACCCCACCTCCGGAGGGGGGCGCGGCATAGTAGTCGACAATTGGGACAGGACTTATCAGCTCGACGGGGATCCGGGACAGACCCAGGAAGAATTGGATTTAAACAATGGAATCGCACGCATCGCACTTGACGGGGAATTTGATTTTGAAGACGTAATGTTCCCTGTCCACGGGGATATCACAATTCCGGTGCTAAGCATGCATGATATCGGAGATTACTTTGTACCCTTTGAACATGAGCGCATATACGCTGGAAAAGTAGCGGATGCCGGAAACAGTAATCTTCTGCGCACGCGTATATACAGAAGCATTGATCATTGCGGCTTTACGCCCCAGGAAACAATCCAGGCCTTTGCCGACCTTGCAGCCTGGGTGGAAGGCGGCATTGTGCCTGAAGGCAACAATGTGCTTGACCCGGCACAGGTTGCTGCAGACGATTACGGGTGTCAATTTACCCTGCAGCAGCGCCCGGCAGACCAGTATACAGACGGAGAAGGCACCTGGATCTGTGATCAATAGCAGATGAAAAGCTTAATCTAAAGCTGCGCATGGAGGCGGACCGAGGGTTATAAGCGTAAAAAGGCAACCCCCTCCCCCGGTCCGCCGCATGCGTTGCCCGGAAGTCAGGCTCTGTTCCTGCGCCTCTATTTGAGTGCGCATCTGTTTCGCCCCTGCCTTTTGACCTCGTATAAAGCCTCGTCCGGCCTCTGGATAAGCTGCTCCGGGCTGCCGGCGTATGAGGCAAAAACGCTATAAATTCCTCGCCTCCGAACCTGGCGGGAAAATCCTCGGTGCGGCAGTTATGCTTCAGGATTTCCGCAAATACTTCAGCAAGCTCCTCCATTTTCCGCTTGACAGCAATAATTTGGGCCGCATAAAGTCGTCTGAAATAAAAAATTAAACATACACAGGGGGGACTTAATGGATAAAGGCCTTAAAGAGAGTATAAAGAAGTTCATGGAAAAAAGGGGGGGTTGCGCGACCGGGTTTGCGCCCGTGGA
The DNA here is from genome assembly GCA_021737565.1 of Desulfobacteraceae bacterium. Taxonomy (GTDB): domain Bacteria; phylum Desulfobacterota; class Desulfobacteria; order Desulfobacterales; family Desulfosalsimonadaceae; genus Desulfosalsimonas. Next base: position 11,101 of record JAIPDS010000032.1, on the reverse strand, counting down.
ACGCTTTTTAGAGGCGCCTGAAAAGCATCATCCCTCAAAAATCTGCAAGGATGCCAAAACGGTGATTGTTTTCGGCATTCCCATCCCCCGGGGAATTCTCTTATCCCCGGACTATGATCTATACGGAATCCACCGGTCCTATCATACACTCTACAGGCAGCTTGACGAAATCGGCATAGCTCTGTGCAACTTTATCGAGTCAGAAGGTCCATACGCGGCAATGGCGGTACCTAGTTATGCGCCCATGATATTTCACGGGGCTGAGCCGTGGGGCCTGCTATCTCTTAAACATGCCGCGGTAAATGCGGGGCTCGGGGCTTTCGGGAAAAGCGGCCAGGTTTATCATCCTGAATACGGCTCGCTTCTGCGCCTGGCCGCGGTGGTGACAAGTGCGGAAATACCGGGCGATGAGATTATAGAAGATGATCCCTGTCCGAAAGGCTGCAATGCCTGCCGGGAAAAATGCCCTGCAGGCGCTTTTACCGAATCAGGAGATTTTAAAAAAATGACCTGTCTGCCCTACTCTGTCAAGCACGCCATATACCCCCTGGCCCTGAAAGGAGCTGAGGCGTTAAAGTATATCGAGCGGGTGGTAAACACAGCAGGCCATGATTACTGGCTTGCCTGCGATCAATGCCTTAAGGTCTGCCCCAATAACAGGCGCATAAGAAAACAAACATAAAAAGCAGAACAGATGCTTATTTTTCCGATTCATATATTACCGGCGGGGTTTTTTTCAGCAGGACCGAAAAACAGGCCCCGCCCAAATCGGATTCGCTTATTTCAACTTTTCCCTGGTGAACCTCGGCGCACGCCCGCACAGAAAGCAACCCAAGCCCGTTTCCGTTTTCCTTTGTTGTGTAGAAAGGCTCCATAACGGTTTCACGGAGGCTTTGCTCAATTCCCGGACCGCTGTCATGTACCTGCACTACCGCAAAATCATCCTGCTCAAAAAGACGGACCCTGATATTGCCGTTAGACCCGGCGGCTTCCGCGGCATTCATGACCAGATTGATAACCATCTGGTATATAAGAAGCAGGTTTCCCATGAACATAAGCTCATCCGGGGCTTCCACGTTCAGCCTTATGAAACGAAACCTGCGATGCCTTGAGGCAAAACCCAGCGCGTCCTTTACCGCCACGGGCAAGTTTATAAAATCTCTGCTTTCCTCTCCCAGGTGCCTTGCAACATTGCCCAGCCGCCTGGCAAGGGTGTTAAGTTTTGTCCGGGCCTCGTTAATACGGTTTACCGCGGTGGTTTTCTCCCCGCCCACAGCCTCTTCCAGCTCGCTACAGTAATATTCAACATTCATGAGCACATTGCCGATTTCCCGGGATACTGAATCGGCAAGAACAACAGCCGCAGCTCTCCGCTCGGCCGCGATCAGCCGGTTTCCAAAGTTAAGCAGCCTGCGCTGCTGCCTGTCAATCTTTAGCATAAGGACATAGATCACAAAAAACAAAAGCAGGGTGGTAAAAACAATAAACAAAAACCCCTTGGTTTTTTCAATTGAAGCAAGATCGGGTACAGTGGCTGCTGCAAGCGCGGCAATGTGGCTGGACAGAAGAATATATACGACTCCTGCGGCAAAAAACACCGCTGAAACCAAAATGGCGATTTTAAAAGGTTTGGCAGACGACTCAATCGCGTCCGGTTTTCCTGAAAAATCAGACAAAACCCGCTCTCTCATAACTCCCCCCTCCTTCCTGCCCGGCCGGTGCTATCTGCCGCAGCAAAATCAAGCCCAAAAAGATTCTTGATTCAAGTCAAAGACAGTGGCATCCCTTCATGCCATATATAAATATACTTTTTGGACTTTTCTTTATACGATATTAATACATTAAGAGAAAAAAGCAAAATTTTTCCGCAACTTTTACAGTTATAAAGGATATTAACCAATGCGAAGCGCGCTTAAAATTGTGCCGGTTCTTGTCCTTGTGGTAATCGCGGCGGCAGCCGTGCTGCTCGTCCGGGATCGCAGGGCGGAACTCGACGGCATGGAAACGGCAAAAACCCCGGCCCTGCCGGTGGTTTTGGCAGAGGCGGGGCAAGGCAAAATCGAGCCGGCAAAACATTACCTGGGTGTTATTGAACCTGTGGTTTCTGCGTCAATTGCTGCGCGGATCACCGGAGACCTGTTGTCGGTGCGCATTGACACCGGAGACAGGGTTGAAAAAAATGAGGTCGTGGCGCTTATAGACAACAGGCAGATTAAAAAAGAAATATCCGCACTTCAGGCTGAACTCAAAGGGGCGGAAGCCGAGCTCGCTGAAACAGAAAAGCGCTACAAACGCCGCAGGAGGCTCTACGAGGAGGGGCATGTAAACCGGGAAGATCTTGATGCATCCAAAAGCTCTCTTGCTTCGGCCCGTGCCAGGACACAGCGGTTGCGCTCGGAAGTCCAGGCCGCTGAGATATCGCTTCTCTACACCAGGATAAGAGCCCCTTTTGACGGCGTGGTAACAAAGCGCCTCAAAGATGCCGGGGACCTGGTCATGCCGGGCGAGCCGATATGCAGGATCGAAAATCCGGATAAGGGCTATAAAATTCTCGTAAAAACCGACCCTGAAACAGCCCGGAAACTGAGCCCCGGCGCAAGGGCCAAGCTGAAAAACACGGAGCAAACCCTGGATGCTGAAATCCACAAAGTTTATCCCGCGGCTGATAAAAACCGACTGGCAACGGTTGAAATAAGGACGCCTGCACCTCCTTTCAACCTGCCCTCAAGGGCTTGCGTGGGGGTTGACCTGATATTTTCAACCCCCGAGGCGATAGTGCTGCCGAGAAGAGCAGTGGCGGAAATTGACGGCAAATGGCTGGTTTTTGCGGCTGATAACAAGAACCGGGTAAAACCGGTTCAGGTTTCAGTGCTCGGCAGGGACAAAGACCAAGTAGCTGTAAAATCAGATGTTTTAAAGCCCGGAGACCTGGTTGTGGTTGGAGATGAATCCATGCTCATAAGACTGGGGCACAACTCAAGAATCCAGCCCCTTAAAAATGCGGAAACCGGGGCAGGAGGTCGGTGATGAAGTTTATCGAGGCTTATTTAAAACGCCCCCATGCAATAACCTCCCTGCTGCTTCTGGGAGTGGTTTTCGGACTTATCAGTTTCAGGACCCTGCCGCTCAACCTGTTCCCGGATGCAAACTATCCGGAAGTAGCGGTGCTTCTCACCTGGCCCGGCGCTTCGGCAGAGGATATGACCGACAGGATTTCAAGGCATGTTGAAAAGGAGCTGGCATCGATTGACATGGTCAGGCGGGTCAAGGCGACCGTGCGTGACGAGACAGCCGCTGTTAAGGTTGAATTCGAATATGAAAAAAGCCTGGACTCGGCGGTGACAGATGTGGACTCCGCATTAAACAGGATTCTTCCCTCGCTTCCGGCCCGGATGCTGCCGCCCCGGATCTTCCGGATAAGCGACGCCACACAGCCTGTAATGACGCTGGCGGTCTCGCCCAAACCCGGCTCGCATCTTTCAATGGACAAGGTACGGCAGCTTGCAGACAACGAGATCCGGGAAGCCTTTCTTAGGATAAGGGACGTGGCGGATGCCGAAATTTTCGGCGGATTTAAGCCGGAAATCCGCATATCAGCCGATCGCGACAAGATGGCGCAATACGGGCTTTCTGTACAACAGGTGCTCGCAGCCATAGAACTGCAGCATCGAAACACTCCGAGCGGCACCCTTTTCAGGGATCACGACAGGATCTTAATCAAGATCGAGGGCGAGAAAAAACACCGCGATCAACTTGAAAATATTGTTATTCGCACCGGCCAGGACGGCGCAATACACCTGCGCGACATAGCGGAAATAAAAACCACTTATGAGCAGCCAGGTTCCTTTTTCCGCGGAAACGCCAAAAATGCGATCGGGATAAACATCCTAAGGGCGGAGGGCGGACATGTGACCCCTGCCATAAATGCTGTTGAACAGGTGTTTCCCGAGCTTAAAAAGCGGTTTCCGGAACTTTGCTTTGAAGTGGCAGACACCCAGGGCGAGCTGATTCGCACCTCGGTGTCCAACCTGCTTACATCCCTTCGCGATGCCGTGATACTTACGGTCTGCGTTATATTCCTGCTTCTGGCAAGAGTGCGCATAACCGCACTTGCCGCCTTTTCCATCCCGGTTACCTTTCTTCTCACCTTTGCCGGTATGAAGCTGACAGGCTACGAGTTAAACATTGTCACCATGACCGCGGTGATCCTTGCAGTAGGGCTTTTGGTTGATGACGCCATTGTGGTGATAGAAAACATAGACAGCCACAGCACAACAGGTGAAAAATCAAAGCTCAGGGCGGCCATAGACGGCACAAAAGAGATACTTCCTGCTGATTTTTCAGGCACTGTGACCACCCTGGCCGTTCTTTTGCCCATAATGTTTGCCGGCGGATATTCCCAGAAAATCCTCCGGCCTCTTACCGTTGTATTAAGCCTTGCCCTGGCTTCATCATTTATAGCCTCTGTAACAGTTATACCGCTTTTGGCAAAAAGGGTAATAAAGCAGGGCGACACCGGAAACATTTTCGAACGGGGGGTTGGGCGTTCGAGAAATGCGGTGATGGAACCGATGCAGAGGGTTTTCATAAGGGCCTTTAGAACTGGCACAACCCGCTGGTTCTTTTTTCTTGCGCCCCTGCTGATCTTAATACTAATTGCGGGTTTAAGGCAGATCCCATTGGCCGGCCGGGATCTTATGCCGCCCATGGACACGGGCATCATCAAGGTTTCATTTGAAACCTGGCCCAATATGTCAATGTCGCGCACCAGGCAGGCGGCAGAAAAAATGGAGCGCATAATCACCCAAACCCCCGGATATATAAGGATGGCAACAGCAGTGGGATCCGAGCCTTCGGCTATCAGCTTCGGAACCGGAAATACCGCCCAGCAGGGTATCATGACGGTTCATTTTAAAAACAGGTTTGAGCGGCCGGAATCCATATGGGAGATCCAGTCGGAACTAAGAAAGGCATTCAGGCAAATCCCGGAATTAAAAAGCTTTCAGATATTTGGCTATGGTGCAACCCCTTTATCCGCGATAGCCGCGCCCGTGGATGTGATGATCTCAGGGCCCGACCCGCAGGTACTGGACCGTATTGCCGACAAGGTCAAGGACCGGCTGGGAAAGGTCAAGGGGCTAAAATCCGTATCGCGGACATGGGATTTTACAAAACAAGAACTTATCATCGATCTTGACGAGCAAAAGCTTGCCTTATACGCCATAACCCCGGCAGACATTGCAGAAACGCTCTCCGTGGCCACTGAAGGCAGGCAAGCCGCCTTTTTCAGGATTGCCGGCCAGGACGGATATCCCATACGGTTTCGGTATAATCCCGGCCAGGTCGACTCGATACAGGCAATCTCGACCCTGCACGTACCGGCGCCGGCAGGGGGTGTGCCTCTTGCGGAAATAGCGGATATAAAAACCGACTGGAAGCAAACCAAAATCACCAGGGAAAACCTGCAACCCACAGTCGACGTGACCGGCTACCGTGCAAATGCGCCAATCTCCTATCTGCAGGACCAGGTAAAAGAGGTCCTCTCGGATCTTGACCTGCCCGAAGGCTACAGCATCTCCCATACCGGAGAGGTAAAGTACATGACGGAAAACTTCGGCAGGCTGGGGGCAAGCATGATTATCGCCCTGGTGCTTCTCTACTTTGTGCTGGCGGCCTCGTTCGGCTCCTGGGCACATCCGCTGATCATAATGTCGGCCATACCGCTTGCATTTATCGGCGTGCCCTGGGGCATGCTGGTTGCCGGACGGCATTTCTGCATGCCCGCGGCCATGGGGATGATCCTGCTCTCGGGCATAGTGGTTAACAACTCGATCCTTCTGATAGACTTTATTGAAAAGGCGCGGGCAAAAGGAATTAAATTAAAAGACGCCGCAGAAGCCGGAATCCGTCGGCGGGCCAGGCCGGTCCTGATGACTGCATTGAGCACCATTGCCGGCATGAGCCCGATCGCCGCGGAGCTTGCAGTGGGGCTTGAAAGACTCTCCCCTTTGGCGGTGGTTGCCATATCAGGACTTGTAGTCTCAACCCCGCTGACCCTGATCTATGTCCCGGCTATCTACGTATGGATAGAAAGGGCAAAGACCGGTTTTCCGGGAAAACACGCCTCGTAAAAAAGCCCCGAAGTCAGCCTCTTATTTCCCATTCATGTCCGGCCGGGTCCTCGACCTCTTCCCATCCGGTAAACATTGACCTGATATGGGCCAATACCGAGGGCCCGGTTGTTGTCATGTAGACATGCACAATCAGAAACGTAAAAATTGCAAAGGCGCCCGCCGTATGAAGAAGCGCCACAGGCGCCAGCGCCCAGTCCCAGCCCATGGAGGGCCATGAATTATAATAATAATACAAAAAACCAGTGATTATCTGATAAGGTACCAGAAACGTTACAATGCCCAGGTATGTCAGCCTCTGCAAAGGATTATGCTTTTCCCGGGTGGTTTTGGGCACAGGATGGGGCTCGCCTGCAAATATGCCGTAGCCGTAAAAACGCATCACAGAAAACAGCTTCTTATAAGTGGGAATGTATTGCTTCCATTCCCCGGTAACAGCCATCCAGAAGATTATAAACACATAGAGCACCAGCCATGACCAGGCGCAGAAATTGTGCACGTTAAAGGCGGTCTCAAACCCGAGAAGGCTCCAGGAGCCATGTATTTCAAGCCCTGTCACAATCAGGGCCATTATAAGAAGGGCCTGGACCCAGTGCCAGAATCTTTCAAACCGCGTATAAAGGTATATCTTTTTGGCTTCTTCCTGCATATGACATATCCTCCCGAAGCTAACTGTTTTTTCTGCCAAGGACTTTCCGCATCAGGCCGTGGACCAGCACGCCTGCAAGAGAGCCGAGGACCGCAGCCCAGCCGAGAAAATCGAGCACCCCGCTTTTATCCCTGCCCGGCATGTAGAATCCCGAAAGACCGGCAAGTCTTGCCTGATCTGCATGACATGCAGTGCATTCAAGTGCACTTTCCGCGGGAGCCACCATGTGAGTGATGGGAAAATGATATTGTGTTTCCACGAATTCGTACTCGCCGGAAAAATCCAGTCCGTGTGCTTCCATTCCCGTGGATAGAGCCGTGTCCCAGTCATAGGATTTCCAGTAGGCTTCCTTTTCCTTTCCGAACAGATTGGGCGAAAGCATGGTTTTATTTTCAGTGTCAAAGGGCATCTTTCCCGAATGTAGCTTAAACGGATAAATCCTGGATTTTGGATCATCCTTTGATCCCATGACTCGGTTTAACTCGATTGGTTCGGAGGGTTCCAGTTTATCTGTTAAAAGTACGTATTCCAGTGATCCGTTAAACCAGAAATATTCGGGAACAACATTTTTTTCCCACCGAAATGAACCTTTTTTCCCATGGTATGAATGCTTGCCGTATTCGCCTTTTTCAACCACCGGCTTTCCGTCCTCTGTCAGCCTGCCCGCGGTGGACCAGTCCCATCTCATCTTGGTGGGATTTTCTCTTGCAAAAGCCGGGATATGGCAACTCTGGCAGGCCACCTTATCGGTGTGATCATTACGCTTTGATCCGGGTTCGTGCGGGGTTTCAGTATGACAGGAAGAACAGGCGATCCGCTCGATCATGTCATCGTCTATAAGGCTTTTTCGCTCATCAAAGGCCGGGGTCTTATAACACCTGCCTGATATAAAATGAGCCCTCGTGGTATGGCACCTTGTGCAGTCAAACCCGCCCCCTTCTTCTGCCATGTGGACGTCAAGCTCACGGGCCGGGTCAAACAGCGATGAATCAAGATCCCCGTGCTTTACTCCGTCGCCCCCGCCGCCGTAAAAATGGCACCCGCCGCAGTTTTTGCGCGAGGGTCTGGCCACTGACTGGGCCACCTTCTGCCAGTCAGGCGGATAAAAGGTCTTCCCACCGAATTTCCTGGGCTCTTTTACGGGATTGCCCGCTCCGGCGGGAAATTTTTCGTAAGTCCCTGTTTGTTCATGACAAACCAGGCAGTCTATATTTTCATGTTTTGAAAAGTCAAAGGAATCATCCTTCCATCCATATCCGGCATGGCATGATGTGCAACGAGCCTCGTTGCCGCGAATATTGATTCAGAAGTTGTTTAACGTAACCCCGGCCTTGCCCATCCTCTCCGTGGGGTCTGCCGGGCAGATCCAGGTCCAGTGAATGGTTTTACCTATCTGCTCGCCGGCCTCGTTGTGGCACGAAAGGCAGGCCCGTGTTACTTCCGGACCTGAATCAAATTCCTTCTTCAGCTTCTCAAACCTTCCGTGATCCGCTGTAATCCATCTTTCCGGCATCTTTATTACCTTGCGCGCCTCCGAGACCCCGTAACCCTTATCTGCTTCAGATTCGGGCTCTTCTGCGGCCTGCAGAAAAACAGGCCACAGGGCCAGTCCGGCCAAAACAACACATGCAATAATTTTCCGGTTGTTTAAAACCCCCATATTGCTTCTCCTCCGTGCCGTTTTTAAAAAGTTGCACTTTAATTACAATGTTCATGTTGTGCACAGGCTTTCTTCTATAGTAACCTTGAAATAAAATGATGCAAAAAAAATAGGGGGTATTTTTAAAGGAACCTGCTTTTATGCTTATTGATACACACGTTCATATATGTGACAAGGCATTTGACACAGACCGCTGCAAGGTGATCCAAAGAGCAAGTGCCGCAGGGGTTAAACGCATGATAGCCGTGGGGGAAAACATGGAGGACGCCGTGCGCAACCTGGAACTCACGGAAAAATACCCCGAACTTCTTTTTGCCGCAGGCCTCTATCCTTTGTATGCAGAGCCCGGCGCCGCAGAGGAAATGTATGAATTCATCAGGCAAAACAAAAGCAAACTCGCAGCCATCGGCGAGGTCGGGCTTGATTTCCGAACAGCAAAAGATGGCGCTGAAAAAGATCTTCAGAAAAAAGTCCTGGAAGGCTTTGCAGAACTCGGCCTTAAACTCGATATTCCGCTAAACGTTCATTGCCGGTCTGCAGGCAGGCAGGCGGTTTCCCTGCTTCTTGAAAAAGGCGTAAAAAAAGCTCAGCTTCACGCATTTGACGGAAAAGCCGGCTCCGCGCTGCCCGGGGTGGAAGCAGGATATTTCTTTTCTGTTCCGCCATCTGTGGTGCGCTCCCGCCAGAAGCAGAAACTGGTGCGCCGGCTTCCGCTTTCTTGCATGCTGATTGAAAGCGACAGCCCGGTTCTGGGCCCGGAACCGGGAAAACGAAACGAACCGGCCAATTGCACCATAGCACTTGAGGCGATCGCATCCCTTAAAAACATTTCCGTGGAGCAGGCAGCGGAAGCAATCCATGAAAACACCGAATGTCTATACGGCCCGGTTGCCTGAGATGCCCGAAGAATCGCCCGTATAGGTACGCGGAACCCCTGCAAGCAAAAAAGCGCATATGGAAACGACATAGGCCCCCACAAACATATACAGGGCATAGGTGTAATTACCCGCATAATCGTAAATAAGACCCGAGGCATAAGTGCCCAGCGCCCCGCCTAAAGAATTTGCCACCCACAAGACCCCCAGAAGGGCCCCGTAGGATAGAAGTCCCCAGAAATGGCCTACTACCTGGGGAAGCAGAACCACTACGCCGCCCATTGAAAAACCGAAGCATACGGCATAAACCCAGACCATGGCCTGGCTCTGGGTGTGGAGCAAAAGGAGAACAGAAGCGGCCTGAAGCCCGAAACTAATGACAACGGCATAATGAAACGGCCAGATATCGGATATTTTACCAAAACCGAGCTTGCCCAGGCCGCCCACACCTGCGGTTACTCCAAGGGCGGCGGCGGCCGCGGCCGTTTGGGATGCTCCCGTATCCATGATCAGGGGAACCTGATGCTGCAAAACCCCCATCAGGGCCATTGGGGCAAGAAAAAAAGAAGCAGAGCAGAAAGCATGCGGCAACAATATACCAGCCGTAAAATATTTTTTTATCAGGCATATTCCGTTTCTAAGGTCATCCTGGGATCCCGGCCTCACAAGGGACACCGGTCTGACACAGACCGCAGCCGTATCCGTCAAAACCGAAATTTTCTTTCACGTAAGGGGCCGTGACTTCTCTTAAAAATTTTTTGCACTTTACCTTGTCATGCCCCTGTTCGCTTAAGGCGCCCACGGGACAGCGGTTTATGCATTCACCGCACTCCCCTTTCGCATAAAAAAGGCAGTATTCCCTGTGGTGCTCATACGGCCTGGGGGTCGGTTCGATCTGCATGCGCACGACCACGGAACCCGCGCGCATTGCCTTTCCGGCGGTGGTGATTAGACCGTCGCACAGCCCGAAAGTACCCAATCCCGCGGCATAGGCCGCATGCCTCTGGGACCAGTAAGAAGCGTAACCGAATTTGGGGGATACCGTTCTTTTCCAGTCCTGCGTCAGTGTGGGGGCCACCGCCTGAATTCCAGCATCCATAAAGGAGCTGACAAGATGCCTGTGCAGTTCGGTGTTAAAATTCTCGCCGTATATGCGGACCCTTGCCCAGCGCTGAGCCGGCCTGTTTGTCATCTGCCGGTTGTCTTTTCTGGTGGCAGGGCTCTGGGGAAGAATATAGCTGATTACGGTTAATTCCTCGGCCCGGGCCGTTTGTTGAGGAAAAGTCTTGTTGAAAATCTCTTCCGGGGTCCAGTGAAACTCTCCCACATGCACCTTGTAGTCCTCGAATATGGGATCCGCACCTGATGCAAATCCTGCCAGAAAATCGGTCCATGCCTTTTCCCCGCTCCCGTCTGCCAGTGTATTTTCAGTCGAGGTTTCAATAAAGGTCTCTATGAGATTTTTGGTCCATTGTGCCGCATCACTGCTGTTTTTCTTCATTGCTTTGTTCCTTGCCTGTGGGATTGATTCTTATATGAGCCCTTGTCCGGAAGATCTCCGGCGGTTTACGTACCGGTTTCCGTGTGAAATCCGTGAATGTTTCATAGGAACATAAACAGCGTAAAAGTTCAAATATTTTAAACTGCGTTGTCAATAGCATTTAGAAATGTCCGGTTTTCATAGCAAGTGAAATGTCCGGTTGATTAAAAATTGTTTCTTGCGCCATAGCCTACTTGTATAATAAATTTATTCTGCCTGCTCGGAGGATAGGGCTACACTGGGGAG
>JAIPDS010000031.1 GCA_021737565.1 Desulfobacteraceae bacterium | reverse complement strand
ATTTCTCAGAATTTCACGTACGGCTAAGTACGCTGCATTCTTCGAAATTGCGCAAGCCTTGATCTTGAACTTTTTACGGCGCCATCTAAAATCAGACTTTTTACGAGTGTATCAATAATAGTAATGGGTTAAACCTTCGACCCTGAACGTTGAACGTTGAACATTGAACCTGATTAAGGGTGGGTGGCAATGATAGACTCTATTATCAGCGAAGCCAAAGAAAAGATGGACAAGTCGGTTTCCGCGTTAAAAAAGGATCTGCAGAAAATCCGCACCGGCCGTGCATCGTTGAGTCTCCTTGATGATGTAAGGGTTGATTACTACGGAACTCCTACACCGCTGAATCAGATCGCATCGCTTTCAGTTCCCGAAAGCCGGCTTATTACGATTCAGCCCTGGGACCCTTCTGCGGTCAAGGAAATCGAAAAGGCGATCATGAAATCCAATCTTGGATTAACACCCTCGAGCGACGGAAAGATTATACGTATAAACATTCCGCCGCTCACCGAAGACAGGAGAAAGGAAATCGTCAAGCAGGTCAACAAGCTGTGCGAAGAATACAGAATAGCCGTTCGCAATATACGCAGGGATGCAAATGATTCATTAAAATCCCTTAAAAAGGACGGAGACGCTTCCGAAGACGACGTCAGCAAGGCCCTTGACGACACCCAGAAGCTGACCGACGAACATATCAAGCAGATCGACGATCTGTACAAGGACAAGGAAAAAGAAATCCTTGAAGTCTGAGGTTGCCGAAAACTCCGGCCTGGATCCCTCCAAGCGCCCTTGCCATGTTGCCGTTATAATGGACGGAAACGGTAGGTGGGCGAAAAAGCGGTTGTTAAACCGGGTCAAGGGGCATGAGCGCGGGGTGGAAACCGTTAGAATGGTGGTGCGGACGAGCAGGGAACTCGGGATTCGCCACCTTACTTTGTACGCCTTTTCAACAGAGAACTGGCAAAGGCCGAAGTCCGAAATTTCTGCCCTGATGACTCTGCTCAGAAGATTTCTCGTCTCAGAGACTCCCGAGATGCAGGAAAACGGCATCCGGTTAAATACCATAGGGGAAATTGATCGACTTCCCGGGGAGGTAAGACAGACCCTGGATCAGACGCTTGAGGCCACCCGTGAGAACGAAGATATGTGCCTCACTCTCGCATTAAGTTACGGCGGCAGGGCTGAAATCGCCGGGGCTGTGCGCGCCGCGGCCGCCGCGGTCAAAGAAGGCAAAATTGAGCCCGGGGATATCACTGAAAAAAGTTTTTCCAAATACTTGTATACTGCAGACATGCCTGATCCGGAACTTCTGATAAGGACCAGCGGGGAATTCAGGATTAGCAATTTCATGTTATGGCAGCTCGCATATACGGAAATCTTTGTTACCCCCACCTTGTGGCCGGATTTTACACGCGAGGAATACATAGATATCCTGAAAAACTTCCAGGATCGCGAGCGCCGCTTTGGCAGGATCTCTTCATGATGCACCGCCGGGCGGCTGCGCATCGGTTATCCGGGATCATGAAATTTTATCCGGGACATTTCCATGCATCTTAAAAGATGGCTTACAGCAATTGTTGCGGTTCCGGCACTTGTTGCACTTATCTGCAAAGGTTCGTCCGCTGTATTTGCCTGCCTGATAGCCTTAATTGCAGCGCTTGCAATCCGGGAATACTTTTATATCGTTTCAGGGGGCGACAAATCCTTTTTTTTAAAGCCGGTTCCGGTAATCGGTTCGATACTCGGCCTGGCAATGATTGCTGCCTCCCTTTATACTGCACTTGATATTATTTTTCTCCTTATGTTTTCAGGCCTGATTTTAGGGGCCCTTTTTTCCATGCCGGCATACCGGCATGATGTAAAGATAATGGAGGCGGTGGCCGGCCAGGTACAGGGAATTGTATATGTTTTTCTTCCCCTTTGCGCGCTGGTCCTTCTTCGATGCCGTCCCGAAGGGCTGATATGGGTATTTTTCGTGGTTTTGGTGGTGTTTCTCGGTGATGTGGGCGCATTTTACGTGGGCACTTACCTTGGCAGGCATAAACTTGCGCCTGCAATCAGTCCGGGCAAATCAGTGGAAGGAGCGCTCGGGGGGCTGGCTGCAAATATCGCGGTGGCGGTTGTTTATAAAATCCTTTTGCTTCCGGATCTCCCGTTTGCCCTTGTCATCGTGTTTGCAGTTGCCGTGGGCATTGCCGGCCAGATCGGGGACCTTTTTGAATCACAGCTTAAAAGAAAAGCAGGGATAAAGGATTCGGGAACCATCCTTCCGGGCCACGGAGGCATGCTGGACCGCATAGACGCCCTTTTGTTCGCGGTGCCCGTGGCTTACGGTTTTAACCTGTTTGTCTTTTAAGAAAATTTAAAATCCGAAACAGATCCTGAAATGAAGAAACGCCGGATCGGCATACTCGGGTCAACCGGATCCATAGGCAAAAGCACCCTTGAAGTGCTTGAGCGTTTTCCTGACCGCTTTTGCGTAAAGATGCTTACAGGCGGGGTCAATATAGATCTGCTTGCCCGCCAGATTGAAAAATTTTCTCCTGATATCGCTGTAGTATATGACGAGACAGGGGCCAGAAGACTTAAAGAAAAGATTTCTTCGGGCACCGGGACCGAGATACTTTTCGGAGAAGATGCCTACAGGCAGGCCGCCGGGTATAAAGAGCTTGAGCTTGTAGTATCGGCAATGGTCGGCTCTGCTGGTCTTTTGCCCACATTGTCGGCAATACATGCAGGAAAGGATATAGCGCTTGCCAACAAGGAAGTCCTTGTCATGGCCGGCGATCTGGTTATCCGCGAGGCGGCCGAACGCGGTGTGCGTATTTTGCCGGTGGACAGCGAACACAGCGCGGTATTCCAGTGCATATCCGGCAACCGTAAAAACGATGTGGAACGGATACTTTTGACTGCATCAGGGGGTCCCTTTTTGGATATGCCGGGCGGGAATTTTGCCGAAATTACCCCCGGGGACGCTCTTGTACATCCCACGTGGCAGATGGGAGACAAGATTACCATAGATTCAGCAACCCTTATGAACAAGGGGCTGGAGGTAATAGAGGCCTCCCACCTTTTCGGGCTCGCTCCGGATCGAATAGATGTTGTGGTGCATCCCCAGAGCATTGTTCATTCAATGGTGGCTTTTTGCGACGGCAGCATAATGGCCCAGATGGGGCTGCCTGACATGAAAACCGCGATCGCATACGCCCTGTCGTGTCCCGAAAGGCTGCGGCTGGGGCTTTCGTTTCCGGATTTCGCGGAACTCGGCCGCCTTACATTCAGGCCTCCGGATTTTGAAAAATTTCCGTGCCTGGCTCTGGCCTACCGGGCATGCGAAATCGGCGGGACTATGCCCGCAATTTTAAATGCGGCAAACGAAGTGGCGGTCTCCGCGTTTTTGCACGGAAGTATAGGCTTTAACCAAATTCCGGAAATTATCCGGGAAGTGATAAACCGATTTAGGCCGGTTATGGATCCGGAAATGGAAGATGTGCTTCAGGCGGATCTTGAGGCCAGAAAAACAGCAGAAACCTTGCTGATTTAAAATGGAGCGTGCGGGTTTTAAAATATGAGCATGATTATCGGCTTTTTAATTGTACTGGGAGTTTTGATTTTTTTCCACGAGCTCGGCCATTTCCTGGTGGCCAAGTCCTTTGGCGTGGGGGTTGAGCGTTTTTCTCTCGGATTCGGGCCAAAACTTGCTTCAAAAAAAGTGGGCCGGACCGAGTACAGGATTTCCGCGGTGCCGCTGGGCGGTTATGTCAAGATGGTTGGCGAAGAGCCGGATGCGGAGGTAGATTCGCAGGATCTCGGGTATTCGTTTAACCACAAGCCGGTATACCAGCGGATGCTTATTGTGGCCGCGGGTCCGTTTTTTAACTTCTTGCTGTGCATAGTCATATTTTTTGTTTTGTTTTCAACAATCGGCCTTATCGACCGCGTACCCGTGATCGACGAGGTCAAGGAGGGCTTCCCCGCGGCCCGGGCCGGAATGAAGAGCGGGGACAGAATCGTCGCAATAGAAGGAAAGAAAATTAAGTCCTGGGGGGATATTGTAGATCCCATTTTCGAAAGCCAGGGCAGACCGCTTGAGTTTACGGTAAAACGCGACGGCACCCGGATTAATATGACCATTGCCCCTCAAATGGAAACAGTGGATAATATATTCGGCGAGAAAACCCAGCAATACCAAATCGGAATTTCTCCGACAAAACAGGAGCTGATGTTGCGGCTTAATCCCATAGAGGCAATGGGACAAAGCTTTGTTCGCACATGGCTTGTTATCAAGCTCACTGTTATTTCAGTGGTCAAGTTGATCCAGGGCACATTGTCGCTTGATACCCTGGGCGGACCGATCATGATTGCACAAATGGCCGGAGAACGTGTGGAGCATGGTGCCGTAAGCCTTTTGGCTTTTATAGCGTTTGTAAGCGTTAATCTCGGGATTTTAAATCTGCTGCCCGTGCCGGTACTCGACGGAGGCCATCTGGTCTTTTTTACCATAGAGGCGATAAAGGGCAGGCCGGTGTCGTTAAAATCCAGGGAGATTGCTCAGCAGATAGGCCTTTTTTTGCTTATGTTGCTGATGGTTTTCGTGATTTATAATGATATTTTAAGGTTTTTTACAAAAGAGTAACAATTATGCCGCATCGTCTTGAAATCGCCCTGAAACCCGAGCTTTTCGGTGCAGAAGGCGAGGGAATAAAAAAAAAGGCCCGCGCCTATTTCCATATCCGCGCGGAATCGGTGCGAATCGTAAACATTGTAACCATTGACAAGGACCTTGATCCGGCCCAACTTGAAGCGGTTAGAAACGAGATTTTCACCAACCCGGTAACACAGGTCTCCTCGTTTAAGCCGCTGGATCTCGGTTTTGACTGGTGCATCTGGGTGGGATACCGGCCCGGGGTAAAGGACAACCCCGGTCATACCGCAATAGAGGCTATTGAGGATGTGCTGGGGATAAGCTTTGATCCTGAAGAGGGGGTATACACCTCAAGGCGCTACTGCATCCGGGGGGAAGGTTTAAACAGGCAGGATTCGGAAACAATAGCAAAAGAGCTTCTTGCAAACGACATAATCCAGCAGACAAGGATTTTCTCACCAGACCAGTGGGATCCGGAAACCGGCACAGGGATAATAATACCGAAGGTTCGGCTTGATCACACTCCTACTGTTGCCACGATATCAATCGAGTCGGACCGGATGTTACAGCAGATAAGCGATGCGCGCAACCTGGCGTTGAATCCCAATGATATTCCGGTTATCAGAAGGTATTTTCTTGAGCCGGAAGTACTGGCGGAAAGAAAGGCTGTGGGGCTTGACGATCCAACAGATGTTGAGCTTGAATACATCTGCCAGGCAAGAAGCGATCACTGTAATCACAATACCTTCAGGGGAAAATTCTACTACTCAGATCCCGCAGCAGGCATATCCCGTACCATAGACAGTCTGTTTAAGACTTTTATAGAGGCCCCGACCCTGAGGCTCAAGGCTGAAAAAGACTGGGTGATTTCAGTGTTGTGGGATAATGCTGGGGTTGGAAGGTTTGACGAAAATCACAATTACGTGATTACAGGCGAGACCCATAATTCCCCGTCCAACATGGAAGCATACGGAGGAGCAATCACTGGCATTGTAGGCGTCTACCGGGATCCCTTGGGAACCGGTAAGGGCTCGCGCCTGATAATGGGAAGCTACGGATTTTGCGTGGGAAACAGGGATTATAACGGGGAGCTCAAGCCCAGGCTTCATCCCAGAAGACTTCTTGACGGAGTGATCGAGGGGGTGCGCGACGGGGGAAATAAAAGCGGAATTCCCACATCCTTCGGCCAGGTGACCTTTCATCACGGCTACATGGGAAAATGCCTTGTATTTGTGACCGCCCTGGGCATGATGCCTTCCGGGGTTGCGGGCACGCCCGCAGAGCAGAAGACAACAACACCCGGCGATCTGATACTGATGTGCGGCGGAAGGGTTGGAAAAGACGGTATTCACGGAGTCACTGCCTCCTCGGAGATTTTTACCGAGCACACCCCTGCGGGGCACGTTCAGATCGGAGACCCCTATACCCAGAAAAAGATGCATGATTTTCTTTTAGAGGCAAGGGATCTCGGCCTGATTCAGTTTATAACCGACAACGGCGGAGGAGGGCTTTCCTCTTCTGTCGGAGAGTCGGCCAGGTTTTCCGGTGGATGCGAGGTATGGCTGGACCGGGTGCCGCTTAAATACGCAGGCCTTGATCAATGGGAAATCTGGGTATCTGAATCCCAGGAGCGTATGACAGTGGCGGTGCGCCCCGAGGACGTGGAGCGCTTTCTTGAGCTTTCCGAAAAGCACGCAGTGGAAAGCACGGTGATCGGCAAATACACGGACTCAGGCAAGCTTTACATCACATACGAGGGTGAGACCTGCGCATACGTAAACATGGATTTTTTGGCACGCGGATTTCCCCAATGGGAATTTGAGGCCGTGTGGATTCCCCCGGAAATGCGGGGGCTTTGCGAGCCGGCGATGGGAGAGCCCGCGGATTATGGAACCCTGTTAAAGGACATGCTTGCAAGGCCCAATATATGTTCCAGGCAATGGATTATTCGGCAGTATGATCACGAGGTTCAGGGAACCTCGGTGATAAAGCCTCTTGTGGGAAAAGACCGGGATGTTAACAGTGATGCATGCGTTATCAGGCCTGTGCTCACCTCCGAACGTGGGCTTGGTTTTTCCCAGGCCCTGCTTCCGTTTTATTCGCAGATAGATGCCTATTACATGACCTCCGGCACAATAGACGAGGCGGTGCGCAGGCTGGTTGCGGTGGGAGGTGATCCCGGCCATATAGGAGGGGTGGACAATTTCTGCTGGCCAAGCATCCAGTATGATCCTGAAAAAAACCCTGACGGAAAGTTCAAGGCAGCCCAGCTTGTGCGCTCCTGCATGGCTCTCTCAGATGCGTGCCTTGCCTTCGGGATACCTCTTCTTTCAGGAAAGGACAGCATGTATGTCGACGGCCATCTGCCGGGAAAATACGGTGAAACCCACAAGCTTTCGGCTCTTGAAACCATGCAGTTTTCCGCAACAGGCGTGATAGAAGACATAAACCGGTGTGTAACAATGGATTTCAAGTTACCAGGCGACCTGATATACGTTATCGGGCAGACCGATGATGAACTGGGAGCTTCCGAGTATTACGACATGTTCGGATACATCGGTTTAAACATTGCCCGCCCCGAGCCGGAAAAACTGCTTCCCATGTACAGGAGTCTTCACACGGCGGTTTGCCGGCATCTTGTTTCGTCAATGCACGGAATATACAGGGGAGGGCTGGGCGTACATCTTGCCCTGTGCGCAATCGGGGGCGGCCTGGGTTTAAGCGCCGAGCTTGATCGGGTGCCGGTGCGTACCTGCCTTCGTGCCGATCATGTTTTGTTCTCCGAGTCCGCCGGCAGATTCATTGTCTCTGTGGCCCCTGAAAACCGGGCGGAATTTGAATCACTGCTTGCCAAACACCCCCTTGCCTGTATAGGGGAGATAAGAAAAGACGGGATCTTTGAAATCCTGTCGGGGGACAGAACCATTATTTCCCTGAAAACCGCAGAGCTTAAGGCTGCTTGGAAAGCCCCGTTTGGCGGATTGATATAACCGGAAGCACGGCCATGGTATTGCAAAACAAAAAAAATCGGGTAAAAGCTCTTGTTCTTACCGGCTACGGGTTAAACTGCGACGTGGAAACCGCACATGCGTGCGGACTTGCCGGAGCCTCGGCAAGGTGCGTGCATATAAACGACGTGATTTCAGGCGCGGTTTCCCTGAAAGAATTTCAAATAATGATTTTTATCGGCGGGTTTTCGTGGGCAGATGATCACGGCGCTGGAGTTATCCAGGCTGTGCGCATGCGGAAAAACGCGGGAGACAAAATCCTGGATTTCATTTACAGAGGCAACCTGGTGCTCGGCATCTGCAACGGATTCCAGACACTCGTAAACATAGGTCTTCTGCCCGGCCTCGAGGGCGACTACACGGGCCGGACCGTGGCTTTGACCCACAACGACTGCGGCAACTTCAGGGACGACTGGGTTCATCTCCAGATAAACAAGGATTCTCCCTGCGTTTTTACAAAAGGCCTTAAACATATGGAGTTGCCGGTGCGTCACGGTGAAGGAAAATTCATTGCACACGATTCCGTGATAAACCGGCTGGTAACCGAAAACCAGGTGGTCTGCAGGTATGCGGTATCAGACGGTTTGCCGGCGGAAGGCCGGTTTCCGGAAAATCCAAACGGCTCACTGCTTGATATTGCCGGGATATGCGATCCCACGGGACGTGTTTTCGGGCTCATGCCGCATCCCGAGGCATTCAATCATCCTTCCAATCATCCTGACCGGCCGCGTTTTAACGTGCTGACAGGACGGGGCCGCATTTCCGGTGACAGTTTTCCTGCCACCGGGATAAGCATTTTTGAAAATGCGGTCCGGTTTTTTCAGTGATTAAAAACCGGGATTCATTTCGAGCCCGCGGCAAAAGAGACTGAAAAATCATTGACATATTCCGGGGTCCCGGAGTACGAATAAAAGAGCTACCATCTATTTTGCCTGCACGCTTTCTCTTGAACAAAATTCTGAAAGGAGACCGTGATGCGAGCTATCCTGTATTCAATGGTTTTTATAATTATTCTTGCCGGCACCGGATACGGCGAGCTTTACAGGTACAAGGATTCCCAGGGTGTTGTGCGCTACACTGACAACTTTGGCGCCATTCCCGAGCAATACAGGGATAGTGCAGTGAGGCAGCCCGAGGTAAAAAGAACCTCTGGTCAGGAAAAAGGCGAAAAAGCAACCCCCGGTCAGCATAATGATTCAGAAAAAGAGGAGCAAGCCGGCAAAGCCGAGGATAAGGCGGAAAAGAACCGGCAGCTGGCAGAGCAAAGAAAGAGCCTGGTTGAGCAGAGAAAGGCGCTTGAAAAGGAATACGAACAGATAGAAAAGGAAAGGGAGAGGCTTTCGGCTGATCGTCCGGATGCTTCGGCGCCCAAGGCCATAAAGAAAGAATACGAGCAAGAGGTAAAAGGCCTTAATGAGCGCATAGATGCCTATCAGCAAAAGGTCCAGGCTTACGAGGAGAAGGTGGATGCCTTTAACTCAAAGGTCGATCAAATGGAAGTCGAATCCGAATCCGAATAACCGGTTTATGCCTTTGCCGGGTCAACGTATGGCGCTTACGGGCAATCCCTCGCTTAAATCCTGTTTTGAGTCGGTTATCAGGACGGTTGAGGTTGTTTTCTCAGTGTGCAAAACCACCACAGAGCCCATTTCCTCCCGCTCCAGTTCTTTGGGCTCTGTAGATTCCGTGTCGCTTTTCTCCATTACCGGATAGAGCACTTGGTATTTCTGGCCGACCTCGATGCCATGGTCGCTTCCTTTGTCTATGAAGGCGATTATATGTTCGCCCATGGCTTTCCACTCGTCTTCCGACTTGATAATCTTGCTCTCAATACCCGGCAGGCCGGGCTTGAGTTCCAGTCTAGGCCGCCTGGGGAAAAACGGCAAAAGCTTGTCGCCTTCCAGGATTTCCCGGAATGATGCCATTATACGGCCGATGGCAAGGTTTTCCTTGAGTTCGAGGATTTCCACAATCCCTGTAAGCAAATGCTGGACGCCTATGCGTTCATTGGTGTCAGGGTCCCTTACAGGGCTTATTGTGCGGTGAAGAAAGAAGGTATCGCCGGGCGCAAGATCAACGTTTGCGGCCGGGCGGATATAGACCTTGTCGTTTGTGCTCATAATCCATTTATCCCCGAGGGACTGGAACAGGGTACCCGCGGGAACAACGGCCTCCTGCTTTATAAAACCTACCGCGTTGATTTTGGTAAATGTAAAGTATTGCTTGTCCGGCTTTTTTTCCTTTTTTTCAGGTTCGGGTTTTTTGTCTCCGGTAAAAGTTTTCCTGTAGATGCGGATTCGCTGGCCCGGGTATATCAGGTGAGGGTTGGGTATATCGGGATTGTACTGCCACAGATCAGGCCATTGCCAGGGGGAATCCGAGAATTTCTCGGAAAGATCCCAGAGAGTGTCGCCCTTCTGCACGGTGTAATAAAAACCGGTCTCAGTCTTTATTATATGATCCTCGATATCGGCGTGTGCAGGTCCAGCCAGAACAAGAGCCGCGAAAATCAAAAGGAGTATTGCTATAAATTTGTCTTTCAACCTTGCAAGTGAGTCTATCCTCATGCCATACCTCTGTTATTAAGTGGGTTGAAATCAGATAACGAAAAAAACGGCATAACATATGCCCTGTTAATGTCCGGATATTTAACTCATATAGAATTTTTCGTTTTTTGTCAAGATATTGCACGTACTTTTCCGATTTTTGCTTGACCTTGTCGCTTTTCTTTTTTATGTGTAAGAAAAAAAGAACAGTTGCGGCATTATTCGGCAACCACAGAAAAGGGGCATGCATTGAGAGAAACGGGAAGAAATAGCGAAAAAGCGCTGCCCGGTTTCTGTTTCCGGTGGTGGTGCTCTGCACCTGATACGGCGGGGTATGCCCTTTTGCCGGTACCGCACTGACAAATCCGGCGCAATTGATTTTACATAAAACCGTGGGGCCCCGCCGGGCTTCACGGTTTTTTTGTTTTTATACTGTCTATGCCAATTCGTTTATAATATATTGCAGGGAGGGGCTATAAAATGCTTATAGTGATGCGTCAGGACGCAACCCGGGAGCAGGTGGATGCCGTGATTCACGCCATAGAGGAAAGGGGATGCACGGCACGTCCTATCCCCGGGGGAGAACGGATATCCATAGGGGTCCTCTACAATGTGGGGCCGATCGACCCCGCGACATTTCAGGGCATGCCGGGAGTCAAGGAAGCCATTCCTGTTACCAGGCCGTACAAACTGGTAAGCAGGGAAATACACCCCCACGACAGCGTGATCAATGTGGGAGAGGTGTCAGTGGGGGGGGATAATTTTGTTATTATAGCCGGCCCGTGTGCGGTTGAAAGCGAGTCCCAGGTTATGTCTACTGCAGAGCATGTAAAACGTGTCGGGGCCGATATCTTCCGGGGCGGGGCCTTTAAGCCCCGCACTTCTCCGTATGCCTTTCAGGGGTTGGGCGAGGAGGGCCTCAGGATATTGGCAAGGGTGCGTGAAAATTACGGGCTTCCGGTTGTAACCGAGGTTCTGGACATGGAGCATTTTGACATGGTTGAAAAATATGTCGACATAGTACAGATCGGCACCAGAAACATGCAGAACTTCAGCCTTTTGCGAAGGGCGGGCGAGGCCGGCAAACCCATTTTGCTGAAGCGTGGCATGTCGGCTACCGTGGATGAGTGGCTTATGGCCGCTGAATATATTATTTCAGAGGGCAACCCGCAGATAATTCTCTGCGAGCGTGGATTGCGCACCTTTGTTCGCCACAGCAGAAACACCCTGGATTTTTCCGCGGTCCCGGTTGTTCGCAGGGAAAGCCATTTGCCTGTTATCGTGGATCCCAGTCATGCTGCAGGCCTAAGAGATCAGGTGCTGCCTCTTAGTCGCGCCGGTGCAGCAGTCGGGGCCCACGGGCTGATGGTGGAAGTCCACTGCATGCCGGATTCCGCCTTGTGCGATGGCGGCCAGTCGCTTTATCCGGAACAGTTTGAGGTTTTGTGCAGGCAGGCCAGGGCCATTCGCGATATAGCGATTCAAAATCATTAAATCAGAGAATCAGAGGTTTGCATGAGAAGGCTTGAGATCTTCGGGGATACCGGAAAATCTTCTATTATTGTCGGCGAGCAGCTTAAAAATATTTACGCCCATATTCCCGCAGGCACCCGAATAATTGTAGTTACCGATGAAATCGTGGACCGGCTTTATTCCGGGTGTCTGCCGAAAGCCGAGCGCATTGTCACGGGCATTGGCGAGAAAGCAAAGACTCTTGAGGCCGCCTCCTTGATCTACAAACGCCTGGTTGATATTGAGGCGGACCGCGGTGTTTTTCTGCTTGCTGTTGGCGGCGGAATTGTCTGTGACATTACCGGGTTTGTAGCAGCCACATATCTGCGCGGCGTGCGATATGCCAGTGCTGCAACCACGCTTCTTGCCCAGGTGGACGCAAGCGTGGGGGGGAAGACAGGAGTAAATTTCAAAGGTTATAAAAATATGGTCGGCGTGTTTAACCAGCCATTGTTTGTGATCTGCGACCCGGCTGTTCTCAAAACTCTGCCGGAGCGGGAGGTCGCCAACGGGTTTGCCGAAATTGTCAAGCATGCGGCAATTTCCGATGCCGAATATTTCGCATTCTTGGAGCAGCACGTTGATAAGGCCTGTAGTCTGGAGCCTGAAGTAATGGAAAGAGTTATTTATGATTCCGTTGCCATAAAGGCTGATATAGTAAACCGTGATGAGCGCGAGCAGGGAGAAAGACGGAAACTTAATTTCGGCCACACCCTGGGCCACGCCATAGAAAAGACAAAAAATTTTAGCCACGGAGAGGCGGTAAGCATCGGAATGGCGGCCGCTGCCAGGCTTTCGGTGGAAAAAGGATATATGCCGGAAAAAAGTGCCGACAGGATCGAGGCCCTTCTGGTCCGTCTGGGGCTTCCGGTGCATGCAGACTTTGATCCCGACGATGTTTTCACCGCAGTGGCAAGAGACAAAAAGAGGTTGGATGACAGGATTTATTTCGTGTTTCTCAAAGAGATCGGGAAAAGCTTCATAGAGCCGGTAAAACTTTCAGAGTTGAAAAAATTTGTCCGGCGCCTTGCCGGCGGCCGTTTTATTTGATGCAAAAACGCGGGTTTTCTATGCGCTCGCTTTTGCAAACCGGACACTTGCCGGGCTTGGTGACACGCTGTCTGTTTTTAAACCTGTAGCCGCACCCTATGCATTCCGCAGGCTCTGTCCTTAGTTTTTTGCCTTGCTTTGAAAGGCTTTTTGCTATGTGAGGAAGATGGGCGTATACTTCTTTTTCGCTGATGCCCAGGCTTTGAGAAAGCCTTCTCGCATCGTGTTCATCGTGTTCCAGAAGCTCGATTATCTGCTGCCTGATTGTTGCCATAATGTTTTATTTCCACTTAAATATGTTAAACATATCATAGCAGGCGGTAAAATCAATCTTTTCCGCCGCGTCAGTGTGGAATGTTTTTTACGAAGCCGTCAATTTTGATGCACTCGTAAAAAGTCTGATTTTAGATGGCGCCGCAAAAAGTTCAAGATCAAGGCCTGCGCAATTTCGAAGAATGCAGCGTACTTAGCCGTACGTGAAATTCTGAGAAATTGCGCGTAACGCAGATATTGGACTTTTTACGGTGCCATCAATTTTAGGCTTTAATTTTTAGGCCATAATATATTATGAACAGAAAAACATCCACTTATAAGGAAGAGATCAGATGAAGACATTGCGGATTCTACTGCAGACGGTTCTGATAATTCTGATTGCAGGCCTCTTGTCTGTCAGCTGGGCTTCGGCCCGGGAGAAATATCCCAGGGAAAACGCCGTGGTCAGGGCTGTGAAAAAGGTTAGTTCCGCGGTCGTTAACATCAGCACCCAATACGAGGTAAGCTATCGGGCAAACCCGTTTTCAGGTTTCGGCATGGATGAGTTTTTCAGGGATTTCTTTGATTACGGCCCTGAACGCAGGCGCAGGTTAAGCAGTCTCGGCTCAGGGGTGATCATTGACGGTAAAAACGGATATATTCTGACAAATTCACATGTGATTGTAAAAAGTGGAAAAATAACTGCTGTGTTAAACGACGGCCGCGAGTTCCCGGCCGAAATCGTCGGGGCAGACCCTGAATCAGACCTTGCAGTGCTCAAAATTCAGGCAAAAGAGCCGCTTCCTGCCGTTGAAATGGGAAACTCAGAGGATCTGATGATGGGCGAGACCGTTATTGCAATAGGCAATCCTTTCGGATTTTCCCATACTGTGACAACAGGCGTGATAAGTGCCACAAACCGCAGCTTCAAGGCCAGGAATCAGATTTATCGGGATTTTATACAGACCGATGCCTCCATTAATCCGGGCAACAGCGGCGGCCCCCTGCTTAACATAAACGGCGAGCTCATCGGCATAAACACGGCCATATACCGAAATGCCGAGGGGATAGGGTTTGCCATTCCCATTAACAGGGCTGAAAAAATTGTTTCCGATCTTATAGATTACGGAGAAGTTGTGCACGCCTGGATAGGTCTTCTTGTTCAGGACATAGACAGCGAGACTGCCGGGTATTTTAGTCTTGATTCGGACAAAGGCGTGCTGGTCCAGGCGGTTATGGGGAAAAGTCCGGCAGATAAAGTCGGAATCCGGGAAGGCGATATCGTGGTCTCCATACAGGGAAAGCCTGTGGAGCGGGTTTCAGACTACCAGGCTGCAATGCGGGGTCTTGGCAAGGCGGATCTTTTGACAATAAAGGTTTTGCGCTCGGGGAGTGAAAAAGAATTCAAGGTCAGGGCAGACATTTTTCCAAGAAAACTTGCCCCTGAACTGGCCTGGCGGCTGCTGGGGGTAAAAGTGGCCGGTATATCAGAAAACAAGAAACCGGGAACAGACAAAGATTCCGGAGTGGTGATAAATGATGTGGAATCCGGCTGCGCAATGGACAATATAGGGGTTAAGCCAGGGGATGTAATTCGCAAAATTGATGAAATAAGGATTGATGATATCAATTCCTTCTATGATGCCGTTATCAAGTACAGGTGGAAGGATTCGGTTGTGATTCTGCTGCAGCGGGGAGCAAGCCTGTACTATATAACTGTTAATATCAGGCCGGGATAAGAAATTTTTAACTGTTTATACCAGTGAAAAATTTTGGCCGGGATGTGCGGAAAAAAGGAGATACCGGATGGATCTGATTTCATCGCTGCTTTCCAGATATCGGTCAGTCAAAAGCAGGCTGCGCGGTTTTACTCCCAGAAAAGCCCTGGTGCTGGAGGGGGGCGGGATGCGCGGTATTTTTCTGGCTGGAGTCCTGCAGGCTTTCATGGAAAGGGGATATTCTCCCTGGCGCCTGATTATCGGGACTTCAGCTGGTGCCCTTATCGGCACGGCTTATGCCGCCAGACAGATTCACCTGGCACGGGACGCATTTTTCTCGGAACTGCTTACAGGACGCTTTATACGGATGTCCAACATATTCAGGCCGGAAAAACACGTGCTAAACCTGGACTGGATGATCGACACCTTTATAAACGATCATGCCGATTCTCTTGATATAAGGCGGCTGCGCAGGTTTTCCTGCCCTGTTTTGGCTGTAGCCACCTGTTTTTATCAGCATGCGCCTCCGCACCCTGTTTATCTGAGCACAAAAAGGGATAACATCCCGCAGGCGCTTAAAGCCTCGGCTGCAATCCCTTTTTTATACCGCAACTTTGTTCCTTATAAAAACGAACTTTTAATGGACGGAAGCGTATGCGACCCGCTTCCTTTTAAAAAGGCCCTGGAGCTTGGTTTTTCAGAAAAAGATATCCTGGTGGTTACAACCAGGCCGAAAGACTACCGCAAAGACCGGGAATCATTCTGGGTAAAAAGGCTTTATGAATCCTATTACCGGGATGAACAGTATCAATACCTGGTTGAGGCGCTTGGACACCATTGTGAAATGTATAACCAGCTGCTCGACGATATGGAGAGCACTTCCGGGATTGACGTGATTTATCCTCCTGATGACTTTAAGGTAAACCGCCTTACCAGAAACGAGGAAAAAATCGTGGAAGGATTTGAGCAGGGCGTTAGGGCGGCAAGGAAGTACTTATACAATGAGCCGGAAAAGCAGGAACCCGGACAGGCGGAGCAGTAAATAGTGGCGATAAGCCCTTTTAATAAAAAAGCCTGATTTGGAGGAATCATGGGATTGTTTGGCATTTTTTCCGGGAAAAAACCCGAGGATCACGAGGAAAGGGGCGACGAATGTATGAAAAAGGAGGCGTTCGGAGACGCCAGGATTGAATTTGAAAAGGCCCTGGGCAAAATAGAGTCCCGGTTTCCTGAAAAATCTCATCTGGCCGGTCGCATCAGAGAGAAGCTTGAGCATGCAAGCGAGTCCCTTGCCTTGCAGCATATTAAAAATGCCGAGGTCATGGCGGGTGCCGGCGACATCGAAGAAGCGGCTGAACTATATGAACTGGCTCTTGATCTAACCGGCAGAAAGGATACCAGGGATAAAATAGCCGGAGCAATGCAGGGGCTTTGGAAAAAAACCATCCCGGAACCTGATGCCGGCGTGGAAAAGCATGAAACAGAAAAAAAGTCTTTTGTCGCGTCTCAAGGTGAGGCGGTCTCCCGGGCCCCTGATCCGGAGGAAAATTACGATGAAGAACTTTTCGATGTTCTGTTAAATGCCCTTGCCCCCGAGACCGCCGAAGCCTACCGGCAATACGGGGATTGTTTTGAAAGAGGTTATACCGCACTTAACAGAGGCAATTTTGATCTGGCGATAAAGGAGCTTTCCGATGCCCTGGAGCAGAATTCAGGCAGCTCCACCCTTATCCCCCTGGAACTGGCAACAGCATATCTTCACGCAGAGCAGCACGCCAGGGCCGAGGAGATTTTAAAGTCCTTTGTCAGCCGGAATCCGGCTGAAATCCGCGCCTACCAGCTGCTGTGCGAAATTTACTGGGAAACCGGGGCGGTTTCAAAAGCAGAGGAACTTCTTAAATCGGTTCCCCCAGATATCCGCGGCCTGCCTCTTATGCGCCTGCTCGACGGGGAGACCCGCTTTCAGTCTGGCGACATGCGGGGCGCAAAGGCCGCATTTAAGGCTTCGACAGATGAAAACGGACCGGATGAAATAGTTTTAAGGGCCCTTGCAAAAACCTGCGAGCAGGCGGGCGAGTCTGAAGAGGCCCGGGAATTGTATGCACAGATAATGAACTATTGCGCCTCCTGCCAGAGAGCCATAGATCCCTTAATTAAAAGACGGTTTGCGGAGCTCAGCCTTGAGACAGGGGATAGTTCCGCAAAGCTCCTTGATCTTTTTTTCTCCCTGGTGCAGGAAGACCCGGATCACAGGCGTGACTATTACCTTTATATCGGCAGAATATATGAAAAAAGGGGTGAAAAAAAAGAGGCCCGAAGGTATCTGGGACTTGCCGGACAGCTTGGTTGAAACCCCTTGAATTTGCATTAAAGCTTTGCTATTAAAACTAAACTTTAAGCAATCCTTTTATTGTCCCGGGAGGAAGAAATGATAAGAGCCGCTGTTGCAGGCGCAACCGGGTATGCAGGGGCGGAACTGGTCCGGATTCTGGCCGGCCATCCCGAGGTTGTTATAACGGCACTGACCTCCCGCCAGTATGCGGGTGTGCCTTTTGACAGGATATATCCCGCAATGGGGGGTATTATTACCAGGCAGTGCGATGAATTTGACGCAGAGTCTGTTTGCGGGCGCGCAGACGTAGTATTCACAGCCCTTCCCCATAAGCTGCCCATGGAAATTGTCCCCTCCATGCTGAAGTACGGGTGTAAAGTAGTTGATCTTTCGGCCGATTTCCGCTTCAGCGATCCCAAACCCTATGAATCAGCCTACCAGCCCCATGTGGCAAAGGATCTGCTTTCGAAATCCGTGTACGGTCTTTGCGAGGTTTTTGCCGATGAAATCTCGGATGCCGAATTGGTTGGAAATCCAGGGTGTTATCCAACCAGCGTATTGCTTCCCCTCGTCCCGCTTCTTAAGGCTGATATGATTGATGCCACTACAACAATTGCGGATTCAAAGTCAGGGGTAAGCGGAGCAGGCCGCAGCCCAAGTCTTACAAATCTTTTTTGTGAAGTAAGCGAGTCTTTTAAGGCCTATAAGGTGGCGGCCCACCGTCACCAGCCTGAAATGGAGCATATTCTTAGCCGTATTGCGGGAAAAGACATAAACATCAGTTTTGTTCCCCATCTGCTGCCCATGAACAGGGGCATGCAGACCACGATTTATGCCGATCTGAAAGAGAATGCCGGTGATGAGGCCATCAGGGATTGCCTGCATGAGTATTACAGGGGCAGAAGATTTATTCGAATCACCGAAAACGGCCGGCCTCCGGACACCAGGGATGTCCGGGGAACCAATTACTGCGATATCGGATTTGTGGCCGACCGCGAAAACGGCCGTCTGATCCTTATGTCCGCCATAGACAATCTGGTAAAGGGTGCTGCCGGCCAGGCGGTCCAGAATATGAATATTATGTGCGGCCTTAGCGAAACCGTCGGGCTGACCGCGGTTCCTTATCCGGTGTAGGTTTTTTCGGGTAAACCAAGAAGTCGGAGCCTTGCAATGAAAATTACCCAGATCTCCGTGTTTATGGAAAACAGATCCGGCCGTCTGGCAAGGATCACCACCACCCTTGGAAACTCAGGGATCAACATCCGGGCCATGTCCCTGGCCGATACCTCGGATTTTGGCATCCTTCGCCTGATAGTCTCGGATATTGAAAAAGCTCACCGGGTCTTAAAACAGCAGGGCTTTCTTGTTCGTACAGCCGAGGTGGTGGCCATTGCCATACCCGATGTTCCGGGGGCCCTGGGAAATCTGCTGAGCCTTATGGAGCATGCGGATTTAAACGTGGAATACATGTATGCGTTTGTTGAAAAGGCGCATGATCAGGCCATTCTTATTTTCCGTTTCGATGACATGGACCGGGCCATAGACGTTATGCTTGAAAACGATATAAACGTTCTGGAAGCCCGGAAAGTGCTCAGCATGTAGCTTCAACAACAAATTAAACCAAAGGGGGGTCAGAAAGTGAAAATCAGACTTTTATCAGCGGTAACGGCGGCATTGTTAATTGTTTTTTCTGCCGGATCACTTCAGGCGGAACAAAAGGAGGCGTATCATATCGGGGGGGTGTTTTCCATAACCGGCAGTGCCGCCTGGCTTGGCGAACCTGAAAGAAATACCGTAAAAATGATAGCAGAGGAGATCAATGCCAAGGGGGGTATAAACGGCCACAAACTGGTGCTCCACATAGAAGACACCCAGGGCAGCAACACCCGGGCTGTAAACGCGGTGCGCAAGCTGATCAAAAAGGACAAAGTGTGCGCCATTATCGGGCCTTCGCGAAGCGGAACCTCTCTTGCGACAGTGCCCGTGGTCGAAAAAGCGGAAATCCCCATGCTTTCATGTGCGGCTGCCGCAAGCATAGTCAATCCGCCTGAAGAACGCAGGTGGGTTTTTAAAATGGGCCAGAATGACAGCGATGCAGTAAGGCGCATTTATGAGCACATGAAGAAAAACGGCATCAAAAAAATCGGAATCCTCACCGGAACAACCGGTTTTGGTGATGCGGGCCGGTCTCAGTTAAAGGAGCTTGCAGACAAATACGGTATTGAGATTGTCGCGGATGAAACCTACGGACCGGGAGATACTGATATGACAGCCCAGCTGATCAGGATCCGAAAAACAGATGCCAAGGCGGTGGTAAACTGGTCAATCGTGCCCGCACAATCCATTGTACCGAAGAACATGAAGCAGCTTAACATGCAGATTCTCCTGTACCAGAGCCATGGTTTTGCAAACCATAAATACGCCGAAGCCGCCGGGAAGGCGGCCGAGGGATCGATATTTCCGTCCGGCCGGATAATGGCCACCGAAACCGTGCCGGAGGATCACCCCCAGAAAAAGGTGCTTGAAGCCTATAAAAAGGCTTATGAAAGCACTTACAACGAAAAAGTGACCACTTTCGGGGGGCATGCATACGATGCCATCTGGATCATAGCAAAGGCCCTTGAAAAGGTGGGCGATGATGATCCTGAGAAAATCAGGAATGCGATTGAAAACATGGAATTTGTTGGTATCAGCGGAATATTTAATTTTTCCAAAGACGATCACTGCGGCCTAGACAAGGACGATTTCGAGATGATTACCATTAAAGACGGCAAGTTCGTGGTGCTGGGTCAGTAGCATGGAGACAGGCTTTATGACAGACTGGCTCCAGTTTCTGTTCATGGGGATCCAGAGGGGAGCCATATATGCCATGGTGGCAATGGGTTTTAACATGATATATAACGCCACCGGAATCATAAATTTCGCCCAGGGCGAGTTCGTCGTCCTGGGCGGCCTTATGATGGTTTCCCTGACAATGGTCATGGATTTTTCCATTGTGTTTGCTTTTTTTCTTTCAGTGGGTTTTGTAACAATCGTGGGCATTTTAATGGAGCGGCTTACCATCAATCCCGTCCGCCGTCCCACCGTGCTGCGCCTTATTATAATCACCATAGCCGTGTCCATGCTTTTTAAGGGTTCGGCCATGTGCTTCTGGGGAAAAGGCTCTCATTACATGAGGCATTTCACTGAAGCACAGCCTCTGGAGATAATGGGTGCCACTATTATGCCCCAGACGCTGTGGATTATAGGAATATTGATATTGGTGGTGATAGGCTATGTTCTGTTTTTTAACTGCACCATGACGGGAAAGTGCATGAGGGCCTGTGCCATAAACCGTGATGCCGCCCGGCTTGCCGGAATAAACGACCGCAGGATGGTCATGCTTTCCTTTGCCCTTTCCGCAGCCATTGGGGCAATTGCGGGTATTATAATTACCCCCCTTATCCAGATGGACTATGCCAGGGGGGCGCTGCTTGGTTTGAAAGGATTCGGAGCCGCTGTTATCGGCGGGTTGGGAAACAGCATGGGAGCGGTTGCCGCTGGCCTTCTTCTCGGCACCATTGAGGCCATGGCCGGCGGCTATATTTCATCCCACTACATGGACGCCATAGCCCTTGTGATAATGCTTGTCGTGCTGTTTGCAAGGCCCGGCGGATTGTTCGGAAGCTCTGAAGAGGTCCGGCTGAAAGAGTTTTAGATGCCTTTAAAGGATTACATAGGATTCTGCATACTTATTGCCCTGGTACTTTTGATGCCGCACCTGGTGGCAAATGATTACTATCTCGGTGTTCTGGTGTTTACCGCCTTTAACTGTCTTGCCTGCATCGGGCTTTGCCTTCTTATGGGTTATGCCGGACAGATATCGCTTGGGCACGGTGCTTTTATCGCCATAGGCGCCTATTCCTCGGGGGTTTTGACAACGATGCTGGACTGGTCCCCCTGGACCGCCATGGCGGCCGGCGCTCTTGCTTCAATGGCGATAGCGTTTGCCGTGGGCATTCCAACATTGCGCCTAAAGGGTCATTATCTGGCAATGGCTACTCTGGGCTTTGCCTCGATTATTCACATAATTGCGGTGGCTGCCACGGAAATCACCGGCGGCCCCGCGGGTCTGCTTGACATCCCCAGGCTCGGGCTGTTCGGATACAGCCTGGACTCGGATGTCAGCTACTATTATTTTGCATGGTTTGCCGTGGTGGCAGGTCTTTATTTTGCCTTCAATCTGGTTCATTCCCGCGTGGGAAGAGGGCTGCGAGCAATTCACGGCAGCGAGGACGCTGCTTCGGCTGTTGGCATAAATACAAATATTTATAAAATACAGGTTTTCGCATTAAGCGCGGTTTATGCCTCTGTAAGCGGAAGCCTTTATGCATATTATGTAAATTACATAGATCCCGGTCCGTTTGACGTGATGCATTCGATTGTGCTTGTAACCATGGTTGCGGTAGGCGGGTTAAGGCATCTTTGGGGAGCCTTGATAGGTGCGGTTCTGCTTTCCCTCCTACCGGAGCTTCTCTCAATGGCCGCCGCCCCGCTGAAGGTGATCGGAATTGCTTATAAGCCGGATTACGATATTTTGGTATACGGCGGGATTCTGCTTTTAATAATGATGTTTTTGCCTGAAGGTCTGTTTGCCGGTCTGGCCTCGGCGTCAAAATCCGGGACGGCTTTTTTAATGAAGCTTATTAAAGGCGGTTCAATTGTCCGGCAATGATCTGATACTCGAATTAAAGGAGCTTAAAAAGAGTTTTGGCGGTGTTGTCGCCTTAGACAACCTGTCCTTTGGCGTAAAGCGTAACACGACCACTTCTTTGATCGGACCCAACGGGGCCGGTAAAACCACGGTTTTCAACCTGATAACAGGATATTTCGGGCCCGACTCTGGTTTGCTTATCTACAGGGATAGGCCCCTTAAGGGAGAAAAACCGTACAAGACGGCCTCCCTTGGCATTGGACGGACGTTTCAGAACGTACAGGTCTTTGCCGACATGAGTGTGCTTGAAAATGTCATGGTTGGCAGGCATTTGCGCTCAAGGACCGGACTGACCTTATCGGCCGTTCTTCCTTCTTTTTTGAGGCCGGAGGAAAGGCGCATAAAAGAGGAGGCATGGCACTGGCTCGAATTTGTCGGCCTGGAGCGGTTCTCAGACATGCCTGCCGGGGCATTGCCGCTGGGCAACCAGCGAATGCTGGAAATAGCAAGGGCCCTGGCCATGGAGCCGGAGCTGCTCTTGCTTGATGAGCCGGCCTCGGGTTTAAACAGCCGTGAGACCATTGCCATGGGAGAGCTGATAGGCTGTATAAGGGACAAGGCGATTACCGTGATGCTCGTGGAGCATGACATGGAGCTTGTAATGGAGATTTCCGACCGGGTTGCGGTGATGAATTTCGGAAGACTTATCGCCGAAGGCACCCCCCGGGAAGTCCAGGAAGACCGGGAGGTTATTTCTGCATATCTTGGCGAATAAAGATTGATGGCATCGTAAAAAGTCCAATATCTGCGTTACGCGCAATTTCTCAGAATTTCACGTACGGCTAAGTACGCTGCATTCTTCGAAATTGCGCAGGCCTTGATCTTGAACTTTTTACGATGCCATCTAAAATCAGACTTTTTACGAGTGCATCAAGATTTACGGCTTAAACATGTTAAAAGTGGTACACGGTATAATATTTTTTCAGGACTTTTTACAAAATAATCAATTATGCTGCGACTGATAAACGTCAACTGCTATTACGGGCTTGTCAGGGTGCTAAAAAATGTTTCCCTGCACGTTGCGGAAGGTGAAATCGTTACCCTTATAGGAGCCAACGGAGCCGGAAAGACCACCATCCTGCGGGCGATCAGCGGTCTTCATCCGGTAAGAAGCGGCAATATATATTTTGAAAACCGCGATGTAACAGGATGGCCCGCAGAGCGCTTAGTGGAGACCGGAATAGGCCATGTGCCGGAAGGACGCCAGATTTTCAGGCCAATGAGTGTTCATGATAATCTTGAACTGGGAGGCCATCTCGTATATAAGCATTACGGCAGAAAGCGTTTGAAGTCTGAAATCAGTGAAGTCTTTGACATGTTTCCCGTGCTGCACCAGCGCCGCAATCAGTATGCGGGGACTCTTTCCGGAGGCGAGCAGCAGATGCTGGCAATAGCCATGGCGCTGATGGCGGGCCCGCGTATGCTTTTGCTTGACGAGCCGTCGATGGGACTTGCTCCCATGATAGCAAGAGATATATTTTCAAGGATTGCCGGGTTCCAGCAGGAAAGAAAACTTACGGTGCTTTTGATCGAACAGAATGCAAGGGCCGCGCTTGCCATTTCCCACAGGGGATACGTGATGGAAACCGGCCGCATCCTTGTTGAGGAAGAAGCAGGCGCGCTTCTTTCCAATCCCGAGGTCAAACGGGCCTACCTGGGACGCGAGCGCCGGGAGATCTGGGAATAACCCCGAGGGCTTTAACGGAGGCTTAAAATGACATACTGGAATGAAAGAACCGAATGCATGGACAGGGAAGCCGTCTGCCAGCTCCAGCTCGAAGGTCTCCAGGCCACCTTAAACCGGGTTTATAAGAATGTGCGCCATTACAGGAAGCTGTTCCGGGAGATAGATTTCATGCCGGAAGATTTTACATCCCTTGATATGTTAAAAAATCTTCCGTTTTTAACCCGCAGGGATCTGAGCCGTAACTATCCCTACGACATGTTTGCAGTGCCCCTGCGTGAAGTCGTAAGATTGCATACAACTTCGTTTAACTTTGAGGAGCCCGTGGTAATCGGTTTTACAGGCAATGACATGGCCAACTGGGCCGAACTCACGGCCCGCAACCTCGCGGGAGTCGGGGTTACGAGAGATGATGTTGTCCAGATAGCACTTACCTTCGGAACCATGTCCGGTCCTTTCGGCATCCAACTCGGCGCGGAACTGATCGGCTCCTCGGTGATTCCAATGTCCGCGGGCAAATACAAAGAACAGGTCAAGGTTATGCGGGATTTCAAAACCTCGGTTCTGGTTTCAACCCCCACAGTTGCACTCGGACTGATACAGGCCATGGAGGATCTGGGCGTGGATCCAAACAGTCTTACGCTCAAATGCGGACTTTTCGGAGCCGAGCCCTGGGGCGAAAAAATGCGAAGTGAGATAGAAGCCGGGTTTTTTATAACCGCAACCGACACCTATGGACTTACAGAGGTCTTCGGACCTGGGGTTGCCTGGGAATGTCCCGCAAAAAAAGGGCTGCATATTGCCGAAGACCATTTTATCGCCGAGATAATCGATCCGGAAACCCTGGAAGTACTGCCCCCGGGACGAGAAGGCGAACTGGTGATAACCACCATAGGAAAGGAGGCTTTTCCGCTGATACGCTTCAGGACCGGGGATCTTACAAGAATTGATTTTGAGCCCTGTGAATGCGGCAGGACTCATTGCCGCATTTCCCGTATATTTAAAAGATGCGACGACGTGCTGGTGGTGCGCGGCACCAGCGTGGTCCCGGACCAGATCGGCCGGATACTTTCGCAGGCGGGCGGATTTGAACCCAGCTTCCAGCTCGTGGTTGACAGGGCGGAAGACAAAGACCGCCTTATGGTGGTCATTGAAGCAACCGACAAATTTTTTTTCGATGAGATGAAAAAACAGCGACGTCTTGTGGAAAACCTGCACCGGCAGGTTTCGGAGTTTCTGGGCTGGGAGGTTGACGTGCGCCTGGTTGAGCCCGGAACCTTTGAAACCGGGGAAAAAGTGGTGGATAACCGCGAATTTGATTAGATATCAAGGATTCGTGAAAAGGATCAAAGCAATAAACCATAACTTTATAACCATAGAAAAGGAGTTTGGAAATGACGGCACAACTTATTAAAGGAACTGAAATCCGGGAACAGATTCTTGACGAAATTGAAAAGGAAGTAAAGGAAATCAAGGAAAAGCACAATGTCGTACCGGGCCTGGTAACCATTCTGGTGGGCGAAAATCCCGCCTCGGTATCCTATGTATCTCTTAAGGTCAAGACTGCAGAGCGCCTCGGCTACAAGGAGATCCAGGACAACCAGCCCGAAGACATTTCAGAAGAAGATCTTCTCGCCCTGATAGACAAGTACAACAAAGATGACTCCATTCACGGCATTCTGGTGCAGCTTCCGCTTCCGGATCACATTGATGATAAAAAGATTTTAAACGCCATTGACCCGGACAAAGATGTTGACGGATTTCATCCGGTAAACGTGGGCAGGCTTATGATAGGCGGCTCGGAAGTTAAGTTTCCGCCGTGTACGCCCGCGGGCATCCAGGAAATGATCGTACGGGCAGGAGTTGAGACCAGCGGCGCGGAAGTCGTTGTGGTTGGAAGATCCAACATAGTTGGAAAACCCATAGCCATAATGATGTGCCAGAAGGGCAAAGGTGCCAATTCCACGGTCACCATCGTTCATACCCGAACAAAAGACCTTGAGGGACACTGCAAACGTGCAGATATACTGATAGTGGCGGCTGGTGTCCCCGGCCTGGTCAAGCCGGAATGGATAAAGAAGGGAGCATGCGTCATTGATGTGGGAGTAAACAGGGTCGGCGAGAAAATAAGCGAGAAAACCGGCAAAAAGGTTGCAATTCTTCGCGGAGACGTGGATTTTGATGCCGCAAAGGAGATTGCCGGCTATATCACACCGGTGCCGGGCGGGGTCGGTCCCATGACCATAACAATGCTGATGAGAAATACCCTTAACTCACTTAAGTTCAGGCAGGGATTAATGTAGTGTTGATAGCAAATGATATGACCGCAATTCATAGCAAATGATTTGTCCGCTTTTGCAAATTTTGGGTAAAACTACTTGGCAAAAAGGAGGTGCAAATGAGCCAAGTAGATTATCCAGGATTTGCCTGGAGGTGGGC
>JAIPDS010000123.1 GCA_021737565.1 Desulfobacteraceae bacterium | reverse complement strand
TCACATGCTCAGCGGAGAACTTTTGCTGATCTGTCTGCCCTTTACCCGGCTGTTTCACATGGCGCTTTTCCCCTTTACAAGGGGATATTCCGGTTCGGAATTCGGGGCAGTTAAAGGCGCCAGGGACTGGTAAAATAAAATAGCTCAGCTCATTTCAAACAGGTTATTTGCATGAATACGAAAAACGACACTGAAACCAGGGCAGATCAAAAACAAATTCATGACGTCGCCATTGAAGAGGGAGCCCGGCGTCTGACCCGGGAGAAAATTCACTCCGTGCTAAGCGAGCTTATCCGCACCGAAGGCGGGGCCCGACTTTCAGCCTATAGCGATGCCTGCGTTCATTGCGGCATGTGCAGCGAAGCCTGCCATCATTACCTTTCCAATGACCGTGATCCTAAACTTTCGCCCGCCGGCAAAGTCAAGCAGACTATATCGGTAATCATGGCCAGAAAGGGGAAAGTGGGCCCTGATTTCATCAAAAAGGCCTGCGAAATAGCGTTTACTGAATGCAACCTGTGCCGAAGGTGTATGATGTACTGCCCGTTCGGCATTGATGTAGCCTACCTGATGCTGTTTATAAGGCGCGCCTGTCACAAGCTGGGCGTGGTGCCCCAATATATACAGGACACCGCACACAGCCATTCGGCAACCATGAACCAGATGTGGGTCAGAGACGATGAATGGATTGACACCCTGCAGTGGCAGGAAGAAGAAGCCAGGGATGAAATCCCGGATATAAGAATCCCGATTGAAAAGGAAGGGGCTGACATCTTCTATTCAGTTATAGGCCCCGAACCCAAATTCCGGGCTCAGCTTATATACCAGATGGCCGTGATAATGCATGCCTCCGGGGCGGACTGGACCATGTCTGCCACGCCGGGCTGGGATAACAGCGATATGTGCATGTATACCGGGGACATGGAAATGACAGCCCGCCTGAAAAAGGTACATTTTGAAGCCGCAACGCGGCTTAAGACCAAGCGCATCGTCATGGGCGAATGCGGGCATGCCTTCCGCTCGGTCTATGATGTCGGCAACCGGCTTCTGGGATGGAAAATGCCGCCGCTGCCGATGGTACATGCCATTGAATTTTACCATGAAATATTGCAGCAGGGACGCATTGAAATAGAAAATAAGTTTGAACAGCCGGTTACCTTTCATGATCCCTGCAACATCGTCCGCGGAAGAGGACTTCACGAAACAGCCAGGTCCGTTGTAGACAAAACCTGCAAAACCTTTATCGAACTCGAACCCAACCGGGAGCACAACTTCTGCTGCGGAGCAGGCGGCGGAGTAATTAACTGCGGCCCCCCGTTTAAAAACAAAAGAGTGAAAAGCAACAGCATCAAGGCTGAACAACTGGCTTCAGCAAAAGCAAAAGGTGCTGAAGTGGTGATCGCCCCCTGTCACAACTGCCACGGCGGACTCGAAGATATAATCAACCATTATGAACTCGGCATGGAGATCAAGTTCCTCGCAGACATTCTCTATGAATGCATGAAAAAAGAATAAGGGCGCTTATGGATTATCTGCGTGCAAAAATTATATCAGCGGCAATTGCCGGCATACTGCTTACGGCCATGGCAGTCTGGGCACAGGGATATATCACCACTGTCAAAGACAGCGGATTTGAAAAACGCAGGCGCCCTGTGGTGTCTTTTGAGCATGATCAGCACAACAAAACTGCGGGGATCGAATCCTGCAGCACCTGCCACCATGTCTACGAAGACGGCAAAAAACTTGCCGGCCGAACCTCCATCGGCAGAGAATGTTCATCCTGCCATCTTCCCGAAGAAAACGGCAGGCTTGAACTGATCCGGGCCTATCATCTTCAGTGCAAGGGCTGCCACCTGGAAGAAGGCAAAGGCCCGATCCAGTGTGCACAATGCCACAGAAAAAAAAGCTCAAACGGTAAATAGCCCTTTTCCGGCCAGCCCCCTTCTTTTACTTTTTTAAAAAAAACGGGTCCCGCCCTGTAATCCCGGTCAGGAGTGCCGGTCCGTATTTGACGAATCAGTCATCATGATGTAAAACTCCTCTGAATTATTCTCCGGCACATGTCAAAATTCAAAAAAACGGAAAAAAAGGAAAAATGAAAAAGGAATTTGATTTTTTTAACGATCACTCAGAGCAGTACCTGGAAATGGCGTTTTGTTCCGATTATTTTGAGACCCTCAGCGCCCCTGACGGGTACGGCAGAAATACCGGGGACTGCGGAGACACTGTGGAGATTTTTTTGTGCGTTAACCGCGACCGGGTCAGTGAAATATCTTTCCGCATTGACGGCTGTATCAATACGAGGGCATGCGCCAATACCATAGCGCACATGGTTAAAGGAAAAACTACAGGCCATGCCTGGGGCCTAACCCCCCAGGATATTATAAATTACCTGCAAACACTCCCGCAGGACTCTCATCATTGCGCGGAACTTGCCTGCGGGGCTTTGTACCGGGCACTTGCAAATTTTAAAACAAATATTCGCGAACCGTGGAAAAAGAATTATATTTTCAGATAAGCCGGGCCGCTGCTTTTTCGTGACAAACAAGGCGGGAAATCAGGAACCGGCCCCGAATATAGAATAACCTAAAAAATCTATATACACTGAAAAGATATGCATGACCTGATCGCCGCACTTGTTGAAAAAACAGACGATCTGGCAGCTATTACCGATCCGCGGGGCAAACTGCTTTACCTCAACGATTCCGCACGCCAGATCCTCGGTATAAGCCGGAAAGCAGATATCCTGGATTTAAATATAGAAAGCCTTCTTTCCGGGACTGGCCGAATGCGGATTGCCGGTGAAACCGGCGAAGGCAACAATAACAACGGACCTTCCCGGCAAAATCTGATCGCCGCTGCACAGCAAGCCGACAGCAGCAGACTTTTCAAAAACATCACCGCCCATAGAGATCAGGCCGGAGATATCACCTGCTTTTCAATTCACTCATCCTACCTGACCGGAAAACAGCGCAACGATCGGGACTTATGCAACAGCCCGGAAAAGCTGCAGGCCTTAATCAATGCTTCGCAATCGATACTTGCCGCCGCCAGCTCAGACAGGGCTGTAGAAAAGGCCCTGGAGGCGGCCTGCGGGCTTGCCGAATGCCGTTATGCCGCATTCTGCGAAGCTAAAAATGACCATCACTTTCGGATCAAAAGTTATTATCTTTCTGAAAGGTCCCCGGACAATCATATTAAACAGGCCACAGAGCTTCTAAATTATAAAGCATTGCGAAAACTCCTGGAAAATCAGCACACCCTACGGCTGTCTGAAGCGCTCTGGCCGCAGAGAAAGGAAGAAAGCAGGCAGCCTTCTGCCAAAAGGCCTGTATCGGAAATACTCTGCACCGGAATGATAGAGAAGCCCGATGATACCCCGGGGATAATACTGCTGCTCGATCCCGACAAAGAAAGCTTCAGCCAAGAAGACGAGGCGCTTCTTGCGCAGCTTGCCTCATTTACATCCCTGGCTTTCCGGAATTTCCGGGCCAGGCAGATATCTGACCATATGAGCGTGGAAATCTCGCAGGTTTTTTCAGCACTTGCCGAACCGGTAATCGTATATGAAAAGTCCGGAACCCCGATAATGGCCAACCCTGCAGCCATAAAAATGATGGGCTTTGATCCCGTGGGAATACCATGGAAAAAATTCATTCAAAAAAAAGCGCTGCAATATCCAAACGGACAGATGGTGCCCTTTGAAAAACTTCCATGTAACAAGGCCCTCGCCGGAAACCCGGTAAGATCAGAAAAATACCTTCGCCCCGATGCCCGGGGCTATGACCGGATATATGAATTCAATGCCGTTCCCCTCATGCACAACGAACAGATAACAGGCGCGGTTACAGTTGCGCGTGACGAAACCGAGCGCAACCGCCTTATGGAACAACTCGAAACAGAGAGAACAGCGCTTCAGGCCATTATCAATAACGCCCCTGAAGCCATAGTGGTGGTGGACGAGGAGTGCAGGATCGTCATGACCAACCCGGCTGCACGGCAATTATACCAGCAATCACCAGCATTTCAAAAAGGTCGTGACACGGAAATAGTACATTTCAACAGTTCAGCGCCTTATGACCCGGTGGACCTTCCACTTTGCCGGTCGGTGTTTAAAGGGGAAATGATTGTCGACCACGAACTCACTGTTTACCTCCCCAACAAACAACCCCGTTACATACTTGTCAACACCGCCCCAATCCGTAGCCCAAAGGGTGAAATAACCGGCGCAGTCGGGATCTTTCACGATATCACCAGGCGCAAGCGCGAAAGACTGGAGCTTAAAAAAGCCCGGACAGAACTGGAAAAACGCGTTGAAGAAAGGACCGCCGAACTGCAGAGCCTTTCCCGCAGAATGCTAAACACCCTGGAGTCAGACCGGCAGAAAATCGCAAAGGAGCTCCATGACAGCCTGGGAGCCAGCCTTGCAGCCATCAAGTTCAGCCTTGAAGAAAAACTGGCCCGTATGCCTTCCGAGCCTCCGGACAGAATAATGTCGCTTGAAAACATCGTGAACTACCTGACCGGGACCATAAAAGAAACCAAGCGGATTTCTGCAAATCTGCGCCCCACGATTTTAGACGACCTGGGCCTTCTGGCCACCATCACCTGGTTCTGCAGGGAATTTAACTGCTTTTACAAAAACATACGTATAAGCGAACAAATCGAAATCCGGGAAGAAGAAATAGAAGAACCCATGAAAATAGTTATTTATCGAATCCTGCAGGAAGCCATGAACAATGCGGCCAAACACGGTCAGCCGGAAAACATCCGGCTGTCTTTAAAGAAAAACTCCGACAGGATTGAATTGACGGTTGCCGATGACGGGAGCGGATTTGACGTGGAATCAAGGCTTAATTCATCGGATCCAATGAGCGGGCACGGAATACAGGGAATGCGCGAGCGGGCAAATGTATGCGGGGGGAAATTTGAAATCCGCTCCGCCCCCGGCGACGGGACCCTGGTCAGTGTCGGTTTCCCCTACCCTTCCTGTCTCGAGCCTTATCCTGAGCCAAGGGAGCTTAACTAGGCTTATTTTTCTTTTGACAACTGTCGACCATATCAGTGTCCGTCCAGAAATCAGATAATTTGTTCAAGTTCAAGGAAGGCGAAAATTTTAACCGCAGGAATACTTTACGTATTTTGAGGATTAAAATTTTCGCCTGACGCAGAAATTGAGCAAATTAGACATTTCTGGATGGGCACTAACTAATTGTTTTTCTGAACTAGCCCCTGCTCAATTGCAAACGAGGTAAGCGCCGCGGCGCTGTGCAGATCGAGTTTGCTCATTATATTTGCGCGGTGTTTTTCCACTGTCTTTGCGCTGATATGAAGCATGTCGCCAATCTCTTTGTTCAGATACCCTTCGCCGAGCAGTTTGAGCACCTCCCGCTCCCGCTGGGTGATGGTGTCCCATGCAGACTTTGTTTTCAGGCGCTTGCGCCCCTCAATGTATCCTTCCATTACGTTATCTGCAATGCCCGGGCTGATATAGGTCCTTCCCTTTAACACGCTGCTGATTGCCACCAGCAGCTCCTCCCGGCTGGCATCCTTTATGCAGTAGCCGTTTATCCCGGCGTT
>JAIPDS010000122.1 GCA_021737565.1 Desulfobacteraceae bacterium | reverse complement strand
ATACTTTTATCATCCACAGTCGTATCCTGTCCCCGATGAACCGGGCCCACCAGCCTTTCCCCTCCGCCCCACTTTTAAAGGCTGACCCGGGGCAAATATTTAGCAGATTCTTCAGGATAATCAAGATTTTTTTATCTTATTTCGCAAACAAGCTGCAATAAACAGGGTTTATCTCTGGGTCACAAGCTACATTTTAATTTGCACTCTGCAAAATCAGCGTACCACTGAGATGGTTATAATAAGGGCAATAAACTTAACAAATGCATTTTAATTGAGATTTAAGCTAACAATCTATTTGACAAATTTTGGTTTTTTTGAATATGTGCTTTTGAGTGGTTTATGGTTTTCCTGTGCGTTTGCTATTCAATCCAGACTAATCATGACATTGCAGCAGGGCTGAAAAAATGGAGATACGTTATAAGTCTGTCTTAATTCGTTTAGGGGCGATTATCGTTTTTATGACTTTTTTTCCGTTAAATGTTTTTGCCGCGGATGACCTGGTCAGCGCATTTAAGCAGGCTTCTGTTTCGGGATCGCTCAGAATTTATCACTGGGAAAAAGACTTTGACAATACTCCTTCAGAGCAGGATGCAAAAAGCACAGCAATCGGTGGCATTTTTAGTTACGAGACCGCACCTCTTTTTGGTATCAGCGCAGGCTTCGGTTTCAGAACTGCACAAAGTATTTTTAGCGACGATGATTACGGGACATATTTCGGGCTGCTCCAGGGGG
This sequence comes from Desulfobacteraceae bacterium, assembly GCA_021737565.1. Lineage (GTDB taxonomy): Bacteria > Desulfobacterota > Desulfobacteria > Desulfobacterales > Desulfosalsimonadaceae > Desulfosalsimonas. The sequence continues at coordinate 4,860 of JAIPDS010000122.1, read as the reverse complement.
GAAGCGCCCCGAACAGCAATAAAAGCTTTACCGGTCTGGCAGAAGGTTTTCTGCGTTACTCCAATTACAACACCATAGTCACCCTGGGGCGGCAATACATTGATACTCCCTACATGAATCCTCATGATGTTCGGCTTGTGCCCAAGAGCTTTGAAGGTCTCAGCGTTGTAAACACAAGCTTAAGAAAGCTTGAACTCAATGCGGGATATTTCACCCACTACATGGGCTGGACAGATGATGATTACGTCAGTATGACAGAGACAATTGCCGGCAATAAAGCAGTGGATACCAAGGGCAATTACTATCTGGGCTTAAGGTATAAACCCATCAAGGGAATGGATCTGGGATTATGGGGATATAAATTTACAGATACATATAACCTGATTTTTGTACGGGCTAAATATTTCAAGGTTTTTAACAGCTACTGGAAGGGCTTTATAGACGCCAGGGCGACGAAATTTGATTCAGCCGGCGATGAGCTGGCAGGAGACATAGACACCTATACCTATGGGTTCATCGGGGGGCTAATGTATAAAGACTGGACCCTTATTTTAATGGCCCAGCAAAATGGCGACGATGACCCCGTGGAACCATTCGGACATAGCAGATCCTGCACTACACAGGAGAACCGTGCAGAATTTGCCGAAGAAACCGGCTTATCGGCAAAGCTCGGGTATGATTTTGGGGGACTTGGTCTGCGCGGTTTAAGTGCCTACGTAAAGTACAGTGATTTCGACAACCCCGATAATCCGGCTGATAAGAATTGGGCACAAGATAGGGATGAATTGGAATTCTGCATGGAATATAAGTTTGACGGGGCATTTGAGGGATTAAGGCTGCGGGCAAGGTATGCAATTGTTGATAAAGACGAGGACGAGCAGGGCTCGGTTCCTTCCTACATGCCGGCTAAAGCTGGTGAGGATTCCGATGCTGTCAGGCTGTACTTAATATACGATTTTTAGTTAAAACAAGGACCAAAAGAATGCTCCCCTATAATATAAAGGTGCTTGGCAAAAGCCTGCTCTTTCAGCAGAGGTTTCTGAGCAGCCCCTGGAGAACATTGCCGCACTTCCTGGTAATTGGAGCACAAAAATCCGGCACAACAAGCCTTTATAATTGCCTGATTCAGCATCCGGAAATACGGCCGGGTCTTGTTAAGGAGGTTCATTACTTTGACGGAGGCCTGAACCCTGAAGTTGACACTTATAAAAAGGGCGCGTTCTGGTATCGTGCTAATTTTCCTCTTAAAGGCAATGGGTGTATTACCGGAGAGGCATCGCCGATATATATATTCCACCCCCTGGTTCCGGGAAGAATTTTTGAACTCGTGCCCCGCGTAAAGCTCATCGCACTATTGAGAAACCCGGCTGAAAGGGCAATTTCCCATTTCTTCCATGAAAAAAAAAAGGGCAGGGAAGAACTGCCAATGCTTGAAGCTTTTAAGAGGGAGGAGGAAAGGTTGCTGCCGATAATTGAGCGCCAGGATTACAAAAACAAAATTTTCAAAAACAAATCCTACAAAACCCGTGGGCTCTACAGGCAACAACTGGACCGGTTTCTAAAATATTTCTCCCGGAAACAGATTCTAATTATCAGCAGCGAGGATTTTTTTAACAATACAAGCAGTGTTCTGAAAAAGATTTTCCAGTTTCTCGAGATTGAACCTGCAGGGAACATATTTGATCTTGCCCCTAAAAATATCGGGCATAACAGGGTGGATGCAGGAAAAGAGGTTTACGATTACCTGAATGATTACTTCGCCTTGCCCAACCGGCAATTAGCCGATTTAACGGGTTACGATCCCGGATGGTGACATAATGGCTCAAATTTATAATGACAGCAATATCTACATTATTCTTGGAATGCACAAATCAGGAACAACTCTGCTTGCAAAATTGCTCATGGATTCCGGAATTAATATGGGCGCCTTTGATATGGATAAAGATTATGACAGAGGAAACCACCTTGAAAGAGCAGAGACACAGAATATTAATAAAAAACTTTTGCGCTGCGGAAATAAATTCAGTTTAGACGTTGTCAAACCCATTATTCTTGAAGATATTTCTGCGGACCAATTCAGCGAAGGTGTGAAGGAGGTCAAAGATATTTCACTGAAATATTCAGACTGGGGATTTAAAGACCCCCGTACATGCCTGACATATCAATACTGGAAGCAAGTGCTGCCCCGGCACCGTTTAATCCTTGTATATAGACACCCTGCCGAGGTGGTAAAGCATTATTCGAAGTGGAGAGGAGTCATGAACCCGCTTGCGGTCAAAAAATCGATAAAAGCCCTTGCCTGCTGGCAGAGATACAACGAGGAAATCTTAAAAATTCTAAACAATAAAAAAAATAAAGAGATAGCAATTTTTAATTTTGGCAGCCTGGTAAATGATGACAGTGAATTGCACAGGCTGGAGCAATTTGTTAATCGCAAAATCCATGACTGCAGGGAACCTGAAAAATATCGTTCCAAAGTAACTTTTAATATGCTGTATATCTTTGCATTGTATTACAATAAACTCATTTTAAAAAACGACTCACTCAAACTGTATGAATTTCTGGAAGAAAAGAAAAATATGTTCATTGCAAATTTTTCGCCAGCATCCTTTCAAATACCCGTAAATCAAAAATCCCATTCTTCACTTAATCCTGTCCATCCCTTGACACAGCCGCCCCATTAAATTATAGATACATTGTTCAGCCTTGAACGCTCCGGCCGGGTCAGCATTTTGCCCCCGAAAGGGGCGGAGTGCGGGGGTTCACAGTTCACCATCCATGCATGAATCCGTAAAATACCATATTCTAAAGCATATCCAGGACAATCCTGAGATAACCCAACGGGAACTGGCCAGGAAAACCGGCTTCTCGCTTGGCAAGATCAACTATTGCCTCCGGGCGCTTATTGACAAAGGGCTTATCAAGGCGGAAAACTTCCGCCTGAGTTCCAGAAAAACCCGGTATCTCTATATTCTCACCCCAAGGGGCCTGGAAGAAAAGGCCCGGGTCACATCCCGCTTTTTAAAGAAAAAACTGCAGGAATATGAAAAGCTCAAGGCCGAGATCGAAGAACTTCGGGCGGAAGCCGAAGAATAAATCAAACAGTACTTTAAACCTGTACCCCGGATATCGAAAACCTTCAGATGATTGACACTATAAAAAAATTCCGTGATCTGATGGATGCACGGGAGCGCAGAAACGCGGTTGTCCTTTTTCTTTTGATCCTTGTTACAGGGGTCATGGAAGCAGTGGGCGTGGCTTCGATAATGCCTTTTCTCTCGGTACTTTCCAACCCGGAAACGATCCGGGAAAATGCATACCTGGCCAAAGCCTACGAAAGCCTTGGTTTTTCCGGCACGGATTCCTTTCTTATTTTTCTGGGAGCAATGGTTTTCTGCGTGGTGGTATTCGGGCTGTGCCTGAAGGCTTTGACCCAGTACGCCCTGGCACGTTTTTCTCACATGCGCAACTACAGCTTCAGCTCCCGTCTGCTGCACGGCTACCTGGCAAGACCCTACAGCTGGTTTTTAAACCGGCACAGCGCGGATCTTGGCAAAACGATCCTTTCCGAAGTCTGGCAGGTAATTAACCATGCCCTGCTTCCTGCCACCCAGCTTATTGCCCAGGCTGTTATTACTTTCTGCCTGATCGTGCTTCTGCTCATAGTCAATTCTATGGTCGCCCTGATTGCCGCATTGCTGCTGGGAGGAGGATACACCGCAATATATCTGCTTTTGCGCAAGTATTTGAACTGGATCGGCGCGGACCGGGTCCGCGCCAACAGGGAGCGCTACCAGATCGCCCAGGAAGCCCTGGGCGGGATCAAGGAAGTAAAGGCCGCGGGCCTGGAATGGGGCTATCTGCGAAGCTTTTTCAAACCGGCCCGCAGATTTGCCAAGCACCAGGCCGCCAACATGATAATTGGCCAAATACCCCGTTTTTTCCTGGAAGCCCTTGCGCTGGGAGGGCTTCTGCTGGTAATCCTTCTTCTTCTGGCATCGGGGGGCGGGAATATAGACGAAATTCTTCCCACGCTGGGAGTGTTCGCCTTTGCCGGGATGCGTCTTCTTCCGGCCATGCAGATGGTGTATCAGAACGCAACCAAGCTCCGCTTCGGCAAACCTGCCCTGGATTCACTCTATGCAGATATGTCCAAATTTGGAGGAGAGACGCTTTCCACCAGCTCGCTGCGTGCAGCAGGCAGTGAAATTCCGCTGCCGCTTCAAAGTCAGCTTGAAATGAGAAAAGTTTCTTTCACCTATCCCGGGGCAAAGCAGCCCGCCATCGAGAACCTTGATCTTTGTATTTCGGCAAACACGACTGTGGGGCTGGCCGGAACAACGGGAGCGGGCAAAACCACCGCGGTAGACCTGATCATGGGACTTCTGGCTCCGAACCAAGGTGAAATCATTGTCGATGATACCGTGATTACCCCTGAAAATGTTCGTTGCTGGCAGCGGAGTCTGGGCTATGTACCGCAGCACATTTTTCTGGCAGACGACACCGTGGCGGCAAACATTGCTTTCGGTGTAGCCCAGGACGAGATCGACATGGGGGCCCTGCAACGGGCGGCAAAACTTGCCGAATTGCACGAGTTCGTGGTAAGCGAGTTGTCAAACGGCTATGAAACCACGATTGGGGAGCGGGGAGTACGGCTTTCAGGCGGCCAGCGACAGCGTATCGGCATCGCCCGGGCCATGTATCACGATCCGGATGTCCTGATTATGGACGAAGCCACCAGCGCCCTGGACAACCTTACCGAAAAGGCTGTCATGGATGCCGTGCACAACCTGAGCAAACAAAAAACCATCATCCTGATTGCGCACAGGCTCAGCACTGTAAAAAATTGCGACCGGATTT
>JAIPDS010000030.1 GCA_021737565.1 Desulfobacteraceae bacterium | reverse complement strand
ATGTGTTAAGCACGCCGCCAGCGTTCATTCTGAGCCAGGATCAAACTCTCCACTTAAACCGTAAATATAGAAATACAACTTAAGCTGTAAAAATTGTCTCGGCCCGCTTATCGCCACTATTTAGTTTTCAAAGATCAAAGATCCGTTCGCAGTAAAGCCTTTTGCTCCTGCTTTATAAAAACAAGACCCTTTTTGGATCTTATCTGTTTTTTTGGGAAAGATCTGTCAGGTGCTCACATCTGGTCAGATTGAGATGTCTTTATAGATCAAAGGAAACCTGTCTAACCGGCAACCATGTTCCGTTCTCTCTGTGTATCTTCAATTATATTATAATCAATTTCCGGTTTCAGTCAAGAGCAATTTGTCACTTTTTTGCGCCAGGCAAAAACGCTGTGCTTCAATCAATCAGAAAGCAAACTATGTAACCCAATTGCATCCGACCTGTCAAGCAAAAAATATACTTTTTCAGGCTTTATTATTTAATCCTTATTTTATGGTACTTTTTCTTGCCTGCGCGAAGCACAAGCTCATCACCTTCAAAATCCTTCTCGGTTACAAGGTAATTCTGATCCTCGATTCTCCTGCCGTTAATGTAGGCTCCCCCCTGCTTGATAAGACGGCGGGCCGCGCTTGCCGACTCGGCGAGTCCGGCATTGTGATATAGTTTGAAAGCGGGAATTCCCGCTTCAAGCTCTGTTTTTTCAACCCTTGAGGCAGGAATATCAGCCCCCTCCTGCTTTCGTGCATTTCTGGGAATATCACTTGAGGGCAAAAGGGAATCAGGAATAGGTCTGTTACCGAAAACGCTCACAGCAGCATGGTAGGCTTCTTCTGCCTCCTGCCTGCCATGGGCCAGCTTTGTGGCCTCATAGGCAAGGACCGCCTTGGCGCTGTTAAGCTCTGAATCCTTAAGGTCTTCTGCTTCCCTGATCTCTTCCATGGGAATAAATGTAAAAAGTGACAAAAAACGCACTACATCCCGGTCATCCGTATTAACCCAGTACTGGTAGTAATCGTATGGACTTGTACGCTCAGAATCCAGCCATACGGCACCCTGGGCTGTTTTTCCCATCTTGGCCCCGCCGCTGGTTGTTACAAGTGGGAATGTAAGCCCGTAGCTCTCCACCTGACGCATTCTCCTGATCAGGTCTATCCCGGCCACGATGTTTCCCCACTGGTCGCTGCCTCCCACCTGAAGCCGGCAGCCGTGGGAATCGTAGAGCTTCAAAAAATCATAGGCCTGAAGCAGCATATAGTTGAATTCTATAAAATTAAGGCCTTCTTCCGACTCCAAGCGCACTCTGTAACTCTCGGCCTTAATCATCCTGTTTACGGAAAAATGCCTTCCTATATCCCTTAAAAAATCAATATATTTTAGTCCAACCAGCCAGTCCGCATTATTGAGAAGCTCGGCATTGCCGGTTTCAAAATCTATAAAACGCGAAAGCTGGAATTTTATACCCGCGGCGTTTTGCTCAACCGTTTCGAGGGTCAAAAGCTGACGCATCTCGGTCTTCCCGCTGGGATCACCCACCAGGCCGGTGCCGCCACCCACCAGTGCAATGGGCCGGTGACCCGCCCTCTGCATATGCGAAAGCGCCATTACCGGAAGCAAATGACCGACATGAAGACTCGGGCCGGTCGGATCAAAACCGGCATAACAGGTAACAGGGCAATGCTCTTGCACCAGGCGGCGCAGTTCCTCCTCGTGTGTTGTTGCCTCTACAAACCCTCTCTGCTCAAGTATGTCAATAACATTCATAACTTCCGCTCTTTCGGCTGGCGTTTAATACCATACGGTTGACCTATTATTTGTTTGCATATTCCACTGCCCGGGTCTCCCGGATTACAGTGACCTTGATCTGCCCGGGAAACGTGAGTTTCTCCTCGATTTTCTTGGCTATATCCTTGCTGAGAAGCAAGGCATCATCGTCAGACATACTGCCCCCGTCAACAATAACCCGAAGCTCTCTTCCAGCCTGAATGGCATATGCATTGGCCACGCCCTTGGCCTCCCTGGCAATAGCCTCCAGATCTTCGAGCCGCTTGATATAATTTTCAAGAAGCTCCTTTCTTGCCCCGGGACGCGCGCCAGACAGACTGTCTGCGGCCTGAACAAGCAGATCGTAAACAGATTCAGGAGCCACATCTTCATGATGGGCGGCAATAGCGTGAACCACCTTGGGCGACTCCCCGTGCTTTTTGGCCAGCCGGGCGCCTATTTCAGCGTGGGATCCGTCCACTTCGTGATCTATTGCCTTGCCTATATCATGGAGCAGCCCCATGCGCTTGGCAAGCTTGACGTTCAGGCCCAGTTCGGCGGCCATGGCTCCGCACAGAAAGCCGACTTCAACGGAATGCTGCAAAACGTTCTGGGCATAGCTCGTACGAAATTTAAGACGCCCAAGATATTTTATCAATTCATTGCTGATACCGTGCACCCCCAGATCAAATGCCGCCTGGTTGCCGGCTTCCTTTATGGCCGCTTCAACTTCCTGGTCAATCTTTTTTACAACATCCTCGATCCTGGCCGGATGGATGCGACCGTCCTCAATAAGGCGCAGCAGGGAAAGTCTGGCCACTTCCCGGCGTACCGGGTTAAACCCTGATAAAATTACCGCTTCCGGGGTATCATCAATAATCAGGTCGATCCCGGTGGCAGCTTCCAGGGCCCTTATATTGCGCCCCTCCCTGCCTATTATCCTGCCCTTCATCTCGTCATCAGGAAGCTGAACAACCGAAACAGTGCGTTCTGCAACAAAATCACCCGCATATCTCTGGATCGCCGTGGCCATGATTTTCTTGGCTTCCTTGTCCGCGTTTTCCTTTGCTTCTGCCACGATCCGCTTTACCATCTTGGCGCTGTCATGGCGAGCTTCGTTTTCCATGGACTGCATCAGCAGTTCCTTGGCGGCTTCGGCGGTCATCCCGGAAATGGATTCGAGCTGTCGTTTCTGCTCATCTATCAACTGATTGTAATATTTTTCTTTTTTTACGATTTCCGCTTCACGCTCCTGCAGCTCACGTTCAAGACGGGCATTTTCTTTTGCCTGCAGCTCGAGCTGTTCGTTTTTTCTGTCAAGGTTTTCCTCCTTGGAATGCAGGCGCTTTTCCATCTTTTTAAGTTCATCTCTGGCTTCGGCCGTTTCAGCGTCAAAATCGCTTTTCATTTTGAAAAGCCGGTCCTTGGCCTCAAGCTGCGCCTCCTTGACAAGGGAATCCGCCTTGCGCTGGGCGGAATCCACGAGCATCTTTGCCTTTTCCTCCGCGTCCCGTATTTTCTGGCCGGAAAGCCTGTTTCGCAGCAGGTAAGAGAAAACAACCCCTATTCCGAAACCAAAAAGGATTAATAATATATAGGTTAATATATATATTTCGTGCATCATTGTCCCCCCTGAAAATAGTGTTAAGCGGCGGCCCTTACCGCATCCTGAAAGGGTCCCGGGGTGTTTTTGTGCATGTGTTTGCAGCAAATCGGTGCAATAAATCATTAAGAGGTGGTCAGCAGGGAAGGATATCGTGATGCCTCAGGCCGGACTTGTGTTTATATCGATGTCTTAAATTGACCGGGCATCTGATAAACAAGCAGGTACCTGCGGCGCATCCATGATCCGACAATATAAGCCCCCCGCCGCGCCGTGTTGAAAGAGCCTTGAACCAGGCTCGCCAGGTGGGCGCCTTGTGGCTTCTTTAGGCTTTTCCGTTCTTGCGGAACTTGCACACCAAAGCCAGAGAAGGCTCCCTTTTGTATAGGTGTTGGGTCAAGGGGCACTGTTCAATCACGCACACAGCAGGGGAGCTTATTTTATCTCCTTGTTCTAAACGTTCATCTTTTGGCCAGCCGATTCTCTTTCCGGGGCTTTCAGGAGCATAAATTCGCTGAAATCATCCGGTCCATTCTGGCGGCACGCCCGGCCACGGAGCTTACAAATTCTCCGTGATGCATGCTTAACTCCGCATGCTGTCTGGCAATATTTAATGCCGCGGATACCACGATTGCCATTTTATTGGTTTTCCGGGCATACTCCGGAAATTTGGAGGCGGCCTGGTTGACCTCGCTGACAAGACGGTTGGCAACCTGCCGGGCATCTATCCGGCTGTCAGGATCAACCCTGAATTTAAAATATTCCCCTAATAATTCTATGGTAATAATCTGTTCCAAAGGTTTCAATCTTTCTTGGAAAATTTTTATTCTTCAGCCGCCTGATTTTCCGCCAAACTGTCAATTCTGGCAATCAAACTGTCAATTTTGGACCGGATCTGAGCCTTTTGTGTTGAAAAATTATTCTCGCTTTCAGTCTTTTGCTCCAGTTCCGATTCCAGCTGCGTTACCCTTTCGGATAAATCGGCATTCTCCTGTTCAAGGCTTTTACATTGTTTAATTAAGCCGTCCACCTTTTCCACAAGACTGTCGAGCTGAAGCATCACTTCATCTGTTTCCACTGTCTCACCTCATTTTTCGTATATAAAATTCACAGCCAAGAAAGTCAAGGCTTTTCATTTCCAAGAATTATGGCTTCCACCCTTTCAAGATCATCACGGGTATTTATGCCGCACATCTCGCTGCTGTCGCTGCAGAGCAGCAGTTCGATCTTTTTGCCCGCCTCGGCGGCGATACCCACTATATCCGTCAGATACATTTCATTCTGGGCGTTATCGCTTCCTATCCGGGCGAGGGCGGTTCTCAGAAACTCTCTGTTTATACAATATATCCCTGTATTAACGGTATTTATTTTCTTTTCCTCATCAGTGGCATCAGCCTGCTCAACTATACGCTCAACAGCACCGTCTGCTTTCTGCTTGATTCTCCCGTATCCGGACGGATCATCTATCCTGGCCCCGAGGATGGTAATTGCGGGATTGAGGCTAATATGACTCCGGACCAGCCGGTCCAGGGTCTTTGGGGTAATAAGGGGAACATCCCCGCATAATACCACCACATGCTCCACATCCGCCCCAAGGGCGGGAAGTGCGCACATCGCAGCATGACCGGTACCAAGCTGGTTCTTTTGGACCGCAAATTCCACGTCAGCATAGTCGGTAACCAGTGCCCTGACCTCTTCTGCCTGAGTCCCTATTACAACCACAACGTTGCCGCCGGCAATGTGCACCGCAGCGTCAATAACATAAAGGATCATGGGCCTGCCGGCCACGGAATGCAGCACCTTAGCACTCCGGGATCTCATCCTGGTGCCTTTGCCTGCTGCTAAAATTATTACTGCAATCCGTTCTTCAATCGATTCCGCTGTCATTCATGCTCCCATGACATCGAAAGGGCAAATCAACCGGATTGATTTGCCCTTTTAAATTTTCAGATAATATGCCACAAGCCGCCAAGGGGCTTACAGGTATGCCGGTCTTGCCGGCAATCAGTGCAGGGACCCCCCGTCTTCGGCTATCTTCATTCTTGTAAGCGCACGCTGAAGGGCCGCCTGTGCTCTGGCGTTATCCAGATTTTCCCTTCGTTCTTCCAGCCGCTTTTTTGCACGATCATATGCGGCCTTGGCCCTTTCATAATCAATATCTTCCTCGGGTTCAGCTGATTCTGCAAGAATTGTAACCCGGTCAGGCAGGGCTTCGGCAAATCCGCCGCTTACAAAAACAAGCTTTTCGTTGCCCCCTGCATCCCGGTAGCGTACTTTTCCTGTTTCAAGCGATGTCAGAAAGGGTGTATGCCCGGCAAGCACTCCGAATTCTCCGAGAGCGCCGGGCGCCATTACAATCTGGGCTGATTCGCTGACAACATATTTTTCCGGGGTTACTATCTCGATTTTAATATTTTCAGCCATGCAAAGTCCCCTTAAATCTTATGATGATGAAGAAGCCATTTTGTTGGCTTTTTCCACCGCTTCATCAATCGTGCCCACCATATAGAAAGCCTGTTCCGGCAAATCGTCATGCTTGCCTTCGCAAATTTCCTGGAATCCCCTTATTGTATCATCAATCTTTACAAAAGCACCCTTCAGGCCCGTAAAGGTTTCCGCAACGTGGAAGGGCTGAGACAAAAACCGCTGGATTTTGCGTGCGCGGGCAACCGTGACCTTATCCTCGTCGGAAAGCTCTTCCATACCCAAAATCGCGATGATGTCCTGAAGGTCCTTATACCGCTGAAGAATTGTCTGAACCTCTCGGGCCACCCGGTAATGCTCCTCGCCGATAAAGTTGGCATCCAGAATCCTGGAGGTTGAATCCAGCGGGTCGACCGCGGGATAGATGCCGAGTTCGGCAATCTGCCTTGAAAGAACCACTGTGCCGTCCAAATGCGCAAACGTGGTTGCAGGTGCCGGGTCTGTCAGGTCGTCTGCGGGCACGTACACGCACTCCACAGCCGTAATTGAGCCCTTGTCAGTGGAGGTTATCCGCTCCTGCAGTTCGCCAAGCTCAACGGCCAGGGTAGGCTGGTAGCCGACCGCAGAGGGCATGCGGCCCAGAAGCGAGGATACTTCCTGTCCCGCCTGGGTAAACCGGAAAATATTATCAATAAAAAGAAGCACATCCTGGCCTTCTTCATCACGGAAATACTCGGCGCTTGTAAGAGCTGAAAGGGCAACCCGCATCCGGGCGCCGGGAGGTTCGGTCATCTGGCCGTATACAAGGGCCGCCTTGGGCAGAACGCCGGACTCCTTCATTTCATGGTACAGGTCGTTTCCTTCCCGGGTTCTTTCGCCCACGCCTGCAAACACGGAAATGCCGCCGTGATGCATTGCGATGTTGTTGATCATTTCCATCATAATAACGGTCTTGCCCACACCTGCACCGCCAAATAACCCCATTTTCCCGCCACGGGGAAAGGGCACCAAAAGGTCGATAACCTTAACACCGGTCTCAAGCACCTGGACTGAAACGTCCTGCTCGGTCAGCGCAGGGGCTTCCCTGTGAATAGGGGACATGTTTTCGTTGCTCACCGGCCCGAGTCCGTCAACAGGACGGCCGACGACATTTAAAACACGTCCGAGAGCTGGCTCACCCACAGGCATCATGATCGGATTGCCGGTATCCTTGACCGGCATTCCCCGGACCAGGCCGTCGGTAATGTCCATTGCAACCGTGCGCACCACGTTGTCGCCAAGGTGCTGGGCGACTTCCACAACCAGGTTGTCCTCCTGATCGTTGATGGCAGGGTTGGAAATCAAGAGGGCGGTCAAAATCTCGGGCAGTTTGCCCTGCTCAAACTCCACGTCAACCACAGGCCCCATTACCTGTGTAATCTTACCCATATTCTCTGCCATGAATAGACCTCCTATTTATATAACGCAGAAATTTACTGTGCGGATTATCCCCGTAGGGCTTCGGCGCCGCCGACGATATCCATAAGCTCCATAGTTATAGCCTGTTGCCGGGCCTTGTTGTATGCCAGGGTCAGGCTTTCAATCATGTCATCACATGCCTTGGTGGCATTATCCATTGCGCGCATACGGGATGCATGCTCGCTGGTCGAAGTCTCCAGCAGTGCATTGTAAAGCTGAATTGCCACATTTCTGGGCAGCATTGCATTCAGGAGTTCTTCGGGAGAGGGTTCACAGATATGCTCGGGCATGTAACCCTTTTCTTCTTTATTCTCCTCTGCCTTTTCAGCGGCTTCTATAACAGGTATCGGCAGAAGCTGCTTAACAAACGGAGGCTGATTTGCCATGCTCAAAAACCTGGAATATACGATATGGACCTCATCGTATTGCTCGCTCAAAAAGCCGTTTATCAGCTTCTGTGCAGCCGTGGAGGCCACATTGAAACCGAATTTGCCGCCCACGATCCCCAGGTATTCCTCAACTATGGTAAATTTTTGCTTGCGGCACCAATCACGCCCTTTTTTGCCGAAATTGGTAAACGAAACATTTATTCCGCCCTTAACCTTTTCTTGCGCAAATTCTTCGGCCGTCTCGATAAGCTTGGTGTTAAATCCGCCGCAAAGACCGCGGTCAGAGGTCAAAAGAACAATATGCACATTTTTAACCTCTTCGCGGGCAACAAGCAGGGGGCTGGTCTCGTCTGCCGATCTGCCGGCTATATTGCCAAGCACCTCTGCGAATTTTTCCGCATAGGGATGAAAGGCCGTCATGGCCGCCTGCGCACCACGCAGCTTTGAGGATGCGACCATATTCATCGCCCTTGTAATCTGCTTGGTCTTTTTGACGCCGTTTATCTTGGATTTTACTTCTTTTAGGGATGCCATATATCGACTCGCCTTATTCGCTTATGGTTCCGGTTGATATCTCCGATCCGGGCTATCCAAGTGCGGCCTTGAATTCGTCAGTGTACTCCCTGTAGGCCTGCATCATTTTCTGGTCCAGTTCATCAGTAACTTCACGTTTTTCTGCTATATCAGAAAAAATTTCCGGATACCGGGTTTCGACAAACTGATAAAGCCCCTGCTCGTATTTGGCAAGCTCATTTGTGGGAAGCTCGTCAAGAAACCCCTTTGTACCGGCATAAAGAATCACAACCTGTTTTTCCAGCGGCAGGGGTTGATACTGGGGTTGTTTTAAAATCTCGACAAGACGTTCGCCGCGCAGAAGCTGCTTCTGGGTAGCCGCATCAAGGTCGGAGCCGAAGGCGGCAAAGGACTCAAGTTCGCGATACTGGGCCAAATCGAGCCGGAGCGTGCCGGCAACCTGCTTCATGGCTTTTTCCTGGGCTGCACCGCCAACCCGTGAAACAGAAAGACCCACGTTAATGGCGGGCCGAACACCTGCAAAAAACAGTCCCGGTTCCAGATAGATCTGCCCGTCTGTAATGGAAATCACGTTGGTCGGAATATAGGCCGAAACGTCACCAGCCTGGGTTTCAATAATCGGCAGGGCGGTCAGCGAGCCTGCGCCGAGTTCGTCATTTAGCTTGGCCGCCCTTTCCAGAAGTCTTGAGTGGTTGTAGAAAATATCTCCCGGATAGGCCTCGCGACCGGGAGGCCTGCGCATAAGGAGTGATACCTGGCGATAGGCCGCCGCCTGCTTTGAAAGATCGTCATAGATGATCAGGGCATGTTTACCGTTGTCCCGGAAATACTCACCGATAGCACACCCGGCGTAGGGGGATATATACTGCTGGGTTGCAGGGTCACTGGCACAGGCGGAGATAACGGTTGTGTATTCCATGGCCCCGTGCTTTTCAAGGGTTGCAACAACCTGGGCCACTGTGGAACGTTTTTGCCCGGTTGCCACATAGATACAGTGGACATCCCTGCCTTTCTGGGCAATAATTGCGTCTATCCCTACCGCTGTCTTTCCGATCTGACGGTCTCCGATGATTAATTCGCGCTGACCGCGGCCAACCGGGGTCATTGCATCAATGGCTTTCAAACCTGTATAGAGTGGTTCATGAACGCTTTTACGGTCGATTACGCCCGGGGCCACCATTTCAATCCGCCGGTATTCGTCTGCTTCAACAGGCCCCTTGCCGTCGGCTGGCTCCCCGACTGCGGAAAGGACGCGGCCCAGAACAGCATCGCCTACCGGAACCTGGGCAATACGACCGGTTCTCTTGACAATGTCGCCCTCCTTAATATCTACGTCTTCACCCATAATGGCGACACCGACATTGTCTTCTTCCAGGTTCATTGCCAGGCCCATCACTCCGTTGGGAAACTCCACAAGCTCCAGGGCCTGAACCTTCTCAAGGCCGTAAACACGGGCGATACCGTCACCAACCGAAAGGATGATTCCGGTTTCGCTCAGTTCGACCTTCTTGTCAAACTCTTGAATCTGATCCTTGATAATCTGGCTGATTTCTTCGGCTTTTATTTCCATTAGACACTCTCACCCCTTTTTAAAGATTCACGCATATTTTTCAATTGTGTCCTTATACTGCCATCCAATACAAGGTCCCCTATTTTCGTTACCACACCGCCAATTAATTCCGGATCCCTGCTTGACTCCAAAATCACCTCCCTGCCGGTCATTTTCGACAGGGACTGACGAATCTTTTCAAAAGAATCGGGCGAAAGATCGGTAGCTGAAACCAGTTCCGCCCGAACAATGCCTTTAAGCTCATCTGCAAGCCTGTTGTAATGCTCGTTTACATCCCTGAGGTAATCAAAGCGCTTTTTCTTAAAAAGAAGGGTAATATAGGATTTCATTACTGCGGAGAGGTCGATTTTGTCAAGCACCGTTTCCAGTAGCTTCCTGCGTTCTTCCATGTCATGGAGGGGGTTGGTTATTGCCTGTTCAAAGGCCGGCTGGGCATCGAGCAACCCGATGAACCCCTGGAGTTCTTCCCGGTAGTTTTCCGCCCGGCCGTCCTCCCTTCCGACAAGAATCAGGGCCTTTGCATAGCGTCTTGCAATCGCTGAGCTTCTCACTTTGTCACCACCTTGTCTAAATATTCCTGTACAAGTTTTTCCTGGTCGTCGGGGGTTGTTACCTGTCTGAGCTTTTGTTCCGCCTTTTCAACTGCTTTAGCAAAGACCTCGGTTTCAAGCTGAAGTTTTGCCTGGGCAAATTCGCGTTCTATGTTCTTTGTTGCCTGTTCTTCGAGTTTGTTTGCGGCATCTTCAGCTTCCTTGAGTATCTGAGCTTTCAAATTTTCACCCTGCCGGCGGTAATCCTCTATGATTTTTTCAGATTCCCGACTAAGAGCCGCCAGGCGCTCGTTATATTCTTCGAGTTTCTTTTCGGCCGCCTGCTTCTGGCTTTCGAGATCCTCAAGCTGTTCGCGGATAACACGGATCCGGTCGCCGAAGAACTGCTTTACAGGCTTTCTGAGGATGAAAATGAGTATCCCGGCAAGTACCACGAAATTGATAACACGGTAAGTATCCGTTGCCATCCATCCGCCTTCTTCGGCGGCGGATGCTGCACCGCAAAGCGTTATAAGAAAAACTCCGGCAAGCAAAATAACGGCCGGCGCGCCGGAAGCTTTTGGTTTTTCTGAACTCATTGCACGGCCCTCCCGAGAATCTTTTCACTGATTTGATCCGCAAACTGCTCGATCTGGGGTTCCAGGGATTTTCTGACCTCTTCGGCCTCGCGGGCCACCCTTTCCCTGATTTCGGCCAGGTCCTTTCTGGCCTTTTCATTTATCTGTTCGATCTTTCTGCGCTCCTGCTCCCGGGCCTGCTCTTCTATGGCTTCTTTTTCCTTAAGCCCTTTTTCACGCGCCTCTTTGATGCCGGATTCAATTGCTCTCTGCTTTTCTTGCGCATCCTGTTCATATTTTGAAACGCCTTGTTCAAGGCCTTCCATTTTTTCCTTCCGCCGGGCTATTATCCCCCGTATCGGCCGGTACAGGACGAAATTCAAAGCCCAGATGAGAACGAGGAAATTTACCATCTGGATTACAAGAGACCCATTAATACTTATCATGAATCAACCTCCGCATTCATACTCAACACATAACCAGTTTATACACCGGAACCGATTAATTTAAGCACTACCACATAGCACCAACATTGCAGCCTTGTCAAATATTTTTAGTATTTTTTCACTATGAACTTACAAACCGCCTCATACTGATATTCATCAGCAATCCGACTCCCAAAAACATCGTTACAAGAGATGAGCCGCCGTAGCTTACAAAAGGAAGCGGCATTCCCACCACCGGCATCACCCCCATGACCATGCCTATGTTTATTATGCCCTGCCAGAAGATTATTGCGGTTATGCCGACTGCCGTTATGGTGCCAAACGGGTCCCTGCAGACGTATGCTATGTTAAGCCCGAAGGATACGAGCAGCAGATACAGGATCAACAGAAAAATTGAGCCTGCAAACCCAAACTCCTCTGCAACAACCGTAAATATAAAATCAGTGTGCTGCTCTGGCAGAAAAGAAAGAATGTTCTGGGTTCCCTCCATATAGCCCTTGCCATAGAGCATTCCCGAGCCCACCGCTATTTTCGACTGAAGAATATGGTAGCCTGCACCAAGTGCATCTCTTTCCGGGAAAAACATCATCATAATACGCATGCGCTGATAGTCTTCAAGCAGGTACCATCCGAGCGGAAGGGCTATAATTATCAGAACTGCAAGAGCATAAAAAGTTCTGCGCTCAATCTTGACAAAAAAGGTCATGGAGGCGGCCACAATCACTACGATGCCGGCGGTGCCGAGATCCGGCTGAAGCGCTATTAGCAAAAACGGTATTCCGGCTATTACCATAGGGGGGAGAAGATCCTTTAATACAAGGCCTTCGGATTTTATGCGGCGGGCGTAATAACGGGCAAGAAGCACTATAACAGCAAGTTTCATCGGTTCCGAGGGCTGCAGTCTTAAAGGACCCAATGCAAGCCACCGGGTGGAGCCGCCGATGGTCATCCCTACGCCCGGCACCATAACCAGTATCAAAAGAATGATGCATACCGCATAAATAACCGGGGCCCACCGATCGATCCGCCTGTAGGAAAACAGGAAGCTGAAAGTCATCACTCCCAGACCCGCGGCAAACCACACCCCCTGCCTTATGTAAAGACCCGATCCTGAATTGTAATCACCTGCGTTAACCGCGCTGTAAATCAGGAGAATGCCGATAAAACCCAGGACAAGGGTAATTCCCAGCAACCACCAGTCAAAATACTGGATAAGCCGACGGTCAAACATAAAAAGCCCGCTTTTGATTCTTAATTTTACCCAGCAACTTTCAGATTGATTTCAAAACATTTATTATTATGGTATTAATACAGAAATTGCAAGCTGTTTTGCCAAACTTCAATACGAGTTAAAATTTTTATAACGGAGGAAATATGACAAGCAGGGTCTATTTAATGGACTTCAGGGCAACCTACAAGGACAGCGGGGTTAAAAAACTCCAACGGCTCATTGACACAGCAGGGCTCGGCTCATGCATCAGGGACCGCGATCTTGTGGCCCTTAAACTTCATTTCGGGGAACTTGGCAATACCGCATTTATCCGTCCGGTATATATTCGCCACGTTGTAAATTCGGTAAAGGAGGCGGGGGGCGTGCCGTTTCTAACCGATGCCAACACGCTGTATGCAGGCAGCCGCGGCGATGCCGTGCATCACCTTGCCACCGCCGTGTCCAACGGATTCGCCTATCCGGTGGTGGAGGCTCCCCTTATAATCGCAGACGGCCTGCGCGGAAACACCGAAACCGCGGTTGAAATAAACCAGAAACAATTCAAAGAGGTATATATCGGCACCGAGATAGTAAACTCGGATGCCATGCTCTCTGTGGCTCATTTCAAAGGCCACGAGCTTTCCGGCTTTGGCGGGGCGATAAAAAACATCGGGATGGGCTGCGCCTCGCGACGGGGCAAGATGCAGCAGCACTCGGGCATCGCACCCGGGGTCAAAAAGAAAAAATGCATCGGGTGTGGAGACTGCGCCGAGCACTGCGCTTCGGGCGCAATCGATATGGTGGATGAAGTAGCGCAGATAGATCAGGAAAAGTGCATAGGATGCGGAGAATGCATCCTGGTATGCGAACAGGAGGCGATCCAGACAAAATTTGCACAGTTTGGAGAGGATTTCCTGGAAAGAATGGTGGAATATACCCTGGGAGTCCTAAAAACCAAAAAAGAAAAAACACTCTGCATCAATTTTATAAACCACGTCTCGCCGGCCTGTGACTGCGTGCCATACAATGACGCCCCGATAGTGCGTGACATCGGAATTGTCGCATCCACCGATCCCGTGGCAATAGATCAGGCAAGCGTTGATCTGGTAAACAATGAACCGGCCCTGCCCGGATCGTGCCTTTCTGCGCATACGGATGCCGGAGCCGATAAATTCCGTGGTGTCTATCCCAAGGTGGACTGGACGCATCAGCTGGTTTATGCAGAGCAGCTCGGACTGGGAACCAGGGAATATGAACTGATAAAAATTTAAACCAAAACCCGGATCCGAATACTAAAATTGACAGAATCGTAAAAAGCTTTTTATACCGCCAGGGCGGTATTTTTGCAGGAAGGAAGTCCTTTTTTTGCGCTCTCACGAAATTGCACTTCGTTGCCCTGACGGCGGTGCGCAAAAGCGAGTTTCCGAGCGGAAATTGAGGCTCGACGAGGCTCCTGGAGCGAGGAAACTCCTTTTTCGCACCGCCGATCAGTCAAGGTGCTTACGGATTTCCTTTCTGCAAAAATGCCGCGCCAGCTGAATAAATCGACTTTTTACGAATCCATCAAAATTGGTGCTTTTTCTATTTTTTCTGTTGTTGTTTCTGTATCCTGGCCCAGGTGTCGCGCAGCGTGACGATCCTGTTAAAAACCGGACGGCCCGGGGCCGAATCCTTGTGATCAGCATAAAAATAGCCAAGCCTCTCAAACTGATATCTTAGCCCAGGTGGTGTGTTTTCAAGCCCGGGCTCCAGCATGCATCCCTCAAGTGTTTCAAGCGAACCCGGGTTGATACAGGCCGTGAAATCCTCTTCTTCGGCCGGATTTTCCACGATGAACAAGTGATCGTAAAGACGCACGGTTGCCCTGACCGCATGAGCGGCCGACACCCAGTGAAGGGTTGCCTTGACCTTGCGCCCGTCCGGGGAGTCGCCGCCTCGGGTGGCGGGATCGTATGTACATCTCAGCTCAGAGATTTGACCGGATTCATCACGGATCACGTCCGTGCACCTGATAAAATAGGCATAACGAAGCCTGACCTCCCGGCCGGGGGCCAGACGGAAAAATTTTTTGGGCGGATCTTCCATGAAATCGTCGCGCTCAATGTAGATCACCCTGGAAAACGGCACCTGCCTGGTTCCCATTTCCCGGTCTTCCGGGTTATTAATGGCGGTAAGCAGTTCGGTGTCGTTTTCCGGATAGTTATCAATTACGACCCGAAGAGGTCTTAATACTACCATAACCCGCATGGCATGCTTGTTTAAATCCTCGCGGACGCAATGTTCAAGCAAAGCCAGGTCCACCATGCTGTCACGCCTTGCAACCCCTATCCGCTCGCAAAAATCCCGAATGGATGCCGGAGTATAGCCGCGCCTTTTAAAACCCGATATGGTGGGCATCCTCGGATCATCCCAACCGTCTACATATCCGCCTTCAACCAGCCGGATAAGCTTTCGCTTTGAAAGAACCGTATGCGAAAGATTAAGCCTTGCAAACTCTATCTGCTTGGGATGGTACACATTGAGCTTATCGAGTATCCAGTCATAAAGTTCCCTGTTGTTTTCGAATTCAAGGGAGCACAGGGAATGTGTTATGCCCTCTATGGAGTCTGAAAGACAGTGGGCAAAATCATACATGGGATAAATACACCATTTGCCTCCGCTCCTGTGATGATGCCTGTAGCGAATCCTGTACAGGGTGGGATCCCGCATGACTATGTTGGGCGAGGACATGTCTATTTTCGCACGCAGCACGCATTCGCCTTCGGCGAATTCCCCTTTGCGCATTTTCCCGAAAAGCTCAAGATTTTCCTCCACGGAGCGGTCACGATAAGGGCTCGGTTTTCCCGGTTCGCTTAACGTGCCCCGATAATGCCTTATCTGCTCCGGGCTCAGGCTATCAACATACGCATTGCCGGATTTTATCAACTCAATGGCATATTCATACAACTGATCGAAATAATCAGATGCGAAATATTCGTGGCCTTTCCAGTCAAAACCCAGCCACCTGACGTCCTCCTTGATTGATTCCACATATTCAAGGTTTTCCTTCATAGGGTTGGTATCATCAAAGCGCAGGTGACATCTTCCATGATACTGAAAAGCCAGGCCGAAATTCAGGCATATGGACTTGGCGTGCCCGATATGCAGATACCCGTTTGGTTCCGGCGGGAACCTGGTTATAACCTTGCCTCCGTATTTGCCGCTTGCAATGTCTTCCTCTATTATCTGCCTTATAAAATGACTGCGCTCTGATGCCGAAGCACCGGTTTTATCCATATTGTCACCGCCTCCGGTATTGATTTGATTTACTCCCGACCATCTGCACCAATGGCAGAATCGTCGCCTTCATAAGGATTCAGGTGAGTAAGCATCATCTCCTTTGCCATAGGGCCGGCCACAGAGGCTCCTCCGCCGCCGTGCTCAACAAGAACCGATACTACTATCTCAGGATCGTTACTGGGTGCATATCCTATAAACCATGCATGGGTAAAATACTTTCTGCTAATCTCCTCGTCTTCAGGCATATCGTCAAGCCTGCGGCCTATTACCTGGGCTGTGCCGGTTTTTCCGCTTATGGGGGTCTGCTCTGACCTTACGTGCCAGTAGGCCGTGCCTTTCCGTTTATTTACGGCATCATAGAGACCTTTTTTTATTATTTCAAGTGTTTCCCTGCAGACCGGGAGCTTTCCAAAACTTTCGGGGCCGGATTCCTCCACATTCGTGCCGCTTACAGACATGATGGATTTCATTATATCGGGTTTATACAATGTCCCGTTGTTTGCCACGGCTGAATAAAGCACCGCCATCTGAAGAGGGGTTACAAGGTTGAAACCCTGGCCTATGGCAATGGACAAATTCTCGCCCGGCTGCCACGGAGACCCCACGGTTTTTCGCTTCCATTCAGATGTTGGAATCAAGCCCTTTGACTCGTTTGTCAGATCTATTCCCGTTTTATCCCCGAGCCCCGAGGACTTTGCATAATCGGCGATCACATCAACACCAAGGGCCTTGCCTGCGTGATAAAAATACACATCACATGACTCGACTATTGCTTCAATCATGTCGATTTTGCCATGACCACTATCTTTCCAGCATCTGTAAGCCCGGTTGCCGAACCTGAGAAATCCGGGACAGTAAAAAGTCGTGGCCGGGCTCATAACCTTTTCTTCCAGGGCAGCCATTGCCGTAACGATTTTATACGTGGAAGCCGGCGGGTATTGACCCTGGATCGCCTTGTTTCTCAAGGGATGCTCCGGGTCTGTTATAAGCTCCTGCCACTGTTTGCCGCTCATACCGTTAATAAAAGCGTTCTGCTTGAATCCGGGACTGCTGGCCATGGCAAGCACGTTGCCGTTTTCAGGATCCATTGCCACTATGGCTCCGCTTTTGCCGGCAAGCAGAGCCTCGGCTTTCTGCTGGAGTCTGAAATCTATTGTCAGATAAAGATTGTGTCCCGGTCTTGCAGGCTCCTTGTCAAGCACACGTACCACCTGACCGGTTGCATTTACCTGGACAATCATTTCGCCCGGCACCCCGCTTAACTGTGTTTCAAAAGCTTTTTCAGCCCCGAACCGCCCCACCATGTCATTGCCGCGCTTGTGCGGATAAACCCCGGCCTTGAGTTCCTTTTCAGAAATCCTGCCCAGATATCCGATCAAATGGGCGGCCAAAGGCTCGTAAATATAATTTCTTTTCGCACCCGTGGCAATCACAACCCCAGGAAGCTCATGGCTGTGCGAGAGAATCACTGCCATGAGATCCCGGTCTATATCCTTTTTGACAACCACGGGAGCATAACCGTAAGGCCCCCTGTTGCTCTGCACCAGGCTTTCGATCTCTTTGGCATCCACCTGCGCGAATTCAGAAAGTTTCGAGGCTGTTTCCTCAAGATGGCGAACATCGTTTGGTATAACCTGAAGATTATAGCAAGGCCTGTTGTCAACAAGCAATCGCCCGTTTCTGTCGTATATAAGACCGCGAAGGGGCTCTATGCGTTTCTTTCTGAGACAATTGTTTGAAGACAGCTCCCGGTAGTATTCACCCCTTATTATCTGAAGGTAAAAAAGCCTGGCCCCAAGCAGGACAAATACCAGCAAAACAAGGAGCATTGCCACCAGAAGCCTTTTTCTGAACCAGTCAGGATCAATTTTCTGTATATACCCGTTTTCCATACCACTGTTTTTTAAACCGGCAATTCAATAATTAGGCCTATCCGCCGTATCTTCGCCCGGAATCTGCAAAACAGAGCTTAAAGGCCAGCCATAAAAAAGGAGCGGTAATCACGGCCCAAAAAACCTGCAAAAGGATGATCTGAAGACTTTGAAGGGTAAAGAAACCCCGGGACGAACCCGCGACAACCACCATGGCAAATATCAGGTTCTGGAACAAAACCCCCAGTACAGCCAGCCCGGAAAACAGCAGATGATCCTTTATTCCTACCCAGCGGCCAACACGGCGAAAAACCAAAAACACCCACAGATACGTGATCAGGTAAACACCTGTGGGCGCACCCGAAAACATATCCATTACCAGGCCGGCGGCGGCCAGAACAACCAGGCCTTCACCCAGGGGCGTGTAAAGACTCAGGTAAACGGCAAACGGTACCAGGAAATCATAAAACCTAAAGACCGGGGGCATGTAGGGTATAACACTGGTCTGGATTATCACCAGCAATACCACAATAATCAGATAGAACAGATATCGAATCAATTCAATACATCATCAATCTTGGGAGAATCCAATACCACCAGAACCTCCTCGAGCTTGTGAAAATCTGCATAAGGCATAATTTCCACTTCCTGAAAGATTCCGGAGTTACGGCGGATAATTTTTGAAACCCGGCCGATGCGCAGACCCTTGGGATGAACTCCGTCGAGACCGGAGGTTATAACAGTATCCCCCACCCTCACCTCCTGCTTTCTTAAGGCGAAATCAAACCTGCATTCGCCTTCGGTTGAAAGGCCGGCCACCACACCTCTTGCCCGGGTGCGCTGAACAAGGGCGTCCACCGCGCTGTTTCGGTCAATAATCAAAAGCACCTTTGCATACCCGGAAGCCGCCTCGGTCACCTGCCCCACCACACCGTCGGGAACCACCACTGAACAGCCCTTTTTCACGCCGTCCCCCCGGCCCTTGTCAATGATCACGCTTCTGTACCACGGCGCCGGGTCCCTTGCCACCACACGGGCGGCCTGCATGGACAAATCGGAGTCGGCTTTAAATCCCACCAGTTTTCTCAAACGCTCGTTGGCACGCCGTTCTTCACTGTATTCGTGGAGTTTAAGCCTTGCCATTGCCAGTTTTTGTCGAAGCTCCCTGTTCTGCCTGGCTGTGTCCACAAGATAAAAATACTGTTGCCAAATGTCCCGGCTAAAATCAATGCTCCGGGTTACAACCCCCTGGGCCGGGGAAACAAAGAACATAGCGGTTTCCGCTGCGGCGGATGTAAAGGATGTTTTCCTGATGTAGTTAAATGAGAAAACTACAACGTTTAGCACGATCAGGATGATCGCGCCCGCCGCAACCATAGTTTTTTTGGAAAACATTGATCAGTCTATGACTACCTGTCGTAGGATCTCTATGTTGTCAAGGGTCTTGCCCGAGCCCATTACCACGGTCGTCAGGGGATCATCGGTAACTGTAATGGGCAGGCCGGTCTCTTCCCTCAACAGTTTATCCATATTTTTCAGCAGCGCCCCTCCGCCTGTAAGAACTATACCCCTGTCCACTATATCGGCGGCAAGCTCCGGGGGGGTCTGCTCCAGTGCGATCTTTGTGGTCTCAACTATCGCGTCTATCTGTTCGGAAATGGCAACCCGGATCTCTTCTGAATCAATGGCCAGTATCTTGGGAATCCCGGACACCAGGTCCCTGCCCTTTACCTCTATGGTCTCGTAATTCTCGGAATCCGGATAAGCATTGCCTATGGTGGTCTTTATGATTTCCGCGCTGCGCTCACCGATAAGAAGGTTGTATTTGCGCTTGACGTATTGAACAATGGCCGCATCCATCTTGTCGCCCGCCACCCGGATAGAACGGCTGTAGACGATTCCCGCAAGCGATATGACCGCCACCTCGGTTGTCCCGCCTCCGATATCGACCACCATGTTGCAGGTGGGTTCGGTAATCGGCATGCCGGCACCAATAGCGGCTGCCATCGGTTCCTCTATTAAAAAAACCTCTCTTGCGCCCGCGGACTCGGCGGCCTCTTTTACCGCCCGTTTTTCCACCGGCGTGATGCCGGTGGGGACGGCTATAATAATTCTGGGACGCACAAAGGTCCTGCGGTTATGCACCTTATGGATAAAGTGCCGAAGCATCGCCTCTGTAACATCAAAGTCCGCAATTACTCCGTCGTGCATTGGACGGATTGCCACGATATTGCCCGGGGTCCGGCCGAGCATATTCTTGGCTTCCAGCCCAACGGCCAGAACACGATTCTTGGAGCGCTCGTCTGTACGAACCGCCACCACGGAAGGTTCGCTAAGAGCAATCCCCTTGCCCTTTACAAAGACCAGTGTATTGGCCGTTCCCAGATCAATTGCGAGATCACTGGAAAATACCCCGAGCAATGAGTCCCAAAACAAGTTCGTCCCTCCTTATATCATATATAAATAATCTAAATTCTTTATCAAATCCAAACCCGGATGACAAGCGGAAAATACGCGCAGTAAAACTATATAAACAAAATTTTCAATTATTTCCCCTCCAGTATGTATTCAATTATCCTATCATGTATGGCCGGTCTGAACAAACGGATTTTCTGGTTTTCACGCTGAGGGCACACCCGGTTTGTCAGCAGCACCACGATAATGCCTGAAGCAAGATCCATCCAGAAGGAAACCCCGGTAAAACCCAGGTGCCCGAAAGAGCGCTTCGGGGTGAAATACCTGCCGCTGCTCGAATCAGTGCGAAAAGGAACGTCAAAGCCCAGGCCCCGCTCTGCGCCTTCGGGGATGTTAAAAAACCTTTTTACAACAGGCGCTGAAAAAACCCTGCTTTTGGATATGCCGGCGGTGGTGAAAAGCATCTCTGCAGCGATATCGAAAACCGCGCCGGCTGTTCCGAAAAGGCCTGCATGACCGGCAACACCCCCTGTTGCCTCCGCATTTTCATCATGGACCCTTCCGCATATCAGTTCTCCTTGGCAAAGGGCCTCGGTGGGAGCAAACATCCTGCTTTTATGACTGCGGGGAATTTTGCCGGGTATGAAAAAAAGATCCCTTATACCCATGGGGCGGTAGATGTATTGCTCGGCATACCTGTCAAGGGTTCTGCCTGATACGTGCTCGATAACCCATTGCAGGATCATGAATCCGGGATCGCTGTAAACGGTCACGGTGCCGGGCTCATAAACCAGGGGCTCTTTTGCAAGCATGCTCCTTAACCGCTGTTTTCTTATTCCAGGGGGAAATCGCGAAAGCTCCTTATAATACGGCCGGTAGTCCGGCAGGCCAGAATTGTGGCATAAAAGCTGCCAAATCCTTATTCCGGCCTTGTCTGATCCCGCAAATCCCGGAAGAATCTCCCCGAGCCGATCTTTTGTGCTTATGCAACCTGAATCCTCCAGATGCATAAGCGATGCTGCCGTTGCAAGCGGTTTTGTAAGGGAGGCCAGGTCATAGATAGTATCGCATGAAACTGCCCTGGCGCTGAAGGGGTCCGAAACTCCGTAGGCCTTGTGGATAATTATCCGGTCATAGCGGGCAGCAAGCAGAACACCGCCCGGAAAGGCTTCTTCGTTGATCGCACGCCGCATAAGCGCGTCAATCCTGTTCATATGGCGCCGGCTCCGTGAAAATCCGCAGCGCGGTGGACCGGCGCATTCCCGTGATACGACAGAGTAAGGGAACCGCTGTCCAGGGTTGCTGAAATACCAAAAGGAAGGGTCATGTTCGGAATGCCGTGTCCTGCCGGAAAACCGGCAACCACGGGAAAAGGGCTGGCTGAAAACAGGTCCGCGAAAACCCGTTCAACTTCTTCAGGCGGACCGCAGTTTTTAAAGGACCCTGCCGCGATCCCGGCAACTCCGTCAAAACAGCCGGCAAGTTTCATCTGGGTAAGCATGCGGTCAATACGGTACGGCTTTTCCCCGATATCCTCCACAAACAGAATACACCCCGTAAAATCAGGAGCATATGGTGTTGCAAGCAGGTGGCACAGGGTCGCCAGGTTCCCTCCGAGCACCGGGCCTTCGGCCCTGCCCTCCCGGATCACACGTCCATTTAAGGCTCTTATCTCCAAAGGATGGAAATCTCCCACGGCCCTTGCCAACCCCTCTATGGTATCAGTATCCGTATCCGCCAGGGAGGCGACCACCGGGCCGTGGAACACGGGCATGGCGCACCTGGAATGCAGGGTGACCAGCAGTGCGGTAATATCGCTGGATCCTATAAAGATCTTCGGCGTTTTCGAAATAATCCCGTAATCGATCTCCGGAAGAAGACGCAGAGATCCGTATCCTCCGCGCACAGCCCACAGGGCCCTGATATCCGGGGATGCGAAAAAATCGTTGATCTCGCGCGCACGCTCTTTTGGCGAGCCCGCAAAATAGCCGTTTTTATGAAAAATACGATCAGTATAAACCGGCTCAAACCCCATGCGCCTGACAACTTCAATGCCCCGGTAAAACCGGTTTATGTCAAAAGGACTGGCAGGGGCCACCATGCCTATGCGGTCTCCCTGCCTAAGGGGTTCGGGATGCTGAAGCGCCATTAGCTTTTGCCCGTCAAGTTTCATCTGATAGAAGCGAGGATTTTATCAAGCCGCATTTCCATTCAAGGGCGGCGCAAATAAAATTTGCAAACAACGGGTGGGCAGACATGGGACGCGACTTGAACTCGGGATGGAACTGGCAACCCAGAAACCAGGGATGATCTTTTAACTCCACGATCTCAACAAGATCCCCCTTGGGAGAAGAGCCGCTGAAAACAAGGCCGTGCTCCTCAAGCGGTTGTCTGTATGCCATATTAAACTCGTAGCGGTGCCTGTGCCGCTCATAGATATATTCAACACCATAGGCTTCAAAAGCCTTGGTGCCCGGCACCAGCCGGCATGGATATGCACCAAGTCTCATGGTGCCGCCTTTTTCAGAATTTACATCTCTTCTCTGCACGGTCTGGGTCCGTTCGTCAAACCATTCCGTCATCAGGTAAATAACAGGCGCCCCGGTATCCGGGTCAAACTCGGAGCTGTGCGCACCCGGCATGCCGGCTACATTTCTTGAAAATTCTATCACGGCAAGCTGCATGCCCAGGCATATTCCGAAATAGGGGATTTTATTTTCCCTGGCATATCGGATTGCCAGTATCTTGCCTTCTATTCCGCGGGAGCCGAATCCGCCGGGGACCAGAATTCCGTGGGCGCCGGAAAGGGTTCCCTCACAGTTCTCGTTAGTCAACGTGCCGGAATCCACGAACTTGAGCTCAACACCGGCGTCATTTGCTATTCCGCCGTGATACAGAGCCTCATTAAGGCTCTTGTAAGACTCCGTAAGATCCGTGTATTTGCCGACAACTGCAATGGTAACCCTTTGCGAGGGAGACTTGTATCGCTCCACCATCTCCTCCCACTCTTTGAGCCTGGGCGCCCCGGTCCATATATTTAACACCTCCAGGATCTTGGCATCCAGACCCTCCTTGTGGAACACCAGAGGGCACTCGTATATGCATTCCACATCCTTTGCCGTAACCACGGCATCCTGGCTTACATTGCAGAAAAGCGCGATTTTGGCCTTGATTTCCGGGGGAAGGTAACGATCGGTCCGGCACATAAGAACATCGGGCTGAATCCCTATGCTTCTTAACTCCTTTACGCTGTGCTGGGTGGGCTTTGTCTTCAGCTCGCCCGCGGCCGCGATATAGGGTATAAACGTAAGATGAACATAGAGAACGTTTTCCCTGCCCGCATCAAACCTAAATTGCCGGATAGCCTCAAGAAACGGAAGGCTTTCAATATCGCCGATGGTTCCGCCGATTTCAACAATAACAATATCGGCGTCATTGGAAGCCTTCCATATGCTTTCCTTTATTTCATCCGTAATATGGGGTATAACCTGCACGGTTCCGCCCAGGTAATCCCCCCGCCGCTCCTTGCTGATAACAGAATGATAAATTTTTCCGGTGGTAAAATTGTTGTCCCTGCCAAGGCGTACGGTGACAAACCTTTCGTAATGGCCCAGGTCCAGATCCGTTTCAGCACCGTCATCCGTGACAAACACCTCTCCGTGCTGAAAAGGATTCATGGTTCCCGGATCCACATTAATATAGGGATCGAGTTTTACCAGGGTAATCGTCAACCCCCTGCTTTCGAGCAAAGCACCTATGGAGGCCGATGCAAGTCCCTTTCCCAGGGATGAAAGCACCCCGCCTGTCACGAATATAAACTTGGATTTGCCTGACATAGAATTAACCCCCTGCTCTCCGCGGTTTTTTACCGGGAACCTGATTCATAGATATTTTTGAATTCCTCGAGCTGCCGGCGAATATCACCCCCTGCCCCGCCGGCTTCTTCCTGCTCCTGCCTGCCGCCCGACGTCTTTGAAGCCGATCTTCGAAGCGCGCCCGCGTCAAAAAGATCCCCGGGCAGGGAAGGATTTACTTCAATATTGTCAATCACCATCACCTGAAACTTCTCACCGTTTTCATAAAACTCGATTTTACCCGGGTACAACGTATTTTGAGCCCGCTCCCAGTCAAGATACCGAATCTCATGGACGGGGGGCCCCCCGGCTTTTTGAGCCGGGGTTACAATCCAGCGCACCGGATAAAAAGACTCCTTGTCGATCCATAGCTGTTTTTCACCCTCGTCCGGGTACCTGGCTCCGATCACATATACAAGGTTTCTGTCAAGCCTTCCCAGGCTTGAAACATTGGTCTCAACTCCCTGTCGGCCAAGATATTTAATCACGGCCCTGCGTGAGTTTAAAAGAAAAAGGTCCTTGTAGCATGTATGCCAGGGCTCGCGCCCTTCAAGCAGTTCGCCGTCCAAAACCGTGGCCGATGAACCACGGTTTGATACATGTATGCGAACCAGGTTATCAGTGCTGATTTCGGAGCGAAACGAATCCGGAAGCCTGAAGTAAACTTTTTGCTCAAGTTTTCCGGGTTCTTTTTCAGGGTCCGGGTAAATTGTTATATCCTGGGTTGCCCGGAGCTGCTCCGGTATTTGCCGGTTCTTTACCATCAAATCGATGATAAAGGGGGCGGGCGGGATGTAGGCCCCGGCATTTGCAAGAAAAACAAGCACAAGTGCCGATGCCGCCAGAGTTTTAACCACAAGCCGAAACAGAAACATCGCCCTTATACCATAAAGGGGTTCTGGGCCATTTTCGCTGCAGCCCCCAGCTCCTCTTCTATGCGCAGAAGCTGGTTGTATTTTGCCACCCTGTCGCTTCTCGACATGGAGCCGGTCTTAATCTGGCCGCCCGAGACCCCCACCACCAGGTCTGAGATAAAATGATCCTCTGTTTCCCCGGACCTGTGTGATATCACCGTGCTATAACCGGCCAGCTTTGCCATTTCTATAGTATCAAGGGTCTCTGAGACAGTCCCTATCTGGTTGAGTTTTATAAGGATGGAATTGCAGATGCCCTTTTCAATCCCTTCTGCAAATATTTTAGGATTTGTAACAAAAACATCATCTCCCACAAGCTGAACGTGTCCGCCGAGTTTTTCCGTCATAACGGCCCAGTTGTCCCAGTCCTGTTCGGCAAGGCCGTCTTCTATTGAAAATATGGGATAGCGGTCAATAAGATCCGCATAATAGTCTATCATTTCGCCTGCCGAAAGATCCTTTTTTTCCGAAGCAAGCACATACTTGCCGTCCCTGTAAAACTCGGTGGCAGCAGCATCTATGGCAAGGCCTATATCCTTGCCCGGCCGGTAGCCGGTAGATTCTATGGCCTCAATGATTATTTTTAAAGCAGCTTCATTTGACTCAAGGTCGGGAGCAAATCCGCCCTCGTCTCCCACTGCGGTTACCATGCCGCGCTTTTTAAGCAGGTTTTTCAGGCTATGGAAGGTTTCCGCGCCCATGCGGACAGCCTCGGCCGCAGAGCCGGCTCCTGCGGGCAAGATCATAAATTCCTGTATATCCAGGTTGTTTGCGGCATGAGCCCCGCCGTTTACAATGTTCATCATCGGCAGGGGCAGGCTTCGTGCACCAAGCCCGCCTATATACCTGTAAAGGGGCAATCCGTAAGCATCTGCCGCCGCCCGGGCGGCAGCCATTGAAACCCCCAAGATCGCGTTTGCTCCCAGCCCGGACTTGTTGTCAGTGCCGTCAATCTCGATCAACACGGAATCAATCACGTACTGCTCGGCTGCATCCATGCCTATCAGTTCGGGAGCGATCCTGCTGTTCACGTTTTCAACCGCCCTGACCACCCCCTTGCCGCCATATCTCGAGGAATCATTATCTCTTAGTTCAAGAGCTTCGCGGGAACCGGTCGAAGCGCCTGATGGGACGGCAGCCCGTCCGAATGCACCGCTTTCAAGCACCACATCCACTTCCACAGTTGGATTTCCCCGTGAATCAAGTATTTCTCTTGCCCTTACATCCAAGATTTCTGTCATTCCGACCTCCAGACCTTTCATAATATCTCCGGTGCCCGTTCATTCTGGTTATCATTCCCCTTGACTAAACCGCATAGAATGATACGATTTCCATTGCAAAGTGTCAAGAAATTGAAGCAGGACTGTCAATAGCATTTAGAAATGTCCGGTTTTCATAGCAAGTGAAATGTCCGGTTGATTAAAAAATGTCCGGTTGATTAAAAATTGTTTCTTGCGCCATAGCCTACTTGTATAATAAATTTATTCTGCCTGCTCGGAGGA
>JAIPDS010000121.1 GCA_021737565.1 Desulfobacteraceae bacterium | reverse complement strand
GAGCCTCAATTTCCGCTCGGAAACCCCCTTTTCCGCACCGCCGTCAGGGCAACAATGTGCAATTTCGTCAGAGCGCAAAAAAAGGATTTCCTTGAAAGTGTTCCCCCCGGGCCGCAGCCTGGGACCGAGCACTGCAAAAAACTTTTTGCCGCATGTTTAAAAGCTTTGGTTATATTTTTTTTGAACCTTGAACCTTGAACGAAGTTACTTAGAAGTCGATTTCTTCGTTCCGTGATCAGTTTACCCAAAATGCTCAAATGTCGCTCAGAAATGACTTTTTACGAGCCTGTCAACCCCGAACCCGTCTCCAAAATACCAGATCCGGCCTTTGATTTATCAGGACGGCAGATACCCCATAATACTGGTACCGGCCTTTACCTTGTCTCCCACATTCACTGCCCGGCTTGTTTCTTCTGGAAGGTAGAGATCCACCCTGGAGCCGAAACAGATCATTCCGAAACGCTGTCCTGTAATTACTTGCTGGCCCTCGCCTGCATTGCATATAATTCTTCGGGCCACAAGCCCGGCAATCTGTACGACGGCTACGTTATGCCCCTTTTCAGTCTCCATGATCACCGCATTATGTTCATTTGCCGTTGATGCGGTTTCACGGTCAGCCGGTAAAAATTTTCCCGAAGTGTAGCGAATTTCCCTTATGGTGCCGCTGGTTGGCATGCGGTTGACATGAACATTTAAAAGATTCATGAAAACCCCGATCTGCAGGCACCTGCCCTCCACAAAAGGGTTTTTCTCAACCACGCGCACGGAAACCACTTTGCCGTCAGCAGCAGAAATTACGGCCCCGGGCTGATCTGGAGTCAGACGCTCAGGGTCCCGGAAGAACCAGGAGATAAAAAACGTGACCGCCAGGCCCAAAATAGCCGGCAATGCGATTTCAACTAGTGCAAAAACAAGGGTTGCAAAACCTGCTGCAGCAATAAACGGATACCCCGGCTCTGCAATAGCAAAGGCCGACCGGCTCTGCGGATCGGCCCGGAAAAAACGGCCCATGTTTTATTCTCCTTACAGGCTGTATAAACTAACTTTAATATTATTTTAAAACTGCCCTGTCAACAAGAACACAAGACCCCTCTAACCACCCGGCTCTTGTTTGCCTTTTTCCGCACGTTTGCGCTTGGCATCGGATTTACGCACATAAGAAGGAACAAGATCAAAAACACTCTCCCCCCTCCCCCTGAGCAATCTGCTGTAAGCCATTTCCGCAACCACCCCTGCCCTTATATGATTTGCAGAATCAGGAGCAAAGGAGGCACCGGAGCCAAGGTGTCGGGCTATATCATCCCGGTAAAGTGCGGCCCCGCTTCCGACAAACAGGCAGGGTTCACCAATTTCCCCGATTTTTTCCAGCAGTCTGGCAGGGGGGCATACAAATGCCGGCCGGACTTCTGCAATCGCGTTTTGCCCGGTCCTGTATACTGCACCATACACCTCACCCTTCCTGGCGTCGATGACGGAACATATCAACCTTTCTTCGTACCTGAAAGGATATGCCAGCACAGAAAGGGTAGAAACCCCTGCTGCCGGCTTTTCATGAGCCATGGCCATACCTTTTACGGTTGCAATCCCTATGCGCAGCCCAGTGAAGCTTCCCGGACCCGTGGTCACCCCGAATGCCTCAATTTCATCTGTCCCGATGCCGGCGACCTCCAATACACTATCGATCAGGCGCATAAGGTGCCTGGCATGGGTCTGGGCCAGATATGCATAAAATTCAGCCCTTATTTCCCCACGGTTCATAAGTGCCACGCTGCAGGCCTTGCCCGCCGTGTCTACAGCCAATAAGTTCATGGAATAATTACTTTTTATCCTTTTTGGCCCGCTTTTTGGAAGAGGTTTCAGGAGGTGTTTTTTTAACCAAATCTTTGCCTATGGCAATTTCAATGGCCTGATCCAATATGCTCACAGGTATGAATTTGATTTTTCTGCGCACGCTTTTTGGAATCTCGGAGAGCTCAGGCTTGTTTTTATCCGGTATAATAATGGTATTTATACCGAAACGAAGCGCGCCTATGGCTTTTTCCCGCAGCCCTCCAACCGGCAGGACCCTGCCGCGAAGTGAAATTTCGCCCGTCATGGCAACAAACTTGTTGACGGGCCTGTCTGTCAGCGCGGAAATAAGGGCGGTTGCCATGGCCATGCCTGCCGAAGGTCCATCCTTGGGGATAGCGCCCGCCGGGACATGAATGTGAATATCAATGCTGTCGAAAATGTTTTTTTCCAGCCCCAGCTCATTTCGATGGGCTCTTGCATAGCTTACCGCCGCCCGGGCCGATTCCTGCATGACCTCTCCGAGCTGGCCGGTTATTATAAGTTCGCCCTTGCCATCGAGCAGGGATACTTCCACGTAGAGAACCTCTCCGCCCACCTGGGTCCAGGCCAGCCCGGTGGCAAGCCCTACCTGGCTTTCATCCTGGTCAAGCTCGGGGATATACTGGGGTGGACCGAGATAGGTGTGCAGGTTGCCCCGGGTCACCCTGAACGGGCCCTCTTTTCCTTCCGCCATTTTTCTGGCAACCTTTCTGCACAAAGCCGAAATTTCTCTTTCAAGGTTCCGAAGGCCCGCCTCTGAGGTGTATTCAGATATGATCATAGAAAGTGCTGTCTGGCTCAGGAAAAAATCATTTTCAGTCAAACCGTTTTCCGAAATCTGCCTGGGCAGAAGATACCTTTGCGCGATAACCGCCTTTTCCTCTTCCGTGTAGCCGGGCAGCTGTATCACTTCCATCCTGTCGAGCAGAGCCGGCGGAACCGTGTCTGTCATGTTTGCAGTAAGGATAAAAAGAACATTGGACAGGTCAAAGGGCATATTTACGAAATGGTCGCTGAAATTGGCGTTCTGTTCGGGATCCAGGGCCTCGAGAAGGGCTGATGAAGGATCTCCCCGGAAATCCATGCCTATCTTGTCTATTTCATCCATCATGAATACGGGATTGTTGGAGTTGCAGTATTTCAGTCCCTGCAGAATTCTTCCCGGCATGGCTCCTATATAAGTTCGGCGATGCCCCCTTATCTCGGCTTCATCCCGGATGCCGCCCAGCGAAAGACGGAAGAATTTACGGTTCATTGCATCTGCTATCGACTGGCCAAGAGAGGTTTTGCCCACTCCCGGCGGGCCCACAAAACACAGGATCTGGCCCTTTTTGTTCGGGTTCATCTTCCGGACGCTCAAATATTCCAGGATACGGTCCTTTACCCGGTCAAGGCCATAGTGGTTTTTATCCAGCACGGACTTGGCATGGGGTATGTCTATAACATCTTTTGTGGAACGGCTCCACGGCAATTCTACCAGCCAGTCCAGGTAAGTGCGGACTATTGTAGCTTCTGAAGAGTCCGGGTGCATCTGTTCAAGGCGTTTTAGCTGTTTCTCGGCTTCCTTGCCCGCCTCCTTAGGCATTTTCGCCTTTTTAATACGGCTCCGGTAATCCTCTATCTCCGCGGAACGCTCATCCTGCTCGCCCAGTTCCTTGTGAATGGCTCTGACCTGCTCTCTTAGGAAATAGTCCCGCTGATTCTTTGAAATCTCATCGCGGACATGGGACTGGATTTTGGCCTGTACAGTGGAGAGCTCCACCTCCCGGGCCAGGTAGTTGTTGACCTGGTTCAGCCGTTCAACCGGATCCTCGAGTTCGAGCAGGACCTGGGCTTCTTCTGTCTTTAGCTTTAAATTCGAGGATACCAGGTCGGCAAGCTTTCCCGGGTGCTCAATCTCTTCGAGCAGCATTCCGATTTCGCCTGTGTATTCGCCCCTTATGTTTAATATCTTTTCACAGTTTTCCCGGACGTTTCGCATCAGGGCCTGATTTTCCACGTCTATCTGTTCAATGGAAGGCTCGGGTATCAGCTCGATAGAGGCGTGATAATAGGTCTTTTTACTGACAAACCGCTTGACCCTCGCTTTTTCAATGCCGTGGATCAATACCTTGAAATGACCGTCTGGCAGCTTGAGCATGCGAAGTATTCTGCACACGGTCCCGACCCGGTAGATTTGCTTTGAATTCGGATCCTCGACCGTAGGGTCCTTCTGGGCGGCCAGAAAAATCAGCCGGTCATCCTGCATTGCATTCTCGATTGCACGCATCGACCTGTCCCGGCCGATATATAACGGCAGCACCATATCTGTAAAAATCACGACATCACGCACCGGCAGCAGGGGGAGCTTGGCCGGTATGTCAATTTCATGCTCCTCGTTGTTGTCTATGAGTCGAATCAGATCGTCCTTATCGGTTTCAGCCATCTTTTCTCCTGACAATTGTAATGGTTTCGCAAAAAGTCGATTTCCAAGGAAATCCTTTTTTTTTGCGCTCTTGCGAAATTGCACTTCGCTACCCTGACGGCGGTGCGGAAAAGCGGGTTTCCGAGCGGAAATTGAGGCTCAAAGAGACTCCTGGAGCGAGGAAACTCCTTTTTCGCAACGCCGATCAGCCAAGGTGCTTGCCGATTTCCTTCCTGCAAAAATACCGGCCTGGCGGAATAAACAGCTTTTTACGAACCGGTCAATATAAAATATAGTTTTTTTGCCGTATGGATCGGAAAATATTTCCGCTACCAATAAATCAACAGCAGCGGCAGAGTCAATAGCCATGTCACGGCAAAAATCGATTTGTTCCACTTCTGTTATATGCTACAACCGGACAATACTTTATAATCTTATTATTAAGCAAGGCCCGGGCCATGTCAAATCCGATTATCTGGTTAACAATATTTTGTGCAGGCCTCTGCATCGGCAGCTTTTTAAACGTATGTATAAGCAGGATGCCCGGGGGGCAATCCATTGTCAGGCCGGCCTCGCGATGCCCGGTTTGCGGCACCCCGATTCGTTTCTACGACAATATACCGGTGATAAGTTACCTGATTTTAAAAGCCAGGTGCCGGGCCTGCCATGCACACATAAACATCCGCTATCCGCTGGTAGAACTGATAACCGGGGCTATGGCCTGCTGCATTATATTAAAATACGGCTTTGCAGTTTCATCTCTTATTTACTTTCTTTTTATAGCGGCCCTGCTGGTGGTTACTTTTATAGACCTTAACCACCGGATTATTCCGGACCGCATCAGCCTGACAGGCATTGTAGCAGGTCTGGTTCTCTCACCTGTTTTGGCTGAAATCGCCTTCATAGACTCTCTTATCGGCATTCTTGCCGGAGGCGGAAGCCTGTTTGCCGTGGCAATGGGCTATTACCTGATTACCGGCAACGAAGGCATGGGGGGCGGCGACATCAAGCTGCTGGCAATGATCGGGGCATTTACCGGATGGCAGGGCGTATTGTTTACAATTTTTGCGGCTTCGGCGGCCGGAACCGTAATCGGGGTTGCCCTCATGGCTGCAGCTGGCAAAAACATGAAATTCGCCGTTCCGTTCGGCCCGTTTTTATCGCTGGGCGCCGTGGCCTACCTTTTTTTCGGACAGGCCGTGATCCACTGGTATTTGCAGGGAATCAGGCCATATTGACAATTACCCTCAGTGCCGGAAAACCAGTCCGGCCTGTCAAATCATGCTTGACACAGCGATTCTGCACCAGTATGTATACCAGAGATTTGATAATTGACAACCCTTTACCCGGCTAAACAATACTGCTTGCCTGATGCAAAGTTTTAATGCACTCCAAAATATGATCG
>JAIPDS010000029.1 GCA_021737565.1 Desulfobacteraceae bacterium | reverse complement strand
ATTTTCTGAGCCTGATTCACCATGTCTTCACTGCGTTTTGCTGGTCGAGCCATTTTCTTGTACCTCCTTTCCTTGGATGTGAAAAGATAAGGTACAAGTATTATATATTAAGATCAACTTGATTGCAAGTTGGAATAAGCTTCTTACATTGGTTTTTGTATAATAAAAAAAGTCGGAGAGGCAGCCCCTCCGGCTTTTCCTGTTTATACCGGAGGAAAACATGCACGATCACAGCCCTGGGAATAACCATCATGACCATCATCATGGTGATCATGAAGACGGCCGCGAGACAAAAGAAATGCCCATGCCGGAAAAGCTTAAAAAAATGGTCTCCCACTGGTTAAAGCATAATGCAGATCATGCCGAAACTCACCGCAGGTGGGCGCAGCGGGCACGGGAGGCCGGCATGGAGGATGTCTCGCTTATCCTGGAATCCGTGGCAAAAGAAAGCCAGGCCATAAACAAGGATCTTGAAAAAGCAGGAAAAATGCTTGAGCAAAAGGGCTGATAACGCCCGGGGTCACGGTTTCAGACTGATAACTGTTTGGCCGGAATCGAGGGATTTGGACTAATGCTACAGCCGCTGGATAAGATAGATATATGCAGGCAGGTGACAGAGGGTTTTAAATTCGTTAAACCTTGTCAGCAGGCGGTTTTTATCACCGATTTCCTCCAGGGGTGAAAGATAGACCGCCCCCTTGGGATAAAAGCGGGAAAGACGGTTCCTGGTCAGTTCCAGAATCGAGGGCAGATGCGATTCCGGCAGCCCTTTTCCTATTACAAAATTGGCCGTTATTTCAACATTTTCATATTTCCGGTTTATCTCAAGCATCCGGTCGAATGCCCGGTCTACTTTTTTTGCACTCACAGGTTTTCCAAGGATTGAAAGAGTTTTATTATCGCCGGATTCAAGTCCGAGATTTATATAGGTTGAAAAGGGCAGGGTGTTCAATGTTTCAAACAGGCTTTCTTCAGCCGCCAGAATGGAATCAACGCTGCCGAAAAAGAAAAGGCAAGGTCCTTTCATGACCGACTTTTCCATCTCAAGGACCTGCCATGCCTTTTCAGCTGCATAACAGATCATATCACGTCCTGCATGCAGGGCATCATGCTGGCCCAGAAATACTGAGTTGTAATTTATCAGGTCTCTTCCGTAAAATTCCCCGAGTTCATTTAGCTGTTTTACTACCGCCTCCCGGGTGCGGACAGAAAAACCCAGGCCGGTTTTGACCCTGCAGAATCCGCAGTTA
Source organism: Desulfobacteraceae bacterium (assembly GCA_021737565.1). Lineage (GTDB taxonomy): Bacteria > Desulfobacterota > Desulfobacteria > Desulfobacterales > Desulfosalsimonadaceae > Desulfosalsimonas. The sequence goes on along the minus strand of JAIPDS010000029.1, from coordinate 25,239 downwards.
TAAAGGCATCCGTCTGCGATCGTTACCGGGATAACATCATATTCAACATGCCTTGTATCCGGAGGCAGAACCGTTACCATTCCGCCTATGATCCTGTGCAGAAGTTCACCTCTTTGCCTGAGCTTCTCAGGCGTCATCTTCAGTATTCTTTTTAAAAAGCGCTGTTTATCAGGGGAGAAATCCGGAAGTTCAAGTTCTTCAACTTCTTTTTGCAGCCTGCGCCACGCTGCAAACGCCTCCCTGACCTCGTCTCTTTTAAAGGCATTCTGCCCGAAAATGGAGTTTGTCTGGTACGGAAGCAATGGGATGTAGTATTCCCCCGTGTAGTTGAAGGCTCCGGCATATCCGCCTGCTGAAAAATATTGCCAGTCGTCTCCCGCGGTGCGCTTGAGCCATTCCGCAGAAGTCAGCCAGTCTCCTGCGCGGCCCTGTATTGTTTTAATTTCTCCGTTTCTGTTGAATCCGAAGATATACGAGGGGGTGGAGATTTCCCCGTAAATGCCGTAGCGAAGCGGGCAGCTTATCTTAAGGTATTCTGTTGCACCGTATTTCTCGGGAATTATTTTAAGTTTTGCGGTGTTTCGGGTTTTTGTAGTTTCCGTGGCCATGGGTTCCGGGTTTATATATAATGTTTCGGAAGACCGCTGATTTTTCAGCCTGCCTAGCAAGTCAGATGAAATCCCGCCGCCACATTTCTGCTTTCTTCCTGCAGGCGGTTGAATTCTTTAACTGCTTCCTGGGTGGGTTTTACTATCAGGCTGATGCCTTTTTTTTCAAGTTCTTCGGCAAGCTTTTGATCCATGTTCATCATGCCGGGGCTGCCCTTGCCGATTATTACAATTTCCGGTTCTGATTCCAGTATGTCTGCAAAATCCCCGCGCGTTACCAGGTGGCCGTTTTTGCGCCGCCAATCCGGCTTTACGGAATTGCCCACGATTTTGATATCATTTTTGTATTTTGTACCGTCTATGCGGATGCTGCCAAAACGGTAATCCTCTATACGCAAGGTTTTAGCCCCTCCTTTTCTTACAGGCATTTATTGATTGGGGTTTCAGCCGGACCGGAGGACACGCCTTTTAATCACCGCCGCCAAGCCCTGCAAAACGAATGGTGAGATTTACATTGACGTTTATTCCGCCTTGATCGGATACTTCTTCAACCAGCCGGGCAACAAGATCCTGCAAGCCCTGATCTCCGGTGGCTTTATCCTTTGCAAGCGCGGAGTTTTTTGTTGTGCGTGTTGATGTTGCTGGCTTGCGGCCCCGTTTTGTCGGCTGCTTTACGGTCCGGTTCCTCAGACGTGCTGATTTTACATATTTTTTTACTTCAGGATGATCAGCGATTATCTGTTCAAGGGTGTATCTGTTTTTGCCGGTTTTACGGGTAAGATCATAAAGAGCCTCCGGGGGCAGATCAAGGGCTTCGGCCATAAGGCTGTAAGTATATCCCTTGCTGGTTCTTTTTTTGCGTATAAAATAGCCCAGATCGCATTTTTCGCTGTTGCTCAGTTTGGCAAGGATACTTGCAATATCCTGGATTTTAATTTCTTTGCCCGAATTTTGCACTACTTTCCTGGTAATTTCAGGAGATCGCAGTTCTTCTCCGCTGCGGAGGGCGTCAATGATGAACTCGCTGTTTGTCTTTTTTCCCCTTTCCATAAATGTTTTTCCTTTTTTTAAGGGTTAAAAATAAAAACATCAGTCTATGGATGCCGGACTTTAGAAATAAATTTCCTCTTGAAGAGTTCAATAAATTTAAACTAACAATAAAACATCAGGTATAATTGTCAAGTGGTTTATTTTTTTATTTACGGCATGTTATCCAGGCTTTTCGATCTAAATTTATTTTTAGAATTTTTTTAACTAAACGATATATTAATCGAAGACGTATTCTCGCATAATATCTGCTGTTTGTTCTTGACAGGGTTTTGCCATCCGGAGTATGAACTTGGGCAGGTACCGGGCCGGCAAAGGCCGGGCCCTGAAAAATTCAAGAAGACACAGGCTCAGGGAATTTCAGATGAATCCCGAAGACAGATTTTACTCAGCGTGTCTTGACCCCTCCGGTTATGCCAGGGGCCTTAAGCAGCGCACATGCGGAAAAATTCTTGGTTATTTTTGTTCCTATGCTCCGGTGGAGCTTATTCATGCAGCAGGCCTGCATCCGTTTCGCATACTGGGGGGAAAAGGTGAAATCAGGCTGGCAGACGCGCATCTGCAGTCATACTGCTGTTCGCTTGTAAGAAGCGGTCTTGAGGCGGCTTTAAACGGCAGTCTGGATTTTCTGGACGGAGCGGTTTTTCCTCATACATGCGATTCGATTCAGCGATTGTCGGATATCTGGCGGTTGAATGCCGGTTTTGAGCATCATTTTGATGTGGTGCTGCCTGTCAAGCTCAACACCTTAAGTGCCCGCCGATATATGGCAGAGGTATTAAACGGGTTCCGCAAAGAACTGGAACAGGCTTTTCAGGTTGAAATCACGGATGAGGCGCTTTGGCGCGCCATACGGGATTATAATGTAATCCGGGAAAAGCTCGAATCCCTTTACGGGCTTAGAAGTTTTAACCCCTCCCTGTTTGATCCTTCAGCGGTTCACAGAATTACTGCTGCGGCCATGTTCATGGAGCCCGGGGCTTTTCTCAAAGATATTTCAGAGTATCTGGGCAATGTCGAGCCTGGTGTTTTGGGCGGCACCGGCAGCGGGCGAAAAAGGCTTGTTCTTTCAGGCGGCATCTGCAGCCATCCTGATATCTACGATCTTCTTGCAAGGGCGGGGGCCGACGTGGTCTGGGATGATTTGTGCACCGGGACGCGCTGGTTTGAAGAAAAGGCAGAAGAGGACGGCCGGGATCCGATCGGGGCGCTGGCCGACAGGTACATGGCGCGAAGCGTCTGCCCGGCCAAACACGCGGATGTCAGGGCCAGGGCAGGGGAACTTGCCGATACGGTTCGCAGGCACCGGGCCGACGGGGTGGTTTTTTTGATGCTCAAATTCTGTGATCCGCATGCATTTGATTATCCGTATCTTAAGCGGTTTCTCGACGAGGCGGGGATTGCCTCCCTGCTTCTTGAAACAGAAGACCATCCGCCCGCCGAAGGCCAGCTTATGACCCGTTTTGAAACCTTCGTGGATATGCTTTAAAGGCGGCACCTATGTCTGATAACGAAAAAAAACATGATCCTGATACGAAACAGCAGAAGATAAAAGCTGTTTCCCGAATGAAAGAGATCATGACAAATTATTATATCGAGGCCAAAAGCGCCCGGGAGCAGGGACGCAAGGTGGCCTGGATTACAAGCGGCGGGCCTGTGGAGCCCCTGATAGCTATGGATGTGATACCGGTCTACCCGGAAAACCACGGGGCCATGATCGGGGCCTCCAAGATGGGGGGGCAGTTGTGCGAAAAGGCCGAGGAAATGGGTTATTCCAGGGATCTTTGTTCCTATGCCAGGGCAGATATTGCAGATGCGGTGTATAAGCAGGGACCGATCGGGGGACTGCCTGAGCCGGACATGCTGGTGTGCTGCAATAACATCTGCGGCACAGTGCTGAAGTGGTACGAAACCGCGGCCAGGTATTTTGACGTGCCCCTTTTTATACTGGATACCCCGTTTGTCCACAGAGAGTTTTCGCAGGAGGCGCAAAACTACGTTCTTTCCCAGATTCATGAATATGTGGGTTTCCTTGAGGACTGCTGCGGCAGGAAAATGGACTATGTGCGCATGGAGGAAGTCGGCCGGTTTTCTGTTGAGGGCACGCGCCTCTGGCAGGAGGTTCTTGATACCTGTGCCCACAAGCCTGCGCCCATGACGGCTTTTGATGCTTTTTTTCATCTGGCCCTTATAGTTACCCTAAGGGGAACGCAGGAAACAGTGGATTACTATAAACAGCTTCTCGATGAACTAAAAGAGCGCATAAGGCGGAAAATCGCCATGGTTCCCAACGAAAAATACAGGCTTCTGTGGGATAATCTTCCGGTCTGGTACCGGACCAGGTGGCTTTCTGATAAGTTCGCCTCCCACGGCGCAGCCCTTGTCGCCGACACTTATACATCAGCCTGGAGCGGGATGGTGCCGGACATGCAGGGCCGGTCGTTTCTCGAAGCAATGGCCGAGACTTATACAAAGGTTTATATAAACATCTCCATTGACATGATGTTTGACATAGTGGCCGGCATGATAAAGAAATACGATGTGGACGGCGTGGTGATGCATTCCAATCGTTCATGCAAGCCTTATTCCCTTGGCCAGTATGATCTTCGCCGAATGATCATGGACAGGCTCGGGGTGCCCACCCTGATTATCGAGGCTGACATGGTTGATGAACGCTCCTTTTCGGAAAGTCAGATCAACACCCGCATAGATGCGTTCATGGAGACCCTGAAGGCCTGAGAACAAATATTTACAACGTATAAAAAGAATGCTCTGAACATGATTACAGCGGGAATAGACATAGGATCGATCACGGCAAAAGCGGCTCTGATAAAAGACGGAGAACTGGCGGGAACACGCCTTGATTTTACCGGCTATAATGCGCCAAAAGCCGGCAGGCGGGTGCTTGATGACCTGCTTGAAAAAACCGGGATCAAAAAACAGGAAGTGGACTTTATAATATCAACCGGCTATGGAAGAAACAGCGTTGATTTTGCCGACAAGTCCATAACAGAGATAACCTGTCACGGGGCCGGGGCCCGTTTCATAGATCCTGGGGTTTGTTTTGTAATAGATGTGGGCGGTCAGGACAGCAAGGTGATCAAGTTAAGCCGGGACGGCAAGGTGGTGGATTTTGCAATGAATGACAAGTGTGCTGCGGGAACGGGCCGGTTTTTGGAGGTGATGGCCCGGGCCCTGGAATCCGACCTCGACGAGTTTGGCGAGCTTTCAGCCCGGGCCGACGTCCCGGCGGCCATAAGCAGCATCTGCACGGTCTTTGCCGAATCAGAGGTTATATCACTTATTTCCAAGGGCGAGAGCCGGGAGAACATGATAGCCGGTATCCATGAATCTGTTGCATCCAGGATCTCCGCAATGGCAAAGCGCCTCGGTGTCACGGGGCCGGTCATGATGACGGGCGGGGTTGCAAAAAATTCCGGTGCGGTAAGGGCGCTTGAAAACAAGCTGGGAGTATCCATAAGGGTTTCTCCTCATGCCCAGCTTACCGGGGCAATGGGCGCGGCCCTTCTTGCCGCCCGCATGGAGCAGTCGGCATAGGCCGGGTCTTATTTTTTCAGTCTTTTTGTTTCAAATCGGTTTTCAGTTCCAGTAGTTTTACCATAAGTGTAATATTTCCGGTAAGATACCATCTGCCTTGGGCAAAAACCCCGTAATCCGCACCGCCCATGGCAGAGGCAAATCTTGTTGAATTGGCGTAAAACAGCCATGTTTCGGCCCACATGCGTTCAATGGCTTCGTCAAAGGGGCTTTTGTTCTCTGAAGGGCCCTTTGCCGCGCCTTTCTCCCAGGCTTCCTGCAGAATTTTAGTTGCCGTGAGGGTCTGGGCGTTTGTTTCTTCTATTGTACTTTCAAGGCGGCTGAAATGGCCCTTTATCCAGCCGCTACTGTGGCATCCCCGGCATACCTGCTGCATTGTCTCTTCTCTTTTATTCATTGTATTTTCAGATATCAGGAAGTCCCGGGCAGGGGTTGAGTCAAGCGCCGTGGGCAGGGCAAGGCCGTCTTTGTTTACTATTTTCGATGTGTCGGGTGATTGCGGGTGTGCATGGGCGTATGGAAGGCCGAAAATCCGCCATGCAAGCCTGTCGTTCATCCTGTGGGTTCTTTGCGCAAGGGGGGTTCCGTCTTCGGTTGTCAGAAGACTTATGTGACATGCCGCACATGTCGGGGCTTCCATGTCTTTCCCCACTTTCCACGGAACCGAAGCAAAATCCCATTTATCCGAGTTTTTCTGAGAGTTATAGATGTTGCCGTGCTTGCTTACGCTGTATACCTTGTAGGCGGGAACATCCGGGCCCTTGTGGCACTGGGAGCAGGTTTCCGGTTTCCTGGCTGTTTCTATGGAAAACCTGTGGCGCGGGTGGCAGGCAGAGCAGCTTCCCTTGCTGTTATCAGGATTTATTCTTCCCACCCCCTGGTTGGGCCACCCCTGTATCACAGGAAATTCCATTGGTCCCATGTCGGTTTCACGCCCGGCTGTTTTTTTGACCTTCAGTTTCGTGCCATGGCAGAACAGGCATGAATCCGCCTTTGTATCATCGGAAGGTTCCTTTTGTTCAAGCTTCATATCGGAGAATTTCAGGCTGCCTGCGGCTGCGGTGACAAGAGCACCGTATAAGGGGTTGTCTTCGAGATTGCCGTGGGCTTCGGCCATTATGTTTTCGGAGAATTCTTTTCTTTCCGCGGGATGGCAGGCAGCGCAGTCGCCAGGGGTTACAACCGGATGTACCCTGACACCTGCATGATCAAAAGTGTCTTCGTGTTTTTCCGGGTTCATGGTATGGCACTCAGCGCAACCAATCACCACATCTGCAAGCTCCTTCCGCATGTTTTCAAATGAGACCCGTTTTTCAAGATCCGGTTTTTCTTTTGCCCGGCCGGGAGTGGTCTTTGCCATGCGGCTGTTTTTCCAGTCTGAGACTATGCCGGGTGTTACTGACGCATGACACCCGATACACATCTGACTCTCTGTGCTTAAAGGAGCAACGTCTTCCTTGCTGAAAGCCGCGTCAGGCTGTAGAAAAGCACACAACAGGATCAGCATCAAACCCGTCCGTACCAGTTTTTTCATGGCTGTCTCCCCTTATACGATCATGGTATTCAGTGATCAGAAATTGCATTTATTATACTTTTATCAAGGGATTTTGTAAATCCGTGAAAAAGACTGCAAGAGGCAAGTTGGTATTTGCAGGGATTGGAGGGATTCCTTGGATTATGGTGATGTCTGGGAAGACACAAAGCCGCAGTCTGGTTGTAAAGGATGCGGGCCAAGCCGGGGGCGGTCTTTTCAGGCGCTGCATTCGGGCCGGGCATCTGCACGGCTCGCTACGCGGCGTCCGGCGAACTCGCACACTATCGTGTGCTCAAACAAGCGCCGGCCGCCCGGCTCCGCTCGCCTGCAGCTGCTTGCCGGCCCTCATGCAATGCGCCCTCAAAGCCCGCCCCCGGCTTAGCCGCATGGTGCAGACCTACAAGATTAAAATTTACAGAACAGCCTCTGCCAAGGGAAATTCTTTTAAACCCGAGTGCTTGAAACAGTCTGGAGTCTAAACCTGAAGCTTCCCGGGATTTGGTCTCAGGGTCGTGGGGGCGGTTTGTGAGCCTGCATCGAGCGTTTTCGGGAAAAATTCGGCCGGAGGCTTACGCGTATGAATTTCAAACTGTTTGAGGGCGTAAGCCCGAGTTTTTGAAATTCCAGCGTAAGGCGAAGGCCGAATCCCGAAAACGGTCGGCAGCGACAAATCCGCCCCGGCGGCCCGCAGCGGGAAGGACTGCAAGAGCCGGGTTGGTATTTGAAGGTTCAGTAAAATAAAATGCCGCTGTCAGCCCGGGGCGACAGCGGCATGGGGGGCGCATTTAAGCGGGGGAAATTCAGGATACCTTGATTTGGGCCTCGTTTTCCCACAGTCCGTGGATGTTGCAGTAAATCGAGGCAAGCAGGGTGCCCGGCTTGTTGATTTTAACAGTAGCCGTTACTTTGGGTTCCGTGTACACTGGGCCCTGGTTTGCCCCTTCAGCGCTTTCGCCGTGGGCGTTGAACTCGTAGCTTCCCACTTCATAGGCGAACTTGCCGCCCTCTGGCTTGAAATAAACTCTTATCCACCGTATGTGATGCTCTGTGGTGTTTGGGTGTCCGATTTCCTTGCCGATCGATACTTTTACGTCAAACGCCTCGTCAGCCTTTACGCTGTCCGGGCATTCTATTGCAGGTACATGTTTTTCGTTCTTCCAGTCTCCGCTCTGGAACAGCTCGCCCATTTTCATGATCATATCCTCCTTTTGATTTGGGTTAATAGCTTTTTAATAAGTCCCAAAAGGTTTCCCGGAATCCGGGAACCCGCTTTTTACATCATCCTTATAAATAATATAATCTTGCACGGATCATATCAATCCGGAAAATACAGTATTTTTATACACGTAAACCCTTAGCCGCATCTGCTGGGTCTGCTGAATTCTTCTCCTGTTGTCACTTCAGGTTTGAAAAGGCCTTCATCACAAGTTCGTTTAAAGCGGGATGTATGTGCATGCCCGCCAGCACTAGACCGGCGCGCATGCCAGAAGCCATGGCATTTACCACCTCCTGGATGACAATCGGCGCATGAGGGCCTATGATGTGGAAACCGAGCAGTTCAAAGCTTTGTCTGTCTATTATTACTTTTGCGAATCCTTGTTTTTCGCGAAGCGCCATGCCCATTGCACACTGGTCATAACCGGCTTTTCCCACCATCACATCCCGGGTTTCTTGCGCCTCTGCTTCTTTTAGTCCAACTGATGCTATTGGCGGCCAGGTAAATACAGCCCTGGGGGCTGCGCGGTAATCAAATTTTCTTTTTTCATCCCCCATTGCATTGTCCCAGGCCGCAGAGGCTTCAGCGTTTGCCACGTGGGTAAACATGTGTTTTCCGTTTGCATCCCCAAAGGCCCAGATTCCTTTTCTGGATGTTTCCAGGTAATCATCTGTTTTTATAAATCCTCTTTCATCGGTTTCAATTCCGGTTTTTTCCACGGCAAGCCGGTCCGCATTCGATTTTCTGCCGGCGGCGATAAGGACCCGTTCCGCGGTTATACTGTTTCTGTCGCCCGGATCGTTTCCATTGTAGCTGATTTTAACGCCGCTGCCCTGGTGCTCAACCCCGGTAACCGTGACCTCTGTTTTGACCGTGATGCGTTCAGACAAGGATTTGGCAAGCGTTTCTGCTATCTCGGGTTCTTCTGCCGGGATCAGTTTTTTTTTATTTTGAAATATAGTCACCCCGGTTCCCATGGCTGAAAAGAAATGCGCGTATTCAGCGGCAATATAACCGCCCCCTATAATTGCCAGGCTTTCGGGAAGCTTTTCAAGATTTAAGACCGTGTTGCTGGTCAGAAAATCGGTTTTATCAAGCCCGGCAATAGGGGGAATATCCGGCCGGGCCCCTGATGCTATGAAAATAGTTTTTCCCTTTATTACACGGTCGTTTACCTCAAGGGTGAGATCATCTGTAAACTTTCCGATCCCTTCATAATAGTCGAACCTTGAATCGTTTTTAAGCCCGTGGTGTATCCGCTCATGGTCGGGTACAACTGCATTTTTCATCGCAGACATTATATTTGGGAAATCAATTTCAGATATTTGTGCAGATATGCCGTATCTTTCAGCCTCCCGGATCTCCATGACCCGGTCTGCGGCGGCAATCAGCATTTTCGAAGGAATGCAGCCGAGGTTAAGACAGGTCCCGCCCGCCGGTCCGTTGTCCACAAGTGCGGTATGCATTCCCGCATCAACCGCGTTTTCAACCGTCGCCATGCCCGAACCGGAGCCTATGACAATGACATCGTAGTAATCGGTTTTCTTTTTACTTTGTCCGCGCCGGCTGAAAAATTTTCCCGGTTGCAAGCCTCCTCCTTTTACTCCTGATAACTGCATCGACTACTTGCCTGCGTACTTCAAAATACTGTCTTTTACCCATGTTTTTAACATCTGTGATTGCATATATATGAGTTAAAAATAACGGCTGCTTAAATTTTTGCAAACCACAAAGGAGGTTCTGCCATGTTAAAAGATCCGATGAATATTGCGGGTGATTCGGCAAAGAACACTGACGGAGAGCCTTTATATGCAGATATAGAACAAACCATAAGGACCAAAAAGTCTGACGGGAAAAAGTTTAAAACCGGGAAAAAGAATTATGACCCCGTCCAGCAGTATATGGCTGAAATCAGGAATCACGGCCTTATCAGCCGGGATCAGGAAAGGGAACTGGCCCGAAGGATACAGGAGCACGGCGATGACGAGGCTGCATATCAAATGGTGGTGGCAAATCTACGCCTGGTGGTCAAAATTGCACTTAAGTTTCAGCGCTTCTGGAACCGCAATTTACTGGATCTTATACAGGAAGGCAACGTGGGGCTGATGCAGGCGGTAAGAAAATACGATCCTGAAAGAAATGTCAAGTTCTCATATTACGCATCTTTCTGGATAAAGGCCTATATCCTGAAATACATGCAGGACAACTGGCGGATGGTAAAGGTTGTCACCACTGAAGGCCAGCGCAAGCTTTTCTACAGGCTAAAGCAGGAGCGGAGGAAACTTGCCTCAATGGGCATTGACCCGGATTCCAGGCAACTTTCCGAGCAGTGCGGGGTGGAGGAAAAAGATGTCGTGGATATGGAGCAGCGCCTCCAGAATAAGGATATTTCACTGGACGCGCCTTTAAATGAGGACTCTGATACCGACTGGGTGGATTTTCTCAGGGTCGATGATGACAAATCGGTCGAGGAGAGGTTTGCAGACAGGGAGGTTGACGGAGTGGTCAACAACAAGGTTTACGAATTCCGGAGCAATATCCCCCACAGGGAACGCGAAATTCTGGATCTGAGGATTTACTCGGAGACGCCGATGACTCTTCAGTCCCTGGGAGACAGGCTGAGTCTTTCGCGGGAACGGGTTCGCCAGCTTGAAAAACAGATCGTGGACGATCTTAAGCTGTATCTGTCAAGAGAAATACACGATTTTGACGAATTTGCCGGATACGCACGTTCAGCCTGATAAGAGAGCCGGAATCAGTTTGGAATATATGCCGTCGCATGCCGTTTATATTGACATGCGGCGGTTTTTTTATAATAATGTCAGGCATGGGAGCAAAAAAAATAGTTATTGTAGAAGATCACCGGCTGTTTCGCGAAGGCTTAAAGGCTATGCTCGACGGCATAAAGGATCTCGAGGTTGTTGGGGAGGCTGAAGACGGGCTTGAGGCTCTTGACATCCTCCGGGAAAATCCCCCTGATCTGCTTTTGCTCGATCTTTCCATGCCCCGGTTGGGCGGAATAAGTGTATTAAATGAAGTAAAAAGACTGCACCCCCAGGTCGCGGTCCTGGCCCTGACCATTCATGAATCCGACCAGTATGTACTCGAAGCCTTCAACGCCGGGGTCAACGGTTATTGCATAAAGGATGCAAGCCGGGAGGAACTGCTGGTGGCTATCAACAGCGTTTTAAAAGGCAGGACATATATAAGTCCAGGAATCGCGGATAATGTATTGGAGGGCTACATAGAGGGCCGCAAGCGGATGAAAACGCGGTCTGTATGGGACAGCATTACCAGGAGGGAGCGCGAGGTTTTAAAGCTTCTTGCAGAAGGTTACCTGAACCGGGAAATCGCGGAAATGCTTCATATAAGCACCAAGACCGTTGAAAAGCACCGGGCCAATATAATGAACAAGCTTGATCTTCACAGCACGGCAGCCCTGACCTCATTTGCCATTGAACAGGGGCTGGTGGAAAAATCCTCTTAGCCTCAGGCCGTGCAGAAGTTGCTCGGAAAACTTACGCTGACCGCTGTTCCGATGCCGGGCTTAGACTGAATTCTAAATTCCCCCCCGCATATTTTGGCCCGTTCCTTCATCCCCTGTATACCGTGTCCGCTCATGGGGTCCGGGGAATTGAGCCGGCTCTGCGGGTCAAATCCGCAGCCGTCGTCTGTTACCGCAAGTTCGATACGGCCGCTGTTTTTTTTCAGGCACAGCACTATGGTTTCCGGGCGTGCGTGCTTTGCCGCATTGTTCATTGCCTCCTGCATGATGCGGTAGATGACTATCTTGAGCGCCTCTTCTATTTCCTCTTCCTCGATGTCTATTTGTTCGATAATTTTGATGTCCTGGTAAAAAGTGTTAAATTCCCTGCAAAACCAGGTGATAGTGGCCAGAAGTCCCAGGTCGTCAAGTATAGTGGGCCGCAGGGATGCGGAGATACGCTTGGTTTCTTTTATGGTGTCCATAAGATAGGAGATTATATTTTCAAGTGACATGATATTATCGGGCGGGTCGGGCTGCATATGGGCCAGTTTCTCTTCAAGGCTGAATTTTATAGCCGCAAGACTGGCCCCCAGGCTGTCATGGAGCTCCTTGGCTATTTTTTGACGGTCTGACTCCAGGGTATCTAACATTCGGTGGGAGAGATGCCGCAGTTCATATGTGCGTTCCTCCACGCGTTTTTCAAGCTCGTCTCTTGCCCTGCGCAGTTCCAGCCGTTCGCGTTTGCGCTGGGTAATATCGTGGAACACGCCCACCGCTCCAGTTATTTCACCGCCGGGATTTCGTATGGGAGCCGTGTTTACAAGTATATGGCGAAACTCTCCGTCAGGAAGGCAGGTGGTCAGCTCATGATCCACTATCATTTCCCCCTGGAACACCGATCTTGCCAGGGGAAGGTCCACCGGATCATACGGGATTTCTGAAGGTGAAATTTCCGAGGCATCGCTTTGTGCGTATTCGGGCGAATGCTTGTATAATTTTTGGGCCGCGGGGTTGGTCATCACAACCCTGCACTCCTCGTCCACCACAACGATTGCCTCCGGTGCATTGTTGATAATGGCCTGAAGAGCCGTGCGCTCGGTTTCAAGCTGATCCATGAGCCTGTTTCGCTCGGTCTCGTCCCTGGCAACCGTCACGGCTCCGGCAACCCGGTTGTTATGAATAAGCGGAACCGCATTGAATTCGTAAATGCGCTCCAAACCCCTGGCATCAGTGCGAAGATAGGTTTCCCCCCTTACGCTACTTCCTGCAAGGGCCCGCTGGCATGGGAGCTGATCAAAGGGAACCGGGCGGCCGGTGGGATATAAAAGCGCTTTTTTCTGGATAAAGGCTTCTCCGGACATGTCTACCGGGTCAAACCCGAGCATTTCCATTGCTGCGGGATTTGCCATAACCGGGGCGCCGGTTTTGTCATAGGCTATTACCGATTCGGCAAGTGCGGAAAATATCTGGTCCATTTCCATGCTCATATGATCCGGCATCAGTCCGCTTTGAAAGTGGCCAAGGGCAAGTGATGCAAACGATGACAGCTCTTCGAGCAGGGTTTCCTCCCCCTCTCTGAATTCATTTTTATCCGGATCCCAGGTCAGTATTACGCCGTGATTATGGGCTTTCAGGCCCGGCACGCGCGTAAAAATCATTGTACACGAAGTAAACTTTTCCGGCTCCTGTCCTTTGGCGGTTTGATCCTCCTGGAACACCACGTCAAGTACCCTGACCGTTGCCTGATTTTCCAGTGCTTTTAAAAACGGTTCATAGTTTAGCAAAAGGGCAGCCTGATTCAGGACGGCTTCGGCTTGTTCCGGAGCAATGTCATCGGATGTGCAGTATCTGCGCACCGGGAAAAATTTTTCCGGCATGCGGGGGATCTCGCAATATGCGGACATGCGGCAGCCTGTAAGAATGCATGCCGAGCCCAGCGTACTTTCCAGAACCTCTTCAATGCTGGTTGAGGAAAATATGGTTTTGGAGGCATCTATAAGCGCTTTTAGTTTTTCCTCGCCAGGAGAGGGGGATGTTTTGCCCGCGGTGTTTTCTTTGAGAAGACCGGGCAAATGAAAAGAAAAGCACGAGACAGTACCGTCAGCTTCCCTGTGGGCTATAATCCTGTTAAAGTTCAGCCGGCCCCTGTTTTTTGTCCCGAAAAGCAGATTGGATTCGGGGGGAGCATCTTCCGGGATTTTGAGAATTTTGCCGGCCAGGCTGTTAAGATATAGCAGATTGCCTGACGTATCGGTAATTGCCGCCAAATCCTGTGTGTTTTTTACGAGCGTATCGATTATGTCGTGCATTTCCGGCCGTGATATATGATTGAATTATATTCTTACCTTGAAATATAATTCTTTTTCCACGGATCGCGAATATTTGTTCTAAGATCGGCAAGCGCCCTGTAAAGCGCCCCGCAGGCAAGTTCCGCGCAATGACGGGACTCGGGAGGAAGGCTTTGCAGATAATCGATTATATCCTGCGGGGTAAGGCTCCAGGCGTTGGTGACGGTTTTGCCCTCTGTCAGTCGTGCGATGGTATTTGCACACGCCCTGGTGTTTATGCAGCCCTCTATTTTAAATGCGATCCGGCTTATCCGCTGGTTGTTTTCGCATAAAAAAACTTCCACGGTATCTCCGCAGTCCCCGGTATTTTTGCCATGACCGTCAGGTGAGGCCAGGGTTTCAAAATAATCCGAACAAAAGGCCATTTCCAGGAACTGTTCGGAGTGGTCGTTAAAGAAATCGAATTTTTTTCCCATTTTCCCCTTCCGGTTTTAAATAACTTCACGGCTCGGAATATATACGGAAAATTCTTTTATATGAAAACCTGCCTGTTTGTCAAATCCCTTGTTCAAGATACCGGTATTTCCGGGACCCTGCTGTAATTTCTCACGAAGGAAAAAAAAGAAGCCTGGCCAAAGAGCCGTTTGTGAAAAAGTGGGTAAAAGGGAAGGGGTGTCAGGGATTTTCCCCGGTTTTTCTGTGACATTGTCCGCACTGGACAGGGCCTTGTTCTTTTTGTAAATGGCAGCTTTTGCATTGTTTGTGATAGATACGGATCAGTTCCAGTTCGCCGGATTCCGCTTTATAATGGCAGCTTGAGCATTCCATGCCGACCGAATCGCTGTTTTTTCTTTTTTCACCGTTTTCGTAGAAATGGTGACAGGTATTGCAGGATTCAATGCCTGCTTTTTCATTGTGCTCGTTATGCTCAAAGGAAACCTGCGGCCGCATTTGCCGGTCGTCAAATGCGCTGTCCTCAACAATGGTAACATAAGCTCTTGCCGCAGCGGCACAGGCCGCCAAAACAAGGAAGACAACCAGGAGTCTGAGAATGTTTGATTTCAAGGCCGCCATTAAATTTCCTTATTTCTTTTTTATGCATTCATAGAGGATATCGCTTAGGAACATGAGCTCCATGCCCAGTTCGTAATGCTCTATAATTTCTTCAAGACCACCGTGGCAGTTGTGACATGGGGCGATTACCACCTCGGCCCCTTTTTCTCTGGCCGCGGCAAGCTGATCGGCCTTTACCTTGTTGCTTTCCACGCGCTTGGTTTTAAACGGAGGGCCGCAGTTTATCACTCCGCCGCCCGCGCCGCAGCAGAAGTTGTGCTCCCGGTTCGGTTCAAGCTCTATAAAGGTTTTGCAGACCCTGTTTATTATATATCTGGCAGTTTCGTGCAGCCCCCGGCCCCGGACTATGTTGCAGGGATCGTGGAAAGTGACGGGACGTTCGAATTTATGATCAATTTCAATCCGCCCTTCCTCCAGCAGTTCGCTGTAGAAGGAGATTGCGTGAACAGTCGGCAGCGGAGGCATTTTCCAGCCCAGCAGCCGGTTGCCCACATCGTAGACAGAGCGGAATGCGTGGCCGCATTCGCCCATTACTATCCGCTTGTTTTTAAGGCCTATTGCGGCTTCAAAATGGACTTTTTTGAGCCGGGCCGTCATTTCCACATCTCCGGTATACATGCACATGTCGCTGTTGTCCCAGCCGGGGGCAGAAGGAAGCGTCCAGTCAGCGCCGGCGGCATGCATGATAACCGCCATTTGATATATAAGCTGGGGCCGGAACTTGGGCTCGGGGCCGATTACCGAGTAAAAGATGTCGGCCCCCTGTTTATCTATGGGAATACGCAGATCCGGGATCTCGTCGCGGGCTTCCTCCTCCTGCCACTGCAGGGTGTCTATCCACTCGTCATCTCTTACCCACATCTGGTTCATTGTTGCCGAATGGCTGTGGGCGGTGTCCTGGATATACTGGGGTACCACGCCCAGCAGATGACATGCGCGCCTTATAAAAAGCATCAGATAAGAAATATCAATTCCGAAAGGGCAGTAAAGCTGGCACCTGCGGCACAGGTTGCACTCGGTAAATGCTATTTCACAGGTCCTCTTGATGAACTCTGGACTGACCTTTCCTTTTTTGGCCAGGATAGTGGATACTGTCTGCTTGACTTTGCCTGCCGGTGAAAAACGCGGATCACAGCCGCGGGATAAATAATGATGACATGCATCGCTGCACAGGCCGCAATGCACACAGGTGTTGATATAGGCTGACAGACGCGCACCGCCTTCGGTCTCGATCAGTTTTTCGAGCACCGAAGCGATTTTCTCCCGGGAAAGCCGGCCTGCCCCGCGTTTGATTCCGATGTCATGGATCTGTCCCGGGTTTTGCGTGTTGTTTAAATTATTTTGTTTTTTCATAATACGGCCCGCCGGTCCATTGTAAATCTTTTTATTGCTCTACCAGTCCCTCGCGCTTCGCATCCCTCCGAATTCCGATCCTGCATATCCCCTCGTAAACGGAAACAGGATCATGTGGAAAAGCCTTGTAAAAGGTATGCAGATAAGCAGGAGTTCTCCGCTTAGCATATGAACAATGCCCGCAATTTCAAATCCGCTCCATTGATGATAACTCCAGTATCCGGATAAAAAGGGAGCTGCGACAATCACGAGCAATATATAGTCTCCTGCAGTGCTCAGATACCTGACATCTTTTTTTGAAATGCGCCTTATAAGGAAAAAAACACATCCCAGTATGACCGTAAGGGTCATGATATCTGCCGCCGCGTCCGGAAGATACCACCATCCGCCGCCCCAGGATTCGGCTATGAGTATGACATGGGCTGCGGCAAAAATCGGCGTAATAATCAGGCATAAATGGAAAATGAATGTAACCGCGGTCATCACCGGATGCAGGCGCATGTTTCTGCTGGCAAACGGCACTATCCAGTGCAGAATCGAGCGAAGAGCATAATAGAAGCTGAAGTAATGGAATACTGCGGCATCTTTTTTCCGGGCGGTCGCTGCCAGCCATGCCATCCGGATCACCGTGCCGCCCGCAAAGATCACAAGGGCCGCCCATACCAGAAAACCGCCGGCAAGCTCGTAGATCGCGTGCATTAAGGCCGCTCCTTTCCTATCCCGCCACGTTTTCTGTTTTAAGAACGTATCTGCAGTACTGCCCGCCCATGCTCTGCGGCAGCACTCCTTTTATCAAAAGCCTGCCTCCGTCCGGGCTGAAAACCGGCTGCCAGGCAGCGGCAAAGGTTATATCCGCCGGACGGCCGTTGACCGCGATTGTGTATTTGCCGTCCTTTTCCACCAGGGCGGCGGCATGCCGCCCGTCCGGGCTGAAAACCGGTTGCCAGGCCATATCCCAGGGCGTATCCCATATAAAATCATTTAATGCTACATGCCATTTACCGTCGGACTTTCCGACACATGCAATGCGGTCTCCTGCGGGACTGTAGACGGCATCAGTGACAAGGTCCTTAAAACGGATACGCCAGGGCCGGTCGTTTTCGACAATTGTCCATTTTCCGTATTCCGGGGCCCCGATTGCGGCAACACGGCTTCCGTCAGGGCTGTACATATGGTGCCAGAGCTGGACGTATCGTCCCTGCCAGATCGGGTCCGCATTTCGTGCAATAGTCCAGCCATCCGGAACTTTTACAGGTGCGGTGACTGAATTGTCTTTGGGGTTGAATTTAGGTTCCCAGACGCAGGAAAACGTTTTGTCCCAGGTCCGGCCGTCAATCGCTATTGTATAATTATAAATGCTGGTGCGTACTGCTGCTGCAAGATGGCGGCCGTCTTCGGAAAGTTCGGGCTCCCAGGCATTTACATAGCACGAATCCCAGGCGGAGCCGTTTAATGCAGCCGTAAAATAGCCTTCCTGGAATTTATCAATGTCGGCCTCCGGAAACGATCCGTGCTGGACAACTGCAGCGCTTGTTTGCCCGTCCCGGGTGGTTGTAAGGCTGGTAAGCGCGTTAAAATCATTTGCCCAGGGGGTATCTTCGGTTACTGCAAAATACCTCAGCCCCGCCTGGGCGGCGACCGTAATACGGCCGCTTTCGGCTCCAAAAACAGGGGACCAGACAAACTCGTACCAGTTATCCCATGTTTTTCCGTCAATAGCCACCGTCCACACGGCGGAATCCGAAACCATGGCGATCAGGCGGTTGTCCGGCAAAAACATCAGATTCCAGATCTTTTCAAATCGGGCGTCCCAGGTCCGGCCGTTTACGCAGACACTCCATTCATCGTCTCCGGTCTTAACTATGGCGGCGATATTTTCACCGTCCGGGCTTACGCATGGCGCATAAACCATATCATAACGCCCGCTCCATGCCGCCAGATCCCCGATTTCTCTTTTACCAGGCTCCCAGTCCCAATTATTTCCTCTGTCCATGATCTTCTGCCTTATTAGCAAAATAGAGTAGCAATGGCACTACCCTATCCCACAGGCAGGGCAGAGTCAAGTGCTTTTTAACTATTTGCTTTTTAACTATTAGGAGCCAAGCTGGGCCGCAAGCTTTGCAACCCTTGCCCCCAGCTTTGCTGCATTGCTCCTTGTCTTTTCATCCGGGGCTCCCGAGCAGGCGGTGCCGAAATGTCCGGTGGCAGACATGGGATCCCCCGCGATCACCATACCGTATATCAGCAGGCACTGGATGATTGACATCATTGTTGTTTCCTTGCCCCCGGTCGGATCCGCTGAAGTGGCAAATGCCGCGCCGACCTTGCCTTCCATCTTTTTGCGGATGCCTACGTAGTCGTCAAATATCTTTTTTAATTCCGAGGCCATAACGCCGAAGTAAACCGGGGAGCCGGCAATGACGCCTCCCGAGTTCACAAAATCGTCCTTTGTGACCTCGCTGGTTGACTTTAGAAGCGCGCTTGCTCCGCTGACCGATTCCACGCCTTCTGCAACGGCTTCTGCAAGTTTTTTCGTGTTGCCTCCCTTGGAATAATAAAGAACGAGAATCTGCATGATTCCACCTCCCTTGGATAATTTTCTGTTGCCGTTTTCAGACTTTTATTAAAATATAATTCATGTATTTATTTTTTCGTTCTCTTTTAGATGGAGCAGATCGGCGCCTATAAGCGGGCCCATTACTCCGGCACAGAAGGCAATGGAGGGTGCAAGCTCGCGGCCGCATAAAAGTGCGCTGGCTGCCGCAACAAGGGCGGGCACCACCAGCGGCATGCATCCGTACGGGAGATTTGACTGCATTTGCTGTGCTCCGGGAAAAACAGTTAATCATTACGCAAAAATTTAAAAATACACCAGAACTCTTCCCCGGGCAATACAAATCCGACGGTTTTAACTAGAAGGAGGGATTTACGGTGAGCATGGTAAATACATCCATACGGTTGGCCTCGGGTTTTGACAATTCGCCGTTTATAACCCTTATCATCCGGTCTATTATTTCATCGGTGAGACGGTTAAGAGGCTTTCCTTCCATCAGTTCGCCCGCGTTTATATCCATATCATCTTCCATGGCCCTGTAGGTGCGGCTGTTGCTGGCGGCCTTGATCACCGGTATCCCCGGAAATCCGGCAGGCGAGCCCCTGCCGGTGGTAAAGAACATGAGCTGAGATCCGCTTGCCGCAAAGCCGGTAAGAGAATCCGGGTCGTAACCCGGGCCGTCCTGCAGTATCAGGCCTTTTTTGGAGGGCGGCTGGCCGTAATCCACCACTTCGACTATGGGGCGAGTGCCGCCCTTGACAATACAGCCCATGGATTTTTCCGCAATGGAACTCATTCCGCCGTCCATGTTGCCCGGCGAAATCGCGAGGCCGGCTTTTTTGCCAAGGATTTGTTTGGTCAGATCTTCTGCCCGTTCCACCATTTGCGTGATCTGTTCCGCAACCGCGCTGTTTTGGGCGCGGCGGGCAAGGACATGGGCAGTCCCGATCATTTCGGTATTTTCCCCGAACATAACAGAGGCCCCCTGGTCAATGAGCCAGTCGGATACCGCGCCCATGGCCACGTTGGCCGTTATGCCGGAAAACGCATCAGAGCCGCCGCATTCGATGGATACCAGCATGTCCTTCCAGTCCATGGGCTCGCGCTTTGCCCCTGATATGGCCGACAGATGATCTAGGGCCGCTTTTACCGCCTTGTCCGCGGTCTTAAGGGAACCGCCTTCTTCCTGTACATTAAGACAGGTAACAGGTTTTTCAGAAGTGTCTATAAGGGGAAGCAGTGATTTGATGTTGGATCTTTCGCACCCAAGACCCACCAGGACCACGGCCCCTATGTTGGGATGTCTTATTATTCCCGAAAACACGCGGAAAAGTATCTCCCTGTCGCGTCCGCCGCGTCCGCACCCGTAGCCGTGGGGTATGC
Source organism: Desulfobacteraceae bacterium (assembly GCA_021737565.1). Lineage (GTDB taxonomy): Bacteria > Desulfobacterota > Desulfobacteria > Desulfobacterales > Desulfosalsimonadaceae > Desulfosalsimonas. The sequence continues at coordinate 5,137 of JAIPDS010000029.1, read as the reverse complement.
ATACGGCATCGGGTACCTCTTTTGCCACACGGTTTATCACTCCGTTTACGCAGGAAACCGTTGCCATGACAAGCACGTGATTCCTTGTTCCGAACCGCCCGTCCGCCCGTTTGTATCCGTATATTTTTCCCGGGTTATTCATCGCCCGCCCTCCAGGTTGTGGGCATGCACCCAGGCGCCCTTTTTTATCCGGGCCGTGCTTTTTCCCACTGTTTCTCCGTATTTAATAATATTTTCGCCCGGTTCAATATCACGCAGGGCTATTTTGTGTGCAGCCGGCACAGGCTCCAGGACCCGTATTGGTTCCATGTCCCCGGCAGAGGCCTTTTGCCCGGCATCAAAATCCTTAAGGGCAACGGCCACATTGTCCTTTTCGTTGATTATAAGTATGGAATCCTTCATGCCTGCTCCTGATGCGACTGCATTTTTTCAGTACTGCATAGTGGCGTTTGGAACTACCGCGGCCTTTGTTTTTGCCCCGAATCTTGGCCTTAGAATATCCATGGCTTCATCCCAGTTGCGGGTAAATTTGATTGCTTCCGGGTTTGCAAACCAGTCGGCAAAATTTTTGCCGAAATACGGGGCCATTATAATAAGGTCAAGATCAGGAGGAACCTTTGTTACAGGGTATTGCCTGCCCCCGTAATTTTTGCCGAAGCGGCCCAGAAGATAATGAACCACCTGGCCTTCCGGCGAATTTGCTATAACCACAACCGTCCCCTTTGTGCCGCCAAGGGCCTTTATACCCAGGCGGGTTGCAATGGTCATTTCATTTGCCTTGGCAAAGGCATTGGCTATAACCACGTCTTTTCCCGGACTGTCCAGCCGGGTTTCATACACTGTTTTTGCCAGTTCAACCGCCCGGGCGTGCGCGGCCTCTATATCGCCGGCAAAGACAGCGGTTGAACAGCCACGGTCATTGAAAATCACATTTATTGTAAAATCCATTCCCGCCATTCCCGCTGCTTCGCTGATGTTTTTGCGCAGGATATTATCCTCGTATTTCCCAAGGCCCATGGTTTCAGGCGCCTGGGCCGAGACCTCGAGATGGTAATGGCTTATGGTGTCTATATGGGAAACTCCGGGCAGAAGAAGCTTGCCACCTCCTGAAAAACCGGCCTGGGGATGCGCGGTGACACAGCCTATGCCGATCTTGACATCGGCCTCCATTACCTCCCTGTTAAACATCACGGGGGTGCCGTAGCTTGTGGTCCCGACCTGCACGCAGTTTTCATAAGGGTTGTGGTTAAATACCCGGTAGTTTTCCAGGATGTATGTTCCAAGCTTTTTTCTCAGTTCTATCTGGGTAAGGGCTCCGTGAGCACCCAGGGCGCAGACAAAGGTAATGTCGTGCCTTTTTATGCCGCCGGCCTCCAGTTCTTTTAATACAATCGGGGCAAGTTCATAGGTGCGGGTGGGCCGGGTCATATCGTCAAACACGATTACAGCGGTTTTCTTGTCCCGGGCAATGTCGCGGATGCGGGGCGATTCTATGGGATTTAAGATTGCGCTCTCCATCTGCTCAACCGTAAGAAGAGGGCGGTCTGCCCCCTGCATGGGACAGATTTCCACGTCCCAGTCATCGGGCAGATCAATTTCAAGGGTGTTGTTTTCATACCACAGAAGCTGGGGCAACCGGATTCTCATGATAACCTCTTATATACTTTGGTTATGGGATATTGAAAAACTCCTTGAACTCTATGATTTTCTGGAAGGTACTTATTTAATTCTGTGCTTTATAACAGCGCCTTTGCTTGCCGATTCGGCCAGGCGGCTGTAGATCGCCAGATAACCGCTTTTAAATTTGGGTTCGGGCTTTTCCCACTGCTGCATTCTTTTTTTGATTTCATCTTCTGATACATGGAGCGTGAGTTTTCTTTCAGGGATGTCTATGGTTATTTCATCTCCGTCATTGACTGCTGCAATAGGCCCTCCTTCTGCTGCCTCCGGGGAGACGTGGCCGACAAAGCAGCCGTTGTTGGTCCCTGAAAATCTGCCGTCTGTAACCAGGGCGGTTTTCAATGCAAGGCCCAGGCCGTAGATGAATTTTGAGATCCTTGCCATTTCCCTCATGCCCGGCCCTCCTTTAGGGCCTTCGTACCGGATAACTATGACATCGCCTTCTTTGATAACTCCGTTGCCGACCGCTTCCATGGCGGTCTCCTCTGAGTTGAAAACCCTGGCTTTTCCTTTGAATTTGCGCATTGAAGGTTCAATTGCAGCGGGTTTCGAGATTGCTGTATCCGGGGCCAGGTTGCCGCGAAGAATCGCCAGTCCGCCTTCCCTTCCAAAGGGTTGCTGCATGGTCCTTATGATTTCGGGGTTTTGCGTTTTGGCTGAATAAATATTTTCCCCCATGGTTCTGCCGGTTACGGTCATTGCCCCGAGATCAAGCACGGAGGCCAGTTCTTTCATCACTGCGGATATGCCTCCTGCATTGTGGAAATCTTTCACATTGGCCGGTCCCGAAGGATATATCCTGGCAATATGGGGAATTGTCCGGCTGTATTTTTCAAAATCTTCAACCGATATGCCGGCTTCGGCTTCATAGGCCACGGCCGGAAGATGCAGGGCGAGGTTAGTGGACGCTCCGATGGCCATGCCCACTTTCAGGGCGTTTTCAAGGGAGATCTTGTTGATGATATTTCTTGCAGTAATTTCTTTTTCCGCAATATTCATGACCGCACGCCCGGAGTCCTGCGCAAGCCGCAGGCGCAGCGCCGATGTGGCCGGGGCGGTTCCCGCCCCCGGAAGGGTCATGCCAAGGGCTTCGGCAATGCAGCACATGCTGTTTGCTGTGCCCAGAAATGAACATGAGCCGCAGCCAGGAGCGGCATTATCCTCAAGCTCTGCAAACTCCTCCTCTGTTATTTTTCCCGCCTTAAGCATGCCCTGGGCTTCTGCCAGCGAGGTAATGTCAGAAGACCTGCCGTCAAAATACATTCCGCCTTCCATGCAGCCGCCCGGAACTATAATGGAGGGAATGTCCATTCTTGCAGCGGCCATAAGCATACCCGGTACTATCTTGTCGCATGAACCCAGCAGAGCCACCGCGTCCAGGCAATGGGCATTGACCATCATTTCAATATCGTTGGCTATCATGTCTCTGGAAGGAAGGATGTAATGCATGCCGGGATGGCCGTTTGCCAGCCCGTCGCATCCGGCTATAAAGCCGAATTCCATGGGGGTTCCCCCTGCCTGGGAAATGCCGGTGCTCACTGCCGCGGCGATCTGGCGCAGATTAAAATGCCCGGGCACAAAGGTGTTCCAGGAATTGGCGATGCCTACAAGGGGGCGCTTCAGATCATAGTCCGTATAGCCCATTGATTTTAAAAGAGCGCGCCTGGTGGCATTGTTTGTTATTACGTCTTTGCTTCTCCACAACATTTGATTGCCCCCTGTAGGAAAAATGTCGGTGATCAGGCAGACCCGGTCGTCCGGATCATTTCAGCGCCTTTTTGGAAAGCCTCCCGGTTTACGGCAAGCTTGTCCGCGCCCAGGGTCGCACCCAGCACGGACTCAAAAGTTTGGGCGTCAACCGGCAGTATCCCGGTTTCGCTGAGCGCACCTATCATTATGATGTTTGCAAAAACCGGATTTCCCATTTCCATGGCGGTGTTTGTGGCCTCAAGAAACCAGGCTTTATCCGATAGATCCCTTACCCACTGTTTAAACTCATCTTCTTCGGGATAAGAAGCCTCGCCGGATATAACGGAAATGGAATGCACAGGTCTTGTGTTACACAAGGTGGCTACCTGCGGATTGCCGTAATCTGCCAGTACCCGCACCGCTTCGGTGGGCTCCAGGGATATAATAACGTGGGCCCTGCCTTTAGGAATCTGGGGAGACCAGGTTTTATCCCCGGATATCCGCAAATGGCTCATAACCGAGCCGCCCCGCTGGGAGGCGCCGAAGGTTTCTCCAATGGTGACCGTGTAACCCTTGCGTGAAAGGATGTTTCCCAGAACCCGCGAGGCCATTACATTGCCCTGGCCGCCTACGCCTGTGATTACAAGATTGAAGGGATCCGCCGGAAGTTTTTCTGGTGCCATGATCTATGAAACCTCCTTTTTTGTAATAGCCCCTGCAGGGCAAACTAAGGCGCATACACCGCAGCCTGCACAGATGACTTCATCAATGCGCGCGGCCCCCTTTTCCTTGTCCCAGTTTAAGCCCGGGCATTTAAAAACCCTGGTGCAAAGACGGTTGCAGCCGCAGTCCTCCCCGATGCAAATGCTTTGGTCAAGGTGCATTTCATACCGGGGTTTCCCTTTTTTCTCGGGGCTAAGCGCGCAGCTTTGCCTGAGTATGACTACATTTACCCCCCCTGTGTCCTCAATCGCCTCCAGAAGGGTATTTTGGGTGGTCTCTATGTCAAATGGATCGCTTTCGCGGACTTTTGCGCCTATCGCCCTGGAGATGGCCGCTATATCCAGGGCAGGGGCCGGACGCCCCATTGCATTCACCTGAAGTCCCGGATGGGGCTGGAATCCGGTCATGGCCGTGCCGCTGTTGTCAAATACCACCAGGGTAAAATCAGAGTTGTGATGCACGGCATTTACAAGGGCCGGCATTACTGCGTGAAAAAAAGTGGAGTCCCCTGATACCGCTATTACCGGCTGATCCATTGCAAACTGGTCCAGTTTTCCAAAACCGCTTGCAAGTCCTGCGCCAGAGCCCATGGCATGCATGGTCTTTACAGTGAAAAAACCGGTCTCGCGTATACCCATTGAATAGCAACCTATGTCCCCGCATACAAAGCCCTCGCGGTTATCCAGGGCAAGCACGTTGTGCAGACTCCAGAAAGATGCTCTGTGAGGACATCCCGGGCAAAAGGTAAGATCCCGGCCCGGAGCGCCGGCAAGAACGCACAACTGCGCTTTTTCAGTGTAGTCTTTGGGTGCGCCGCTGTAGTTGATACCAAGAATTGAAGAAAGGGCCGATATAATGTAATCCGGATTCATCTCGCCCACAGAGGGCAGCGTGCCGTTGCGCTTTGCAAAAATTTTTTTTGCACCGATCTCGGGAGCCAGCTCAGCGGCCAGTATCTTTATGTTTTCTTCGAGAAACGGTATCACTTCCTCTACAACGAGGATTTGTCCGCAATTTTCAAGCCGGGATTTTATAAGTTTTTTTG
>JAIPDS010000120.1 GCA_021737565.1 Desulfobacteraceae bacterium | reverse complement strand
CCTTCGCTAAAATTTCAAAAACTCGGCCTATCGGCCTCAAACAGTTTGAAATTTTTACGCTCCGGCATTTGCTGAAATTTTCCCGAAAACGCTCAATGTCGCTTCAAAAACTGCCCCCGACTTTGGGCTTCCTTGGAAGTCGATTTTGAGATGGCAAAGTAAAAAGTTCAAGATCACGGCGCGCAAATCCCGAGGAATGCAGCGTACTTAATCGTACGTGAAATTCCGCAGGGATGCAGCGCAACGCAGATATTGGACTTTTTACTTTGCCATCAAGTAAAAACAAATTATAGTGATGGTACCCGGTCAAACCAGGGTTTTGCCTGCTCCAGTTGTCCGGCCAGCCTGAATAGACCCGCCTCATCACCGAAGCGCGCAACAAACTGCACCCCTATGGGCAGGTTTTGCTCGTTTAAATGGAGCGGAACAGACATGGCCGGAAGCCCGCACTGATTTGCCAGCTGCGTAAAAGGCATTTTTGACAGGCTTTTTTCCGCCATCTGGTCAACAACCCCTGAAATCTTAAGCAGCCCGCCCAAACGCAGGGTATTTACCGTCCTTACCATGGCCGCCTCCCCGGAAGACGGGGCCAGTTCCCCGATTTTCGGAGGGGGAACCGCTATTGTCGGGCAAAGATATAAATCGTATTTTTCAAAAAATCCTCCCATAACCCTCGCGGCCTTGTCCCATTGGCGCATGGCCTCCACGAAATGGCTTGCTGAAAAACTTCTACCCAGCATACCCAGCATCCAGGTAAGGGGCTCCACGTCTGAAGGGCGTGCCTTGCGTCCCAGGACCGTTTCAAGCCCCCTTATATCCGCTCCCACCTCGCCGAAATAAAGGGCCATGTAACTTTTTGCCAAAGCAGGTCCGTCAATCCCTGTTTCGGCCTCCTCGACATTATGCCCCAGGTCTTCGAGCAGGCGGGCAGTCTGCTGCACCGCGTTTATGCAGTCTGAATGAACCGGAGCGCCGAGAGGCGATTTGGTATTAAATGCAATCCTTATGCAACCCGGAGATGTCTTCACCTCGTCGGCGTATGGTCTTTCAGGCGGCCTTATCTCGTAGGGTGCGCCGGAATCCGCGCCGTTTGTCGTATCCAGAATGGCCGCACTGTCCCGGACCGACCTTGTGATAACATGCTCCTGCACGGCTCCCTGCCAGACCCGGCCGAAATCAGGCCCTGTGGGATTGCGCCCCCTGGACGGTTTCAGCCCGAACAGACCGCAGCAGGATGCGGGTATCCGGATGGAGCCTCCACCGTCTCCACCCGAAGCCGTGGGAACGATTCCCGCGGCTACCGCCGCGGCAGAGCCTCCGCTGGAGCCGCCGGGCGTATGATCAGTATTCCATGGATTTCTGCACGGGCCGAACACTTCGGGCTCGGTCACACCTGTAAGGCCGAATTCAGGAGTATTGGTCTTGCCCAGAATTACAAGGCCGCTTTTTTTAAACCTTTTCACCAACTCGCTGTCATGTTCTGCCGGCACGTTTTTAAGATGCCTGTTGCCGTAAGACGTGGGAACTCCAGCGTAATTTGCCATCAAATCCTTGAGAAGAAACGGGACTCCGGCAAAAGGAGCATCAGATGGCAAATCTGAGACAGCCTTGCCTGCCTGCTCATCCATTCTGGTTACCACTGCATTGATCTTTGGATTGAGCCGGTCGATTCTGTCGCAGGCCTCCCTGCACAGCTCCTGTGCACTTATTTCCTTATTGCGTACAAGCCCGGCCAGCCCTGTTGCGTCATAGTTTTCGTACTCCGCAAAATTTCCCATTATTCCCCCTCAAATGATTATTGCAGACCTCCTCCCGGTCCTTAAAAAAGAGGGCGCCCTTTATGCGGCTTCCTGAAAAAGGTCCGCGCGCCTTTGTTCCATCCTTGGTTTAACCCAGGACTGGTTAAACCACAATGCAAAAAGGATAAGGCAGCCGCCGATTAACAGGCGCAAAAGCTCTTCGTCGCGGTTCCAGATTACCAGGTTTACCACCAGTGCTGCGGGCACAAGGGCGTTGTTCATTATCGCGAGCGCACCCTGATTAACCATGGTGGCGCCCTTGTTCCACAGGAAATAGCCTATGCCTGACGCGGCAACCCCGAGCCACAGCAAAACTCCCCATTGAACATAGGTTGCCGGCATCATGGAAAAATCGCCCCATATCAGCCAGCCTGCCACGGAAACAATCAGCGCTCCCAGGTAAAAAAAACCAAAAACAGAATGCTGGGGCAAAACATCCATGCCGGATTCCGCCCTTTTTTCCATAAGTCTCTTATAGGCCACCTGGCCGATCGCAAAACAGATATTGGCGGCCTGGACAAGCAGAAAACCGGTTGCAAAGTCCCGGCTCAGCGGATTGTAACGGATCACCGCGGCTCCGGCAACCGCCACAATCGCGGTCACCAGGTACCACAGGGTAAAACGCTTTTTTAACAGGTCATAGAGCAGGGTAATATAGATGGGCGTAAATACTGTAAAAAGAACCACTTCCGGCACACTTAAAAAGGAAAACGAGTTGTAGAAGCAGATAAACATCAATCCGAGCTGGATGCCGCCGATTGCCATCAGTTTTAAAGCGAGTCCGGGAGAAACCCGCGGCCACCTTATAAGGGGCAGAAACATGAGGCTTGCCAGAAAAGTCCTTGAAAACACGGCAAAATAACTGTCAACCTGTCCGGAAAGATAAACACCGATCAGGCTGAATGAAAACGCCCACAAAATCGTTACAAACCACAGATAACCCATTTATAAAACGCCCTTTTCTCTTATACCTAAACGCAAAACCGGCAATATCGGTCCTGCCTGCCGGCGAACCGCTCCGTCCTCCTGATTTGACTTTTAAACGCTTACAATCTATGCAACAATAATACAATATTTTAATTTTCTTCAACCCTGAACTAATGAAACCCCGCACTTATTGCAACCTTAAAACAGGGAGGCATACATGGGAAAACTTGACGGGAAAACAGCCTGGATCACAGGGGCTGGAACCGGGATAGGCCTTGCCGGGGCACAGGCGCTTGCAGAGGCGGGAGCCACGGTCGTGATGTCGGGCAGAAGGGCCGAGGTGCTGGAAAAAGAAGCTGCGGCAATCAAGAAAAGCGGCGGCAGGGCTGAAACCCTGTCCCTTGATGTAAGCGACGCAAATGCGGTGCAACAGGCCGCAGAAGCTATAGCAGAACGCCACGGCAGAATAGATATCCTGGTAAACAGCGCGGGCACCAATACCAGGAACCGGTTCTGGGACGATCAGAGCTTTGAGGGCTGGGACAGGGTAATCAGGATCAACCTTGACGGCACTTTTTACTGCACAAAGGCGGTGCTTGGATTTATGAAGGAGCAGAAAGACGGTCTGGTAATAAACATTTCCTCCTGGGCGGGTATATATAACTCCTCGGTTGTGGGGCCGGCATACAACGGCAGCAAGCATGCGGTGGTATCCATTACCGAAACCCTGAACCTGGAGGAATGCAAAAACGGCATCCGGGCCTGCGTGATCTGCCCCGGCGAAGTAGACACACCCATAATGGAGCAAAGACCCGTGCCGCCGCCTCCGGAAATCCGCGAAAAAATGTTAAAAGACGAAGACCTGGGCCGGACCATCAGATGGGTTGCCGAGCAGCCCCCGCACATGTGCGTAAATCAAATCATAGTAAGCCCGGTCTTAAACAGATTTTATATCGGGGCCGGCGATTAATATCATCAGGTTCAAACAGTTGAGTAAACCTCTTTATCATATGGAATTTTTATCAGGGAGAATATAAAATGCTGGAAATCGAAAACCGGGACAAGCAGCAGGTACACGATATCATGCAGGAGCTGCTCTACAGCTTCAACTACATGTGGTTCCTCATGGAAGACTGGATTAAAAAGAACTGCCCGGAAAAACTCGATACCGAAGAATTTAAAAAGCTCGGTGAAACATTCGGCTCATACGAGGCAAAACGGCTCGAAAAAACCGTTGACCCGGATGCAAAGGGACTTGAGCGGCTTGTCGCCTTTTTAAAACACTCCCACTGGTGCGCATTTGAAAACATAGAGATTACCATGCTCTCGGATACGGAACTCAGGATGCGCACATTAAACTGCACTGCCCAGAAGGCTGCCCGCAAATGGGGCATGGAATTCTACGACTGCAGTGAAGCCGGGCTGCGCCTGCGCAGGGGTTTTTTCTCGCAGATAAATCCCGAAGCCGAAGTGCGGCGCATTTACGCGCCTCCTGATAACAGGCCGGCCGATCTGCCCGAAGAGGTCTCCTGCCAGTGGGTAATATCAATTAAATAGAACGAAACTGTTTATCAGCCGCTTTCCATAAACCGGGCCTGAAGCCGCCTCATGCCCTGTAGCCACCGGTCATAATCCGATGTTTTGCGCTGCATGTAGGTGGCAACCTCGGTATGCGGCAGCACCAGGAACCTTTCCTCGTGCATGGCCTCAATTGTGTCTTCGGCCACCTTGTCGGCACCTATCATGCCGTTTACAGCGGCCACGCCGCCGCCCTCACGGGTCATTTTGGTCTCAACCGCCTGCGGGCAGATGGCGGAAACCTTTATACCCCGGTCTCCGTAAGTGATTGCGATGTTTTCGGCAAGGCCGACCGCCGCATGCTTGGTCACCGAATAAGGAGCTGATCCGATCTGGGATAAAAGCCCGGCTGCAGAGGCTGTAATCAAAAAATATCCGCCTCCCCGGGCGATCATTTTATCTATTACAGCCCTTCCCGCATACACGTGGGCCATAACATTTATTTCCCAAATGCGCTGCCAGTCTTCGTTGGAGACCTCCAGACCTCCCCTGGCTATAATACCCGCGTTTGAACAAAAAATGTCAACAGGCCCGCATTCCTTTTCAGCCTTTTCAACCAGGGAAATTATGTCTTTTTCCCTGGACACGTCGCAGGCGACAGCCATGCCGTTTATTTCACCGGCAACCTGCCGGGCACCTTCAAGATCAAGGTCTGCAACCGCGACCGCCCTTGCTCCCTGTTTTGCAAAAGCCCGGCACAGGGCCGCCCCTATTCCGCTTGCCCCGCCGGTCACCACTGCCACTTTGTCTTTCAGTTCCATTTTTCCCGCCTTATTTTACTTGTTTTAAGCCAGCACGCCCCTCCCGCCCTCCTCCATTAACTTTGCCCCGTACTGAATCATGAAAAAGGGACCTTTGAGGTTTACCTCCACATATAACACAACATTTTTAAAGAAGAAACCATTGCGGTGTCAACGCAGCAATTCCCTTAGCCTTGAAATTTACATAACCGGCACTACCAAAAGAAGTTTTTTAACCACATGGGCCTGAAGCAGTCCGGAAACAAAACCTGAAGTTTCCCGGGATTTGGTCAAGGGTCGTCGGGGAGATTTGTTCGCCTGCATTGAGCGCGTAAGCGGTCAGCAGGGAACAATCTTCCCCGGCGGCCCGCAGCGGAAAAGACTGCAAGAGACGAGGTGGTATTTACAGGGATTAGAGAGATTGGAGAGATTGGAGAGAGTCCCTGGATTATGGTGATGCCTGGTAAAACACAAATCCGCGGTCTTGTTTTGGGGGATGCGGATAGGCCGGGGCAGTCTTTTCAGGCGCTGCATTCGGGCCGGGCATCTGCACGGCTTGCTTCGCCGCGTCCGGCGAACTCGCACACTATCGTGTGCTCAAACAAGCGCCGGCC
>JAIPDS010000028.1 GCA_021737565.1 Desulfobacteraceae bacterium | reverse complement strand
TAGCGGCCGGTGCTTGTTTGAGCGCACGTTAGTGCGCGAGTTCGCCGGCCGCGGCGGAGCACGCCGGCAGATGCCAGGCCCGAATGCAGCGAACGAAAAGACTGTCCAGCCGCGGCCCGCATCCAAGAAACCGTCAGGGTCCGGTCACCACAGCTTCAACTTCCCGCTGGGAGGCATCACAAACAGGCGAGGGACCAAGAGCGAGTCTTTGTTGCTAAGATTTTTCGCGAAGCTCTTTTTCAAGAAGCTCCCGGTACCAGCAAGCAAAATCAAACATGCCCAAATAGCGCTCATCTTCGTTGATTATGCCCAGGCAGATCTCAAGGGCTCCTTTCCGGTAATCATGCCCGTGACCGGATGTATCCCTGGTCTGCAGAAACTCCCTTATAAGATCATTCATTGTCCTCCTGGACCGGTCCATGCGCATGTCAAGCGGATCCTTGGGTTCCTCAAAGGGATCCCACTTGTCATATCCTTTTTTCAGAATATGCTTCTGCCTGCGCAAAGACATCCCGTCAAAAATGGCTTTTTTCAGGCCCTCCTTTTCTTCATCGCTCATACCCATTGCAAAATCCCTCAGGAGTTATCCCCGGCATCAGCACCCGAGGCAATGCCAAGATATTCTTCGTTGTAATCAGTTAACAGGGCCATTGAAACAGGCACCAGCACATCGCCCATTTTTACATGCCTTGATCCGATGGACTGTACAAAATCAGCAGAAAGCTTCAGTAATTGATCATGAAGAACATCCATGTTAATCGTTGAGTACTGAACGCCGGGCTTAAAACCGGTTCTTCCGCACGTTCTTCCCTGCCCGCCTATGGCAAGAGGAGCCCCGTAAATCCTGCAGGCAACGGGCCTGAATTCATAAAGATCGCAAAGATCTGAATCATTGAGCAAAGGACAGCGGATTCGCTCTTTTGCCATCTCTTCCACCACGGCTTCATCGCTGACCCCCTCGCTGGACTTCCTGAATGCATCCCGCTTCAGCTTGTAAATTTTCCGGTCCGCGGCATTGGCTTTCTCGAGTAGCTCTTCTCTGGCAGACCCTGCAAATGTCCGGTTAAAGTGATAATTGATATAAAGCGCCTCTATCAGGGTTAGGTCAAAAAGCGCATAGCAGCAGTCAATACAGCCGGGTTCGCATACGACCTCTGCCGGGTAAGCTTCCCGGATCCGCCTGAATGCCTCGTCAGCACTTGCGGCGACAGTTTCATATTTTTCAAAAAACGGTGTAAAATCTGGCATTATAAAAATCCTCCATTACTGCAACCAATCGTTTTATTGATACGGCCGCCTAAATGTTTCACGTGAAACAATCTCTGTCCAAAAACATACTTTCAAATTTGATGCACTCGTAAAAAGTCTCATTTTAGATGGCGCCGTAAAAAGTTCAAGATCAAGGCTTGCGCAATTTCGAAGAATGCAGCGTACTTAGCCGTACGTGAAATTCTGAGAAATTGCGCGTAACGCAGATATTGGACTTTTTGCGGCGCCATCAAATTTATTTGCCTATACAATAACTGCTGAAAATCCGGTCCAGGATGTCGGCAGAGACATACCTGCCGGATATTTCATCAACTGCAAAAAGAGCTTCCCGCAGATCTATTGAAACCAGCTCAAGGGATTGATCCCGGCCAAGGCCGGAGGCCGCACCGGATACAGCGCGCAAAAGCCTGTCGAGCTGGACTTTCTGCCGCCAGTTGGGCACGAATCCGGGCTTTGCAACATAAGCGGCATTGGAAGCCATGTCAGCTATAACGTCAATCAACTCGGAAATTCCGTCCCCATAAAGGGCTGAAACATAAACACACGGAAAACCGGACCATTGCGAAGGCAGTTCAAAGCGCCTTTGATGCACGGGAAGATCGGTTTTGTTTACAACAATTATCTTTCCGGCCAGGGGCAGTTCGTCAAAAATCCTTAACTCTTCGCTGCTTACAGCAGCCCTGATATCAACGACAAAAAGAATGATATCAGCCGAGTCAATGTATTGGCGAGCCTTTTCGATCCCCAGGCTCTCAACAGCATCCGGGTCGGGGCGCAGGCCGGCGGTATCAACAAGAACAACCGGCGACCCGCGCACCGCCAGGGAGGCTTCGATACAGTCCCGTGTGGTTCCCGGAATATCGGTAACTATTGCACGCTCCTTGTTAACCATGCAATTCATCAAACTGGATTTACCGACATTCGGAGAGCCTGCAATGACAACCTTGACCCCGTCGCGCAAAAAGTGCCCCGCCTCGTAGGCCTTTATAAGCTCGTCAACAGGCTGCCGGACGTTTTCGTAAAGAGCCTGAACAAGCGCCCCGGTATCAATTTCATCCCCGGCGGCCTCGGGAAAATCGATTGTGGCCTCAACGCTGCTTAATACCGAAACAAGTGCCTCCCTGACTTTTCCAAGCACTGATGCCAGCCCCCCGGAAATTTGAGACACGGCCATGTCCACGGCCGCATCCGAGGTCGCATTAACAAGATCCGCGACAGCCTCCGCCCGGGTAAGATCTATGCGTCCGTTTAAAAACGCCCTGCGCGTAAACTCTCCGGGCTGGGCCGGACGAATTCCTCTGGCGATCAAAAGATCCAGTATGCTATGCAAAACCCTGGGGCCGGCGTGGGCCTGGATTTCCACAACATCCTCTCGTGTGTAGGTCCTGGGAGCCTTCATAACTGCAAGAATTACCTCGTCAATTACGCGCCCGGCCTCAGGATCAAATATATAACCGTAATAAAGACGCCAGGATAAAAAGGAATCGGGTTTAGCCGCAGCATCAGGAGAACCGGCTCTATCTGGATCCGGGGGGCCGTGCGCAAACACGGAGCTTACCACGAAAAGGGCATCAGGACCGGATACCTTGATAACACCAACCCCCCCGAACCCTTCGGGGGTTGCAATGGCGGCTATTGTTGAGCGATGCATCGACTCTTCAGGGTTCATTGATCTCCGGAGTTATAACGTCCGGTCTGGGGCTTTTTTTTGGGCATAATAAGCAGCTTGCGAAGATCTCCGTTGCCTACGCTCTGGGTTCGGACCTCCCGGTTACCCTTCAAACTCAAATGAACAACCCGACGGTCCTGGGCGTTTATTCTGTTGATCACCATCGGCTTTCCGGTTTGCCTTGCCTTTTCAGCCAGCCTGGTGGCAAGAGCGGTCAACTCGGTCCTTCGTTTTTCCAGGTATCCCTCAACATCAATCTCAATGGGGACCGAGCTTCCAAATTGCTTGTATACACCCCGTTCAACCAGGTAATGTATCGCATCCAGGGTCTGGCCACGCTTGCCGATCAACCGGGCGCTGTCTCCGCCGTGAACTTCAAACCGAATGACTTCTTCTTCATCCTTTACGTTGATCGTGGAATCAGGAGATATAAGGGCAAGAACCCTCTCGATAAATCCTTTTGTCCAGTCTGCGGCGGCCTGTCGGCTATTAGCGTCTATTTCCAGGGTTTCCGAAGAATAAGACTCCGCCGGCGGCGTGGCATCGTGACTTTCACCAGAAGAAGGGCCAAAGGCCTCATCTACAAGCGCAGAGGCGGTTTTGTTTTCTTCAGCGCCCCGGTCCCCGGAAAACTTATCGGCCCCCTCGCCTTTGGATTCCGCATTATTATGTTTTTCATGAAAAAAGACCCGGATAACCGCCTTTTTTGAACCGACAAGCCCAAAGATGCCGCTGGATCCATGGGATATGATGTCGTATTTTAGCTTCTCTGGGGATAGCCCGAGTTCAGCGCAAGCATTTTCTATTGCTCTTTCAACATTTTTTTCCTCAAAATCCCTGTATTCGCTCATCAATCAAAGCCTCCCAATTTACGCGGTTTTCCGGGTGACATAGTACTGCTGGGCAATGGAGAGGACATTGTTGGTCAACCAATAGAGCACCAGCCCGGCCGGAAAGTTGATAAAAATCACGGTAAAAATAAGCGGCATGAGCATCATGATTTTGGCCTGGGACGGGTCCCCGGGCGGCGGTGACAGTTTCTGCTGTAAAAACATGGTTGCGCCCATGATAATTGTGAGCACTGGAATACCGTAAGGCGCCGCCATAAAAGGAATGGAAATATCAAATCTAAACAGCCTGTCCGGCGAGGAAAGATCATTTATCCAAAGCATAAAAGGTGCATGGCGCAGCTCAATTGCTTCGTAGAGCATTCTGTAAAAAGCGATGAACACAGGTATCTGCACAACCATCGGAAGGCATCCGCTCATGGGATTGACCTTGTATGTCTTATAGAGGCGCATTACCTCTTCGTTCATTTTTTTCTTGTCATCCTTGTATTTTTTGCGAATGTCGGCCATTAAGGGTTGGAGTTTTTTCATTTCAGCCATGGAGCGGTAACTTTTATTTCCCAGCGGCCAGAAAATGATTTTAACCAGTATGGTAAGCAGTATTATTGCCACCCCGTAATTGGAAACCACATTGTCATGGATCTTGTTCATCAGCCACAAGCAGGGCTTCGCAATTACATCAAAAAACCCGAAGTCAATGGCCCTGTCCAGTTCATGACCAAACTGCTTAAGCTCTGACATTCGCTTGGGACCCATGAACAACTCATAGTCAAGCTGCCGGCTCCCTCCCGGTTCCACGGCTTCTCCGGGCTGAAGATAAGCAACGCGAATAAGGTCCGGATTCTCTTTTCGGCTGAGGCGGATTTCTGTCTGAACCGGTGATTCAGGGACAAGAGCTGTCATGAAGTATCTGTCCGTAATACCGGTCCAGTGAACATTGCCTGCATAAACGCTTTTGTCCTCTATATCGCCGGGGTCGATCTCTTCAAGCTTTTTATCAATATAGGCAAACGGGCCCTGAAAGGCAAAAGACCGGAATGTCCCGCCGCCCCCGGGCGAAACGTTTGTCATCTCAAGGAAAAGATCTGCCGGAAGCCGATTTTCCGACTGGTTGATGAGGTTAATGGTAAGCCCGATTTTATAGCTATCAGGATAAAACCTGTAGCGCTTTTCCAGAACAAAATCCTCTCCCGCCTTCCAGTAAAAGGAAAGAGTCCGTTCTTCAGTGGTGACCTTAAGATGATCCGAATCCACATCTGTTGTGAAAAGTGCATCTGAGACGTCCGGCATTCCGGAGCCGGCAAAACGAACAAGTGCCGTGCCCGCAGAGTTCTTTTCAGTAACCAAAACCTTGGCAGGCGCCTCATCCCCGGGTCCCTCCCTGTATTGCTTGAGAACGAACAGTCTGACAGCAGCGCCCTTTTCTGAAATTTGAGCCCTATAAAGCCGATTTTCAACAGTGATGGTTTTAAACCTTGTAGTCGGGACATCAACCTGCTCATGTGCCTGAGGCTCTTTGGCCTCTGTTGCGGGAACATCTTTTTCAGCGGAACGCCCGGATTTTTCGGCGGAGGGTTCCTGCTGCCGCAGGGTTTCGGACTGTTTGGGCGCCCCGGGCTGGTGTTCCGGCCTTTGTGGCGCAAAAAACAACTCCCACATTACAAAAACCATTATTGTCAGAACAATGGCCAACAGCAAACGAAGGTGTTCCATGTCAACTCCTGGTTTGAGCCAAAACAGCTAATAAATAATCGTGACAAATCAGCGGACCGCCCGGGAAAACAGGCTTTCCGGTTCAGTTGTATCTTAAGAGGCAAAAAGGTCGCCTTAAGGCCGCAGGTCAACAGAAAAGCGCCGAGGGTCCCGCAAAGGATCAAAGCCTCGGGGGCTCAGTGTGCGAACCCGAATCGTTGCCAAGGCGATAAGACTCAATGCCCGGATAATGATCCGGAACCGGATCGAATCCCCCGGGATGAAAAGGATGGCATTTAACCAGGCGTCGGGCGGACAGCCACGTCCCCCGTACGGCGCCGAACCGCCTTATAGATTCACAGGCGTATTCGGAGCATGACGGATAAAACCGGCATCTCGGCCCGATAAGCGGTGAAACCAAAGCCTGGTAAAGTTTTATGATAAAAACAAACAAGTACCTAATTGGTATGCCCCCCTATTCTTTCAAAAAGTAGCCTCAGCGCGGAAAAGACCTGCCCGCCGGTGGCATCGGCAGCCGCTTTTTTCGCAATCACATTAATATCAAGCCCGGTTGTAAGCAGGTGACGGTTCTGCCTGAAAAATTCCCGGACAAGCCTTTTGATTCTGTTGCGCACAACTGCTTTGCCCGTCTTTCTGGTAACCGTTATACCAAGCCTTGAAAAGCAAAGTCCGTTGCGCTTAAACGCGGCTACAAAATAACGGTTGCCCGTGCTGTGTGCCTGCCTGGACAAATCAAGAAACTCACCGCGCTTAAGCAGCCTCTCTGTTTTTCTGAGTCTTTGATCCGGCCGACGGATCAAACCGCAAGCCGCTTGCGTCCCTTGGCTCTTCTCCGCCGGATGATCCGCCTGCCCTGTTTTGTAGACATCCTTTTTAAAAAGCCGTGCGTTCTGGCCCTTTTTATTCTGCTTGGCTGATATGTCCGTTTCATTTTTCCACCTGTTCATAATAATATTTATAAAGCATAAAAGTTAAGGATGGACGCCCGGGTCCATGATTTTACAAATATGAATCAAACGATTGTTAGACCAATATAACCATTTTTGTCAAGATTCAAATTTTACCGGCCATATTCACCAGTTTACCGGGCTTCGGTTATATTGTATTGCTCCAGGTGATAGGCCTCATCCGGATATATGCATATCTGCCGGCCTATCCTGTTTTCGAGCGAGGATATAAGACCGCTTTCCTCGCCGAGCAGAAGATCGGCAACAGCCGGGTTGACCCTAAGATCTATACGCCTGCTCTCGGGCTCCGCGCCCCGCCTGCAGACCTCCCGGAAGATATTGTAGCATATTGTTCTTCGTGACAGCAGCATGCCTTCTCCCTCGCAGTAGAAGCAGGGCTCGCAAAGCATCCTGGGAAGGGATTTGATCACCCTTTTTCGCGTCATCTGGATAAGTCCCATGTCCGACACTGGAAGAACGTTGGTTTTTGCCTTGTCACGGCCGAGGGTTTCTTTTAAGGTATTAAACACTTTTTCCTGATCCGCGCGACTTTCCATGTCAATAAAATCAATGATTATAATACCCCCGAGGTTACGGAGCCTCACCTGATAGGCGATCTCCTTGACCGCCTCCAGGTTTGTTTTCAGCACTGTTTCGGCAAAATTGCGTTTGCCCACATATCTGCCGGTATTTACATCAATTGCGACAAGGGCCTCGGTTATCTCGATTACTATATAACCCCCGCACTTAAGCCAGACTTTCTTTTTCAGGGCCCGCTGAATATCGACTTCCAGATTATAGGCATCAAAAATGGGCTCGGATCCCGTATACTGGAGCACCGAATTTTTCAGCCTGGGCATGAATTTTTCAATAAAATTTCGCACCATGTTATAAACCGCGGGCGCGTCAATAATAACCCGGTCAGCCTCGTGGGCGAGCAGGTCGCGCACGCACCGCAGGGTAACGGTAAGCTCCTGGTGCAAAAGCACCGGAGCCGAGGCCTCCTGGTAACGCTGCTGAATGTCGTTCCAAAGATTGTCGAGAAATTCCATCTCCCTGGAAAGAACTTCGGGGCTTACACCTTCGCCTGCAGTGCGCACTATGTAGCCATAGGGCCGGGTTCGAAGGGATTCGACAGTCTCTTTTAACCTGCTTCGCTCTTCTTCATCCGTGATCCTGCGGGAAATGCCGATATGATCAACAGTGGGCATCAGAACGAGAAATCTTCCGGGAAGAGAAATATATGTAGTCAGCCGGGCTCCCTTGCTCCCTATGGGGGACCGGGCGACCTGCACCAGGATCTCCTGGCCCTCTTCTATCAACTCTTCAATGCCGCGGCGATCCTCTAACAGGGTCCTTGAACCGGTTACTGAGGCGTCTTCTTCGGCAAACCCCGCCTCCTCCTGCTCTGCATAAGCGTTTTCATCATTAATGTAGACCCCTTCAGGCGGAGGAGCCCGGCCGTTTAACACCTCGTCGACATAGATAAAGGCCGCCTGCTTAAGCCCCACGTCCACGAAAGCCGCCTGCATGCCAGGAAGGACCCTTTGTATACGACCCTTGTAGATATTGCCGGCGATATTGCTTTCATCCTGGCGGTCCACATAAATCTCAGCAAGAACGCCGTTTTCAAGAAGAGCAACCCGTATCTCCGGGCCCAGGGCGTTTATAATCAGTTCCTTATCCATGCAAGCCTCCCTGAATTTCAAATTCCTCCTTTTGCGCGGGAACTTCTTCCAGCTTTAAAATACGCCCCCGAAAAAGAGTTTCCCTGGGAAGTTTAAAAATGCTTTCAATCACCAGATCAGGACGGATAACCGGGCCCGATTGCGCTGCCAGGCGTATTTCCAGGCAACCAGGGTTAACAAAAGAAATCCGCTCTACAACGAACTTGAGATCAATCCCTTTTACCGAACCCTTGCCGCTTTTCACGTCAATCTTAAAAGACGGCTCCTGGAAAAAACGATAAAGAGCGTTTTTGTCAAAAACAAGGCCCTCGGGCAGGCTGACCCGGAAGGAAACCCGCCGCCTCGGTCCGGGCCCTTCCTTTTCAGAAACCGGCAAACAGGAAGTAACGCTCAGTCCCACGGGCAGAGTGCTGTTTAAAGACGCCTTTATGTCTGCGCAGTCCGTCTCATCGGCCACGGTCATAAAAAAGGACTCACACATGCTTTCAAATCCAACAGGGAGAGCGTCGCTGAAGGCAATCCTGGGTTTTGGATTAAACCCTTTTGAATATACAAGAGCTATACCGGTCCTTCTAAGCGCCC
The DNA here is from genome assembly GCA_021737565.1 of Desulfobacteraceae bacterium. GTDB lineage: Bacteria > Desulfobacterota > Desulfobacteria > Desulfobacterales > Desulfosalsimonadaceae > Desulfosalsimonas. Next base: position 17,900 of record JAIPDS010000028.1, on the reverse strand, counting down.
TTACCAGGATGTTTGTCAGCTCCAGGTGGCCGAAAAAGCGGGCCCTGCCCAATTTGCTGTAAATAACCTTTATCCTGCGGCTGGCGGCAGCAGGATAAAGGAGTTTGCCTGCTCCTGAATCGCAACAGGTCTCATCAGCAAGGCCAGGCTCTATCTCCTGTTTTACAGGTGCCGTCCTGGGCCATAAATTTTTAAAGTCGCACACCCCGCATCCCTGGCACTCCCCGTTTCGGCAGTCCGGGGTCGGCTCGGCACCAAGAGCCTTTTCGTATTCCTGCATCAGAAACTCCCGGCTCAGGCCTGTATCTATGTGATCCCACGGCAAAGCGGCATCAAAAGGGACGGCTTTCAAATAAAAGTCCGGGTCTGTTCCGGCGCTTAAAAAAGCCTCGGTCCAGGCCCCCCCGTTAAAAGAATCAGACCAGCCGTCAAAGCTGCACCCTTTTTTCCATGCTTGCACCAGCACATCGGCAAGGCTTCTGTCACCTCTTGCAAACACCCCCTCCAGGCGGCTTAATTCAGGTTTCTGCCACTTAAAGTTTATCCCCTTAAAATTCAGGCTGGAGCGAACTGTCTCTATTTTCTCCATGGCGGCATCCGTACCGATCTGTTGTTCCCATTGAAAAGGAACATGGGACTTTGGAATAAAAGTTGCCACACTCACGTTCATCCTGCCCCCGCGCCTGCCCCGAACACGGGTTTTTCGAAGTCTGCGCACCAGGCTTGCTATTTCCTTAACATCATGATCGTTCTCAGTGGGAAGACCGATCATAAAATAAAGCTTTATGAGCTGCCAGCCGTGATCAAATGCGGATTTCATGGTCTCTGCGATTTCAGCCTCCGCCAGGTTCTTGTTTATTACAGAACGCAGGCGCTCGGTGCCGGCTTCAGGGGCGATTGTCAAGCCGGTTTTCCGAACAGCTCTTATTATTTCCATCATCTCGGAGCTAAGGGATCCTGCCCTGAAGGATGGAAGTGAAAGGGCCAGACGGTTTTTGCCGTATCTTTTTGCAAGCTCCCTCATCAGGGCCGGCAGTCGGCTGTAATCCCCGGTGCTCAGGGAAAGAAGAGACAAATCCTCGTATCCTGTTGCGCAAAGGCTCTTTTGGGCAAGCCTGACAAGCTCTGAAAGAGACCTCTCCCTAACCGGTCTGTAAATCATTCCCGCCTGGCAGAAACGACATCCCCTGGTGCACCCCCTGGCTATTTCCAGGCGAAGACGGTCATGGACCGGCCGGCCGAAGGGTATCACCGGCGCATCCGGAAAAGCCGCGTAATCAAGGTCGGAAACCACGGCACGCCGCACCCGGTTGTATCCGTCAAGCAGTGGGGTTATCTGCTGCCGTCCTGCCGCGTCACGGGTTGCGGAAAAAAAGGATGGCACATACACGCCCCTGATTCCGGACCACGCTTTAAGCAGTTCTGTTTTATCCCGGCCCCCGCCCTCTTTCCAGTTCATCCAGGCCCCGGCCATCTCAATTATCACCGGTTCTGCGTCGCCTATTACCATGGCGTCGAAAAAAGGTGCCACCGGCTCGGGATTAACGGTACAGGGCCCTCCGGCAATAACTAGGGGAAACGATTCATCCCTGTCCTTTGCGTAAAAGGGTATCCCGGCCAGGTCCAGCATCATGAGAACATTTGTGTAATTTAACTCATATAAAAGGCTAAACCCGATAATATCAAAGGAGGAAAGCGCCCTTTTCGTCTCCAGAGAAAACAGTTTCATGCCCGAGGATTTAAGATGTTTTGCCATGTCATTTCCGGGCGCAAAAACACGTTCCGCGGCAATATCGTCACGGGCATTTAGCATATTATACAGGATCTGAATGCCGAAATGAGACATGCCTATCTCGTAAACATCGGGGAAGGCAAGGGCCATTCGCAGACGCAGACCGGAGCCTGTTTTTACCCTGGAATTGACTTCTCCGCCTATATACCTGCTGGGTTTTGCGACCAGCGGCAAGATGTAATCAAGTTGTTTCATGAGAAATACACGCGCTATTTCATGCCGGACTGTTTCATCCGCATAAAAGGACGGCTGGGAGTGTCTATCCACTGGGAAATCACCTGTCTGGCTCTGTCAATAAGCAGGTCTTCGCCTGCCGCCGCGTGGCCTTCACCGGACTCTTCAATCATTTTGCTCTCCCTTAAACTCCCGGATTATTGTTTCAGTCCCGGGACAAAAAATTCTATTATAACTTCTGATGCGGACATGCGGAAAGGGACATTGACACCGCGATATCATTTTATTATATACGACCAGAAAATTTTATCAATACATGAAATTTTGATGGATTCGTAAAAAGCATTTTACATCACCCGATGTTTTTGCAGGAAGGAAGTCGATTTTCTCGCTCCGTAAAATCAAGCTTTCAGAAAGGGTTTCTTCAATATGATAAAAATCAACCATAATTACAAAAAACTGCAGGCATCCTACCTGTTCTCAGACATCGCCTCCAGGATAGCCGAATTCCAGAAAGCAAATCCTGAAACAGAAATCATCAGGCTCGGAATAGGAGATGCTACCAGGGCCCTTCCCGCAGCGTGCATAGAGGCCATGCACCGGGCAGTGGACGAGATGGGAGAAGATGAAACCTTCAGGGGCTACGGGCCTGAACAGGGGTACGAATTTTTGCGGGAAAAAATAGCAAAATACGACTACGCCTCCCGCGATGCCGATATATCCGCGGAAGAGATCTTTGTAAGCGACGGGGCAAAATGCGATACAGGAAACTTCCAGGAACTGCTGGCCCCTGACATCAGGGTAGCGGTGCCGGACCCGGTCTATCCGGTATATGTGGACACAAATGTAATGGCCGGAAGAACAGGCGGTTTTTCACACGGAAGATATGAAAACATAATATACATGGAAAGCACCGGGGAAAACAACTATGTTCCCCGGCCCCCGGAAAACGGGGCGGACCTTATATACCTGTGCTTTCCCAACAATCCCACAGGGGCCACCATTACAAGGCAGGAACTTGAAAAATGGGTGGAGTATGCCAGGGACAACAAGGCCCTGATCCTTTATGACGCGGCATACGAGGCCTTTATCAGGGAGGATAAAATCCCGCGTTCCATCTACGAAGTTGAAGGCGCCCGGGAGGTGGCCGTGGAATTCCGGAGCTTTTCCAAAACAGCGGGCTTTACCGGCACAAGGTGCGCCTTTACGGTTGTTCCCAAAAACTGCCGGGCTTTTGACGAAAAGGGGGAGCCGCAGATGCTGCATCCCATGTGGAACCGCAGGCATTCCACAAAGTTTAACGGGGTTGCCTACCCGGTGCAGCGTGCTGCCGAAGCTGTTTACAGCCCCGAGGGACGGGAGCAGGTCAAAGCGATTATTGCGGATTACATGGAAAACGCAGAAATTATCAGAAAGGAGATGGAAAACCTGGGCTTTTCATGCTCCGGCGGGCTGCATTCGCCCTATATCTGGGTTGATGCGCAGACCGATTCCTGGGAACTTTTTGACATGCTGCTCAAAAAAGCCGGGGTGGTATGCACCCCCGGAGCGGGTTTCGGGCGGTGCGGCAGCACCCATATAAGGCTCAGTGCCTTTAATTCCCGGCAAAATGTGGAGCGCGCCATGGAGCGCATCAGAAAGGCCGTAAAAGAGGGCTGAACTTATTACGATAAAACCTCCGACCGGAGGCCGGCTATCCACTCGGTATCGCAGGCTATTTCCCGGCCGTCCACTGACCGGGCTCCTACAGGACCCATGAGCGAATTTGTGACAATCACCGTGTCCACCTCAAAAAAAGATTCAAGGGGCACGGATATCCGCTTTGTTTCATAGCCTTTTTCTTCAAGCCGCTTTAGAACAGCGGCCTGCATTACACCGGCAAGAACATGCCGCGACTTTGGCTGAATCACGATATTGCCGGAAACCAGCAGAAGATTGGCCGTATTTGTCTCGGATACGGTTCTGTCCGGGTTAAGAATAACCGCCTCATCAGCTCCCTTCTCTTTGGCCTGCCTGCCGGCAAGGTAATAATACAGGTAATTAAGGCTCTTGTGCGAAGCAAGCGGAGTATGCCGTGGATGTGGATATACTGCAAGATCAAGGGCCGGCTTGCCGGCCTGCTCCAGCCTGTGTACGTAAGGAGCCGCGGTTACGACTATATGGGGCCCTGTTCCGTGATTCCTGGTATCGCCTGCCGCAGCCAAAAGCTTTACAGCACAAACCTGTTTCTCAAGATCGTTTGCCCCGACCACCTGCCTTATTATCTCATCCCAGGATAAATCAGGCGCGGGCAAATCAAAAAGCTCTCTCCAGGAGCCGGTAAAGCGGCCGAGGTGCTCATTGAGAAGATGGGGGTTGCCGCGCTCCACCCTGATGGTTTCAAAAAATCCGTATCCGTATTGAAAACCCGTGCAGGAAACAGGCAGACTGGCCTCTGACTCGGGCACAAGCATTCCGTTCATCCATATCCGGGACTGTTTTGCAGGCGCGCCTTTCCTGCCTTCAAAAACAGACATTACTGATCGCCCCTTGTGAAGGGTCTCCTCGTATTCTGCTTTTGGATCGGAATCAAACACCACCCCTCCGCCCACTGAAAAGAGCATCCTGTTGTTAAATATCAGGGCGGTTCGTATTGCAATAGAAAAGTCCATAGTGTCATGAAAGCTTATATACCCTATTGAACCGGTATAAACGTGTCTGCGGCAGGGTTCGATTTCGTCTATGATTTCCATGGCCCTTATTCTGGGACATCCGGTTATGGAGCCTCCGGGAAATGCAGCCCGGATCAGGTCAACCGAATCATTTTGAGGGGCAAGCCGCCCGCGCACCACCGAGACCAGGTGAAAAACATTTTGGTATGCCTCAAGGCGCCTGTGTTCAAAAACTTCAACACTTCCGCCGGCACAGACCCTGCCCAGATCGTTTCGCATCAGGTCCACAATCATTGAAAGCTCTGCATCGTCTTTGGGGCTGTTTTTGAGTTCTTCAGCCGTGGCCCGGTCTGTTTCAGGGTCATACCCCCTGGGCCTGGTCCCTTTTATCGGACGGGTTTCAACAAAATCGCCCCTCCGCATAAGAAACCTCTCGGGAGATGTTGATACTATCCAGTGATCGCCTGCGTTTACATAAGAATAAAAAGAAGCCGGGGCCCGGGAGAAAAGCTCTGCAAACATGGCATACGGGCTGCCTGAAAACCCGGTTTCAAATCGCTGGGATAAATTAACCTGATAGATGTGGCCCGCTGCTATGTATTGACGTATCCTTTCAACAGCCTCCATGTAGGTTTTACTGGTAAAAGGGGAGTAAAACCCGCCTGCGCCGCCTGCAAAATCACGGCCGCTGCCGCCTTTGCCGGCGACGGTTTCAAAAAACCATCTTCTTTGCCGCTCAAGGCCTTCTTCCCCGGTGGCTTTCCATACGGGTATGCACAGCATGGTGCGGTTTTCAAGAATGTCGCAGACCATGACAATCATTGGAGCATACATGCAGACAACAGGCAGGCGGGTGTCGTCAACCGCGGTCCTGGGAAGCTTTTCTATTTCGTCCTTAAGGTCGTAGGCAAGGTATCCGAAAAGACCGGCGGCAACCGGTTCAGGCAGATCCGGATCCCTTGTGCAATAACGATTTATAACCAAACCCAGGGCATCAAGAGTGTTTCCCTGATAATTAATTCTGCTTCCTCCGGCTTCGATAATGGCCGAACCCGGCCATGCCTTAAATGTCAGCCACGGGCACGCCGCAAGGATATGATATCTTGCACAGTCAAGATTCCCGCCGCTTGCAAGCACCACGGTTCCGGGAATATCAGCGAAACACGCCGCTGTCTCTATAAAGGAACCTTCCGGTTTGATTTCCTCAGTATGCACAAAATCAAAGGGTTCTACAAGGTTTCTTAAGTCCGGTTTATCCTGCATGGCAATAAATCTGAGAGGTTTTTTTTACCAGAAGAAACTTTTCGGCCATTTCATAGCCGAATTCCGTCATAAAGCTTTCAGGGTGGAACTGAACTCCAAAGAGCATTTTTTGCGGATTGCAAAGCCCCATAAGATCTCCTTCCTCCGTCCAGGCGCAGGCCTGAAGATCCTTTCCCGCCCCGTCTGCTGCGAGGGAATGATAGCGGGCTGCGGTAAAGGGGGATGGAAGCCCGGCAAACAGGCCGGTTCCGTCATGAAAGATGCGGCTTGTCTTGCCGTGCACCGGCAGAGGAGCGCGAACGGTTTTTCCGCCAAAGGCCTCGTTTATGCACTGCATCCCCAAACATACTCCGAGAATCGGGATTCTGCCCGCAAACACGCGGATCAGTTCAACAGATATGCCAGCGCTTTGAGGGTCCCGGGGGCCCGGACTTATAAGGATCCTGTCCGGTGCGCGCGATTCAGCCCCTTTAATGCTGATGCGGTCCGAGCGGTAAACTTCGATGTCTGTGTCAAACCTGAGAAACAACTGGACCAGGTTATGGGTAAAGGAGTCATAATTGTCTATGACCAAAAGCCCGGGCATTGCACGCTAACCCCCTTCAATTAAAAACGCCACCCACAATGAGCCTGGGTGGCGTTTTTGCCTATTGCATAACTCAAGTCACAAAAGACTATATTTTTAAACTTGTCTACCGCATGAATGAATAAATTTCAAGAGCGATTTTTCAGAGCGATTTTTCACAAAGCAAAGACATCGCCGCTGGGCAGGGTCTGCGGGAGCCGGGTTGATTTTTTTGCAGGGCTTCCTTCCCGCAAAAAATTCACCGCAGGCCCGCCTCGTTAATTTATTAACTTCATGACGATTTTTCCCGGGTTTCCTGCTTTCCCTTCACCCTTTTAAGCTGTTTTTCCATTTTCTTAAAAGCATCGTTTATTACCACCTTGAGAGGATCATGCATATCTCCTTCCCGGGTATCCCTGCTTACAACAAGCTCCTTGCCCGGCGGTATCCGCAAATCGATTCTCACCCGGTATTCATTTCCGGTTTTCTGGTGTTCCTGGGGCTTTTCAACGGAAACCCGGCAGCTTGTAATCCTGTCATGCATACTGTCAAGCTTGGCTGCCTTTTCCCTTATCAGTTCCTCGATATTATCGTTTTTTTCAACATTGCGGTAGGTAATCTCCAGCGGTTTTTCCATATTTTCCCCTTGTTTTTATTTGTTCCGTTAATATTATTACAATCTATACTGACATCGGTCCGTTTTGTTAAACTTACACATATTGATGCGCTCGTAAAAAGTCGCGATCAGACGGCTTTGTAAAAAGTCCAAGATCAAGGCTTGCGCAATCTCGAAGAATGCAGAGTACTTAGCGTACGTGAAATTCTGAGTGATTGCGCGTAACGCAGATATTGGGCTTTTTACAAAGCCGTCACATATTTATTTTAAAGTAAGACCTTTTGCCTTATAATTCAAGCTGTTAAAACCTAAAAGGAAGCTTCTTGACAAGTCCCGGGAACCTGCATATTATGTGATGAAAACAGATAACATAGAAACTTAACAGGCAAAGCCGCAGCGTGTAGGATTTACACGCTTTTTTATTTTAGCAGGCCTTACCGACCGGTTCTGTAAGGCGGAGTGGACCCAAATGAGCCTCTCTACAAACCAGAAATTACAGCGCCTGCTGGCCCAGTTTTCAGGCTCGGACCATGTGCTGATACTTATTAATGCTGATCCGGATTCAATCGCCAGCGCCATGGCCTTCCAGAGGCTCTTGTGGCGCAGGGTCACCAGGATAACTACATCCAACATAAACACCATAACCAGGCCGGACAACATGGCCATGATCAGACTACTTGACGTAACCCTGATCCATGTCACAAAGATCGCTCCCCAGGATTATACAAAGGTAATAATTCTTGACTCCCAGCCTTCGCACCATGAAAGCTTCGGAGCATTCAAATATACGGTAATCATAGATCATCATGAACCAGACGGAACCGATGCCCCGTTCAAAGATATCCGGCCTGACTACGGAGCCACCTCCAGTATTATGACCGAGTATCTCAAGGCGGCAAAGATAAAGCTCTCCTCCAAAGTGGCAACCGCTCTTTTCCACGGAATTAAAACAGATACCAACAATTTCGAAAGAATGGCCACCAATGCGGACATACGGGCTTTCCAATTTCTTTTCCGGCATGCAAACATCCATCTGGCAAGACGCATTGAGCAGGTGGATCTGCGGATGAATTTTCTTGAATATTTCAGGCAGGCAATAGAGCAGAAAGTTGTAAATAACGACCGTATCTATGCCCACCTCGGCCAGGTTGAAACACCCGATATCTGCGTACTTATAGCCGACTTTTTTATGAGGGTGAATACGGTTACATGGAGCATAGTCTCGGCTTTTATCGAGGGCCGCCTGATAATTATCCTCAGAAACGACGGCCTGAGAAAGGATGCGGGCAATGTAGCCTCCAAACAGTTCGGCCATCTGGGCACGGCGGGCGGGCACAAAAGTATGGCCCGGGCCGAAATTCCGACCGATAACCTGAAAAGCGAAGTAAAAAACCCTGATAAGGAATCCGTTCAGCAGTGGATCATCAACCGGATCACCGATTCCCTGTCAGGGGGGAGCAGTGATGAATAAAGGGCTCAGAGTTACAATTCTTGGCTCGGGCACATGTGTTCCCTCCCTTGAACGAAGCTCCTGCTCGGTCCTAATGGAAACAGGAAAAGTCAGTATGCTGTTTGACATTGGGCCTGGCACCATGCACCGGCTGCTTGAGGCGGGATCCCGGGTAACCGGGATAGACTTCCTGTTTATAAGCCATTTTCACCCCGACCATACAGGCGAGCTTGCTTCTTTCCTGTTTGCAAACAAGTCCCCAAACCCGCAGGCCCGCAAAAAGAAACTGACTATTGCCGGAGGACCCGGATTTGCAGATTTTTACGAAAATCTTGCACGCACCTGGCCGCACTGGCTTGATCTCGGCCAAAACTCCGTAATAACGGAAATAGATCCCGAAACAGGAAAGCAGGTTTCTGATAATGACGAAGGCTTTAATATCAGCTTTGCCCCGGCGCCCCACCAGCCCGAAAGCATAGCTTTCAGGGTCCAGGCCGGAAACGGGCAATCTGTCGTATACACGGGGGATACGGATTTCTGCAGGGAAATTGTTGAACTTGCAAAAAATGCCGATATTTTGATCTGCGAATGCGCCCTGCCCGACAATATAAAGGTGGAAGGTCACATGACTCCGGCCCTTGCAGGAAAAACGGCAACAGAGGCCCGGGCCGGGTGCCTGGTCCTGACCCATTTTTATCCTGAATGCGAAAAGGCTGACATTGAGGGGCAATGCAGGAAAACCTATTCCGGGCCCATTTACCTGGCCCGGGACTTGATGAGCTTTGACCTTTCAGGCAACAAGGCCGGAATATGAAATACTATCCTGTATACCTTAATATTAAAAACAGACAATGTCTGGTTGTCGGCGGCGGGCCGGTGGCACTCAGAAAAGCCGAAAGTCTTCTCAAAGCCGGCGCCAGGGCGACGGTGATAAGCCCTGAATTTGCCGAAGGCTTCTCACGCCTTGCCGGATCCGCAAACCTGGAGATGATAAGGCGCAATTACAAAAGCGCGGATCTGGAGGATAACTTTCTGGTAATAGGCGCCACGGACAACAACGAGCTTAACCGGAAAATCAGCCGGGACGCGGAAAGCAGAAACATGCTCTGCAATATTGCAGACGTACCTGAAGCCTGCAATTTTATTCTCCCCTCGGTTGTTGAACGCGGGGACCTGATAATAGCGATTTCAACCTCAGGCAAAAGTCCCGCCTTTGCCAGGCACTTAAGAAAACAGCTTGAAAAACAGTTCGGCGAGGAATATACGGAGTTTCTGCGGCTCATGGGTGCGGCCCGAAAAAAGCTGCTTGCCCAAAAACACGCTCCCGAGGAACATAAGCCGCTTTTCCGGCAGCTTATTGCAGAAGATTTGCCGAAAATGATCAGAAAGGGAAAAACGGACGAAGCAGACAGGCTCCTGCAAAAAGTGCTGGGCAAGGGATTTGATTACAGGACGCTAATGGAAACAGCGGAGGATTAAATTGAACTACAACCTGCTGCCGGTCATATGCTGCTATCTTGCCGCCTCCGGCCTCTATGCGGGATTTCTGTTCTTCCAGCGCAGCAAATACAACAAAAGCGCCTATGTCCTGGTGCTTGCCGGATTTGTTATACACACGGTGCTGCTGGGCTTCGACTATGCAAACACCCGCACTTTGCCTGTTCATAACCTGCATCAGAACCTGTGGTTTGCGGGCTGGATACTTGCCGCCGTGTTTCTGGCAGTAAGGCCGCGCATCCGTATAAACATACTCGGAGTTTTTGCCGCACCCCTTCTTACCCTTGTTACAGCAGCGGCCTTTTTTATTCCAAACACCCAGATACAGCCCCATCCCGAGCTTACCGGGTTCTGGCTGATTATCCACGTAGTTGTGATCTTCGCAGGAGAGGCCTGCCTGGCCCTGGCGTGCGGCACCGGGATCCTGTACCTTATCCAGGAAAGAAACATCAAGGGGAAAAAGCACAGGTTTTTCTTCAGGCGCCTTCCTTCGCTGGAACTGCTGGATAACGCGGGATACACTTTTGTTGCAATAGGATTTACCGCCCTTAGCGCGGGGCTTATAACAGGCTCTATTTATGCTCACCAGGTATGGGGACGATTCTGGAGCGGGGATCCAAAGGAAGTCTGGTCCGGCATTACATGGCTTATATACGCCGCCCTTCTCCACGAACGCCTTGTTGCCGGATGGCGGGGAAGGCGGGCCGCTATTCTTGCCATTATAGGTTTTGCCGCCATGCTGTTTACGTTTCTGGGGGTGAACTTTCTGATGGAGGGCCATCATGATGAATTTACCAGGTGGTAAATCCAGGACGGCCGATCTCCCGCGAAATGCTGCACCGGAACTTCCGGAAATAGGAATCCTTGGCATAAATCACAACTCCGCCCCTGTGGATCTGCGGGAAAGCCTGGCATTTTCGGACCAGGAGAGCCGGGCTTCCGTACGGGAGCTTAAAAAACAGCCCGAAATCAGTGAAATCCTGATCCTCTCGACCTGCAACCGCGTAGAAATGCTTTTTACGTCCCATGATCCGGGCGGGGCGATAAAAGCCATCAAGTCACATATAGCCGAAATTAAATCAGTTGAAGAATCCCGGTTTGAAGGAGCTCTTTACACCTACCTGGGAAGCGAAGCGGTAAAACATCTGTTTCGCGTGGCCTCAAGCCTGGATTCCATGGTGCTCGGAGAACCCCAGATCCTGGGACAGGTCAAGACTGCCTACAGGTCGGCGGTTGACAACAGGGGTACGGGAGTGATCCTAAACCGCCTTGTTCACAAGTCATTCTCGGTTGCAAAGCGCATCCGCACAGAAACCGGAATAGGGGACCGGGCTGTTTCCATAAGCTATGCAGCCGTGGAGCTTGCCCGCAAAATATTCGGCAGACTGGAGGACAAGGCCGTGCTTCTTGTGGGTGCAGGCGAAATGGCCGAACTTGCGGTGGAGCACCTAAACCGTATACGCTCAACAGGTGCACTTTATGTTGCAAACCGGACCTTTGAGGTGGGTGTGGATCTTGCGCGAAGGTTTTCAGGCACTGCAATCCGGTTCGAGGAGATAGAGGAAACACTTAAACATGCGGATATAATTATCAGCTCCACCGGCTCGGCCGACTTTGTGATCTTTCGGGATCAGGTAAAGCCGGCCATGAGGCACCGCAAACAAAGGCCCTTGTTTTTTATAGATATTGCGGTGCCCCGAGACATTGACCCCGCAGTTAACAAAATCGACAATGCCTATATTTACGATATTGACGACCTGCAGGACGTCATCGAGGACAACATCGAATCCAGGCGCAGTGAGTCGGCCAGGGCCGAACGCATTATAGACGAGGCCGCAGTAAGGTTTGCTCAATGGTATGAAAGCTTAGACGTTGTCCCAACGATCAAGCAGCTAAGGGCCAAGCTGGCCGCAATTGCTGAAGCGGAACTCAAAAAAACAATTCAGGCCATGGATCACCCGAGCGCAAAAGACGTGGAGGCCATGGAGCGGATGAGCGAGGCGGTGGTAAAAAAAATAATGCACGATCCGGTCAGGTTTTTGAAAAATCCGGGTACTCACAGGGACAAGTCTCTTTACATAGATCTGGCCCGCAAGCTTTTCAACCTGGAAGACGACTGAAAACACATCCGGCATTTTCCTCTTTACTTTTAAAACAGGGTTATGGTAATGAAAGTTTTTCCTTTTTTGTATAATTATGATGTGTATTCCGGGCGCCACAGAGCCGGGCGTCTTACTGCCGGTTTAAAGGGCACCGGAAAAAGCCACGGTAAGGAAGCGACCCATGGAACAAAAAGACATTGAATATTTCAGAGATCTGCTCAACAAACGCCTCGAGGATCTGCTCAACCAGGCAGAGGACACCGTCTCTGACATGCATGATTCAAAAGGCAATTTTCCGGATCCAACGGACAGGGCCGCTTATGAAGCTGAACGCAACTTCGAGCTCCGCATCCGGGACCGGGAGTACAAGCTGATCAAAAAGGTCAAAAAGGCCCTTGAACGAATCGAGGACGGAACCTTCGGCATTTGCGAAAAATGCGGGGAAGACATCGATTTCAAGCGCCTCAAGGCGCGGCCTGTAACCACCCTGTGCATTGAGTGCAAGAAAAAAGAGGAAGCCCTAGAGAAGGCACTTGGATTATAGAACCGGGAATATTGACCTTCATATCCATTCCTCGGCCTCCGACGGGAGCCTTAGCCCGGAACAGATCCTGCACCAAGCCTTGAATTGCGGCCTTGCCGCCATTTCCATCACGGATCATGATACGGTTGAAGGGACGGAAGCGGCTCTTGCACACGGCATCCCGGAAAACCTCGAATTTGTGACAGGCGTGGAAATAAGCGCCGAATTCCCTCCCGAATACGATGTTTCCGGCAGCATGCATATTCTCGGCTACGGAATCACTGTTGACGAGCCGATGTTAAACCGAATGCTGGAAAAGCAGCAGGCTGCCCGCAGCAATCGGAATCCCAAAATCATACAAAAATTAAACTCCCTGGGTATCAAGGTCTCGCTTGAGGAAATCGAGGCTGAAACCGGAAAGAATGAAATCGCACGTCCCCATATTGCGGCCTGCCTTGTCAGAAAGGGTTACGCGGCAAACGTGGACGAGGCCTTTGACCGCTACCTGGGCAGGGGCGGGCCGGCTTATGTGAACAAATTCCGGGTACCGGCAAAAGAGGCAATAGAGACCATTGACGCTGCAGGGGGCATTGCCGTGCTTGCCCATCCAGGTCTTCTGAGGGAACCAGCCGCCAACAGGCTGGAAAATCTGGTATCCATGCTGGCTGACATGGGCTTGGGGGGCATCGAGGCGTACTATCCGGGTCACGACCAGAAACAGACAGAGCTGTATGAAAAGATTGCGGAAAAATTCGAACTCCTGGTCACGGGGGGGACGGATTTTCACGGGGATATCAACCCTGAAATAAGCATGGGGTCCGGTACAGGAGATCTGGCAGTACCATATTCGGTATTCCAGAAGCTGGAAGAAACCCTGGCTGTCAAAAAACCAAAAACAGAGCCCGGTACAATAAACAAATAATGGAAACAAATTTAAAAAATCCGGATCTTTCATCCCTGGAGGAAAAACTCGGATACCGGTTTGCAGACAGAACCCTTCTGGCCACGGCTCTCAGGCACCGCTCATATGTTCACGAAAACCCGGAAAGCAGCACAGACAATGAACGCCTGGAGTTTCTGGGGGATGCGGTATTAAACCTGATTGTAAGCCACATCCTAATGGAGCTGTTCCCGAAGCTTACAGAGGGCGAACTTTCCAGAACAAGGGCCGGGCTGGTAAATGAAGATCGTCTTGCCGGCGCAGCCAGGAGCATCCGGCTCGGGGACTATCTTATGCTCGGCAAAGGCGAGAGCCGTTCAAACGGGCGGCACAAGAATTCCATCCTGGCCGATACATTTGAGGCTCTGGTGGCCGCTGTATATCTGGACGGCGGATTTGCAGCGGCCTTTGACCTGATACGAATCCATTTTGCCCCTTTTTTCGAAGCTGTTGAAGCTGAAGAAAGCCCTGTATCTGATTACAAAAGCCTTCTTCAGGAGCATGTTCAGTCAAAACACCTTGAAATGCCTGTCTATGAAATTGTGGCAGAAAGCGGGCCCGACCATAACAAAACCTTCAGGGTTGCACTTACGGTAAACGGACTCAGGAGCGAAGGGGTGGGAAAGAATAAAAAAGCCGCGGAACAGGATGCCGCGCAAAAAGCCTGGGAGCAGATTAAAAACAAAAACCAATAAACCATGTCTGCCCGCAAAGAAAAACCTTATGTAATCCCGATCTTTATCCCCCATTCAGGATGCCCTCACAGGTGCACTTTCTGCAACCAGCATTCTGTAACAGGCTCCAGGCAAAACCTTCCCGACCCGGAAAAACTCAGGCAGGAAACCGGACGCTGGTTGCAGTATAAGAGCAGGGACAGGGGCTTTACTGAAATCTCCTTTTTCGGCGGAAATTTTCTCGGGCTTGAAAAAGATACAATTCGCAGACTGCTTGACGAGGCCGCGTGTTGGATTTCTTCGGGAAAAGTTCACGGGATCCGCTTTTCAACCCGGCCCGACACAGTGGATCCGGAAACAATGCGCCTTATTGACAAATACCCGGTAACCACGGTGGAGATAGGGGTACAATCCATGGACGACCGTGTTCTGGAGCTTCTGAAAAGGGGACACACATCTGCTGATTCAGCGGCTGCGGCAAATATGTTAATAAAGGCCGGATACAGCCTGGGCTGCCAGATAATGACTGGCATGCCAGGGGAAAGTTGGGATAGCGCCAGGGCAACCGCAGGGGCGGTGGCGGATCTCAAACCCGACTTCGTAAGAATTTACCCCCTGGTGGTTCTTTCAGGAAGCGTGCTTGCAGGTGAATACAAAGCCGGCCGATTTGAGCCCCTGGATCTTGAGCAATGCGTAAGGCGGACCGCATCTCTTTACAAGGAGTTTGAAAAAAACCGCATCCCGGTGATCCGCATGGGACTGCAGTCCTCAAAAGAACTAAACGCTCAGGGGACAATCCTTGCAGGACCCTATCATCCGGCCTTGGGGCACATGGTTTTTTCCTACCTGATGCTGCAGCGCGCCCGCAGGATCCTTGATGCAGTGCCTTGGCTTCCGGAAACCGTTGAAATGCGCGTTCATCCGTCTTCGGTAAGCAGGATGAGGGGTCTTAAAAACGCCAATATTCGCTCACTTAAAAGCACATATCCCCGCGTGCGCCGTTTTCTGGTGCGGCCTGATCCGGGCGTGGCGCAAGACGAAGTTGTTGTTGCAGACTGAGCTGTCAGTCCTGTTTTTCCGTGTCAAGAAAACGCCGGTACTCCCAGAGCTTGGCAAGAGACTTTACCGCCTGCTCCGGGGTGGGGAAAAACAACCCCTTGTAACTGCTTCCCTCAACCTTGTAGACCGTCTTGTCCTTTTCCCCGCGCAGCATGTTGACCCCGAGAATGGGCTTTTCATGTTTTTCCATCAGGGAAACAATGTGATTTATATAGCCGGTTTCAAAAGATTCCAGTTCCCGGAGCAAAGACTCCATGAAGTCAGCGGGGCATGTCGGATCGGCCTTTTGTACCGAATCGGCCATTCTCGCCAGCATGTGTCTGCGCCCCACTATGCCCAGGTTAATTATGGCATCGCATCCGTCCCATTCTGCCAGCAGCCGGCTAACCTTTATGGGCAGATCAGGGTCGTTTTCGCCCACAAGATCCACCGGGTTCGCCCGGCTCCAGTATGGAGGCAGCACCTTGTCGATCTCTTCTATAAGCTCGGGGGAAAGCTCCGCCACCTCAAGGCCGTAATGTTCGCACAGGTCGGCGGCTACAACTCCCCAGCCTCCGCCAAGGGTCATGATGGCAACCCTGCTGCCGGCCGGCAGCGGCAAAGAGGAAAACGCCGCGGATAGATCCAGCAGATCCATGGGTTTGTCCACCTTGACAATGCCGGCCTGGCGGCAAACACTATTAAAAACCCTCGTATCAGAGGCCATAGCTCCTGTATGGCTGGCCGCAGCCTTGGTGCCGGCTTTTGTCTGCCCCCCCTTAAGCAGAACAATCGGCATTTTCCTGCTCACCCTGCGCGCGCTTTCATAAAACCTGCGGCCGTTTTTTACGCTTTCAATATAGAGCATCACGGTGCCGGTAAGAGAATCCACCTCAAATGCGTCCAGATAATCCTCTATGGTGATCATGGCTTCATTTCCAGAGCCGCAGAAAGCACGGATTCCAACGCCCTGAAGCTCCGCAAAAGCCAACAGTTGATTTCCCATATTGCCTGACTGGGCCACCATTCCCACGGAACCGGGGGCCGGACGAACGTGGCTGCCGGTGCAGTAAAAGTTAATATGCGGGTTGCAGATACCCATTGTGTTGGGGCCTATAAGGGAAATACCGGCTTGTCTGGCTTCTTCCACAAGCCGCCTTTCGGCCTCGGCGCCCTGCTTTCCGGTTTCTGAAAAACCCGAGGCGATAAGCAGCATGTAGGAAATCCCCTTTTCCTTAAACTGCGGGATCAGGTCGAAAACCTTTGCCGCGGGAATTGTTACCACCGCCACATCCACGCTGCCGGGAATCTCGGCCACGTTTTTGTACACGGGCCTGCCGGCAATTTCACCCCCTTTGGGGTTTACAAGGTATATCTCGCCCTGGTATCCTCCGCCGATTGTGTTTGTAAGCAGGGTATAGCCCCATTTGCCGAGCTGCCCGGAAGCACCCACAAAGGCCACAGAGCGCGGATAAAACAGAGCTCCGAGTACGGAAGGATCCACCGGCGGAAGGAGCTGTTTTCCGGTTTCCGGCTTCCCTCTAACCACCAGGGCGTCCACGGCTACAGGTCGGCCCCCGGCGGTTACAAGCAAAGGATTGATATCTATTTCCTTTATCTCCGGATCATGCAACCCGGCCCCGGAGATGCCGACAAGGGTGTCTATAAGGGTTTGCCGGTCCACGGCGGCTTCACCCCTGAAATTTTCCAGAAGCGCGGCAGACCGGATTTCACTGATCATCTCCTCTGCATCGCTTCTGCTCAAAGGCGCCAGCCTGAAGGCTACATCTGAGAAGGCCTCGGTAAAAATTCCGCCAAGACCGAACATAACCACCGGGCCGTATTCCGGATCCCTGAAAAGCCCCGCCACAAACTCCCGCTTTCCTTCCACATGGGGCTGTATTAAAAAGCCTTCCAGATCCGCCCCCCCATGCTGTGCGATTTTCCCGGCAGCGGCGCGCACGGCTTTTTCATCTGCGAGATGCAGGTGCACAAGCCCGCTTTCGGTTTTATGCATAAGGTTTCTGCCGAGCCCTTTTAAAACCACCGGAAATCCTGTTTCACGTGAAACTTCAACAGCCTCTTGCTGGCTTCCGGCGACTTTCTCGGCCACCACCGGTATGCCGAATCCCCGGAGAAAATCCTTGGACTCCTTTTCGGTTAAAGCCCCTGTTGTTTTCTCCGCCCCTTTTCCTGAGCCCTGTTGTCCCTCTTTCATGTATTTAGCTCCCGAAAATTACTTGTCTTTAGGCTGATGATGTTCGGATGAAAGCACAACCAGGTTGGACTTGTCTTTTTTAAAGGAAAGGCCATGGTGTTCGGCGCCTACCTCTTCGATGGAAATTATGCTATAGATGGACAGATGAAGGGACTTTACGTTTTCAAAACGCTTTTTAAGATCTTCTTCCGCAGGGTTTACCACCAGACTGCTGGTTGAAAACACAAAGTCGGAAATCGATATAAAACTGAGCCCCAAAGACGAATCCGTAACCGTTTTCGCCTTGAGAGTTACAACTTTTCCCTCCTGCGGCTCCCGGTAGGTTATAACAAAATAAGTGTCTTTTTCCCTGCCGCCCTGCTTTTCGTTTTGTGCCATATTGCAAGCTGCCTTTTTT
>JAIPDS010000119.1 GCA_021737565.1 Desulfobacteraceae bacterium | reverse complement strand
TTGCCCACCTCCAGGCAAATCCTGGATAATCTACTTGGCTCATTTGCACCTCCTTTTTGCCAAGTAGTTTTACCCAAAATTTGCAAAAGCGGACAAATCATTTGCTATGAATTGCGGTCATATCATTTGCTATCAACAGTTCTTTTAATTATTTTCGGCGGCAAAGAAATAGCCCGCTCTAACCTGCGCCACATCAGGAAGGCGCGACCAAGGATGGCTTTAATTAAGTCAGGTGTTCGTGGAATTCTGCAGCATGCTGTCGCCGGGATTCTTTGTATTCATTATTTCCCAGCATTGCGGGAATTTAGAGCAGCCTCAGAATTGGCTGCCTTTATTCGGCCCGGTCTTCGCCGTTCACACTACCATGGGACTCTTCGAACTGCGTGGAACCGGTTTCTTTTACCTCTTCCGGAAGAGCTTGAGCCATTTCCGCCATTTCGCCCCTGGCCACCCCATCGACACTCAGATATCAGTAATGGTAGCGCAGCTGGACGATAAGAATGGCATCCTTTAATGGCTTGTAGACGTATCGGTGTTCCTCGTTGATTCGACGCGACCAATAGCCGGCCAGGGCGTGTTTTAGCGGCTCTGTCTTTCCGATCCCTGAAAAGGGGGTGCGCTGGCTGTCCTTAATCAGCCTGTTGACTCTTTTAAGGGTTTGTTTGTCGTTTTTTTGCCAATACAGGTAATCTTGCCAGGCATTTTCAGAAAAGACCAACTTCACTCAATAAGTTCCCTTTCGGTGCCGCGGCCGCGTTCAAGCTCGGCGACAGATTCAAACAACCGCCTGGCGTTTTCCGGCGAACGCAAAAGATATGCCGTTTCCTCCAGGGCCTCGTAATCTTGGAGCGACATCATCACCACCGGGCTATTGCTCTTGCGGGTGATAATGATCGGAGAATGATCTTCACAGACCTGTTTCATCGTTTTGGCCAGGTTTTGTCGTACATTTGAATAAGAAATGGCTTTCATGGCCGATACTCCTGTGATTTAGTATATTGTACAATTATATGTACAACCTCTTTAGAAGTCTGTCAAGTTTTTCCATTTCCGCGGCAGCCTCATCAATTTATTCGTGCCGGGCTTGAAACGCTTTTTGCCGTAAAAGGATTTTTGTGACCTTCATTTTTTAGCAGATCCTGGAAATTTTTCACACACAGAGATCTGGCCAGATTCAGGTTCCTATTTGTATTATTTAAATCGCGGAATATGGATTTGTTTTTGAACCCTATCATCCGGTTCTAACGTTATTGGGGGTTCCGCTTGACTTGTTTGTTCACATATCCTATGAATATCTTTAAGTATAACTTTAAAAGTTTTCATGTTATCGAGTAATATATAATGCTTGGCTGCCATTTTTGATCACAAGCCCTTTTTAATAATGCCCTGTAATACTGTAATCCTGAGCTATACAAGCCTGAACAACCCGCAATGCAGGGTTCACATATAATCAAATTATAAAAATGCCCTGTACAGCTAATTCAGGAGAAGGCAATGAAGGAACCATATGATGGGATAAATCAGCTTTCGCCTTCGGTAAGATGTGCTGCTAAGACTGTTTATGCGACTTTTGACATTGATTGGGCCAAAGCAGGCTTTTAATGCTATCAGGAGAAGGTAATGGATGTTTTTAAAATCAGGGACAGAATTATTGAGGATTATGCCAAATATGTCCGAAGTTTTATTCAGATACATGACCCCCGCATATCAGAGCATGTTGAACAGGAACTTGAAAACGGCTTCTTATGGTCTGAGCCACTGATCCAGGTCAATCCCGGTTTTGAAGTCGGGGCATGGCTGGATAAGCTTGTTGATTCAGAAGTTTTGCATAAGGAATGCAAAAAGATTTTCAGAGTCAGCAAGGACCAGATAACCGGAGGAAGGGGGCTTCAGCTCTACAAACACCAGGTCGATGCCATTCATGCCGCAAAAACAGACAACAATTATATACTGACAACCGGCACCGGGTCCGGCAAAAGCCTTACTTACATAGTGCCCATTGTTGATAAAATTCTAAGAGAAGGTCCGGGGCAGGGGATAAAGGCAATCATCATTTATCCTATGAACGCGCTGGCAAACAGTCAGATGGGAGAATTGGAGAAGTTTCTTTGTTATGGTTATCCCGAAAACACTCCTCCTGTTGCATTTGAAAGATACACCGGCCAGGAAAATGAAGAAACCCGGGACCGGATTATAAACAATCCGCCGGATATTTTGCTTACAAATTACGTGATGCTTGAATTGCTCCTTACCAGGCCCAGAGAAAGAAAACTCATACAGGCGGCAAAAGGTCTTGATTTTCTTGTCCTGGATGAACTTCATACATATCGGGGGCGCCAGGGAGCTGATGTGGGAATGTTGCTGCGGCGGCTTCGCAATATTTGCGAAAGCGAGCATCTCCAGTTTATCGGAACTTCGGCTACTTTGGCCGCGCCGGGAACCCTTGAGGAACAGCAGCACGAGGTCGCTGCTGTAGGCACCAGAATTTTTGGCTCGAAAGTATTACCTGAAATGGTTATCAGCGAAACTCTTCGCCCGATAACCAATGATATCTATAAGGATGAAAGGGAATTTATAGAAAGGCTTCGGGAAAGAATTCCTGCTGTTCCGCAAGCCCCCAGAAATTATCAGGAAGTTGTCAGGGATCCTTTAAATGTCTGGATAGAAAAGACTTTCGGGCTTGAGAAAGATCCGCACTCCGGCAGATTGGTCAGAAGCAAACCAAAACCGATTTACGGAGAAAACGGCGCCGTAAAAGCTTTGCAAGAATATACCGGCCTAGATGAAAAAAAATGTGCACGGGCTATACAGGAAGCATTGCTTGAAGGGTATAAGACCCTGCATCCGGAAACCGGGGAACCGGTTTTTGCGTTTAAACTTCATCAATTTGTCAGCAAGGGCGATACGGTTTATGCCTCACCTGAAACAGAGGATAAAAGATATATTACACTCAGCGGGCAGCACTATGCCCCCGGAAGTAATAAAAGAAAGCTTCTTTTTCCTCTGGCTTTCTGCCGGGAGTGCGGACAGGAGTATTTTAGTGTTTGGAAGGAAACTGATCCGGAAACCGGCCAAACAAGCTTTGCCGCCAGATCCGTAAATGAACGTTTAACAGAGGAAAACGAAGCCGGATATTTGTATATCAGCGGGGAATTTCCCTGGCCTTCTGATTCAGAGGCTGTAGCAGAGCGTGTTCCGGAAGATTGGATAGAGGAATCAAACGGACAATCAAGAATAATCAGGAAGCGCCGGAAGTATCTGCCTCAAAAAGTCTGTATTTTCCCTGACGGGCAGCTTTGCACAGACCCTGAACATCCGGAAGCGGTTACAGCAAATTATGTACCGTCTCCCTTTCGTTTTTGCCTCAGATGCTGTGTCTCCTACGACATGCGGATTCGTTCTGATTTCGGCAAACTTGCTACCCTGGGAACTGAAGGTAGAAGCACTGCTACCTCAATTCTTAGTTTGTCCTCGATTCAGAACCTCAGGTCTGAGGATTCCCTTCCCGCAGATGCGCAAAAACTTCTCAGTTTTACTGACAACAGGCAGGATGCCTCGCTTCAGGCCGGTCATTTCAATGATTTTGTTGAAGTCGGCCTTTTACGTTCAGCGCTGTTTAATGCAGCCAGCAAAGCCCCTGATGGTCTGGAACATGATGTACTGGCAGGCAAAGTCTATGAAAGTCTGGACCTGCCTTTTACTGCTTTTGCCAGGGAAGTTCCTGATTTCCAGGGCGGCAGAAAGTACAGAATGATAAAGGAAGCGTTTCAGAATGTTCTTGGGTATCGGCTCTATCATGATTTAAGGCGGGGGTGGCGTATTGTAGCGCCAAATCTGGAACAGTGCGGGCTTTTGCGGATTGAATATCTGGATCTTGATCAAATATGCGCCAAAGAGGAACTTTGGGGAGGCCATCCCGCCCTGATGACCGCGGCACCGGAAACAAGAAAAAATATAGCCAGGGTTTTGCTGGACTATGCCAGAAGAGGCCTGGCCACTCGTGTGGATTATCTCAATCCTGATTTCCAGGAGCGTATAAGACAGCGGAGCAATCAATTTCTTATATGGCCGTGGAGCATAGACGAAGATGAGCGCATGACGGCGGCATCCTGCCTGTTCCCGAGATCAAAAAGACCCGGAGAATCAGGCGGCAATCTTTTTGTCTCTCCCCGGGCAGCATTTGGCCAGTTTTTAAGGAAAAAAACTACATTTCCTGATTATGAACAGCAACTTTCCCAGCAAGACACCCAATCCGTAATCCTGGAACTTTGCAGAATCATGCAAAAGGGCGGCCTGTTAGAGGAAGTTTTTCCTGCAAGCAGCCAGGAGGATGTACCAGGCTACCAGGTACCCGCATCAGTACTTATCTGGAAAGCAGGAGACGGGACTCAGGCCTATCATGATCCATTGCGTATACCTAATCTTCCCGAAGAAGGGGCCCGGACAAATAAATTTTTCGTGGACCTTTACAAAAAAGCCGCCGATACTTGCCGCAACCTTGAGGCAAGAGAGCACACCGCCCAGGTTCCCTGGGAAAACAGGGTGGATCGCGAAGAACGATTTCGTGGGGCGGATCTGCCGGTTTTGTTCTGTTCACCAACCATGGAACTCGGTGTGGATATTGCCCAGCTCAATGCAGTAAATTTGCGAAATGTCCCTCCAACCCCGGCCAACTATGCCCAGAGAAGCGGCAGGGCAGGCAGAAGCGGTCAGCCGGCTTTAATTTTCACCTATTGCGGCATGGGCAATTCCCACGATCAGTACTTTTTCAACCGCCCGGAGCTGATGGTCTCGGGTCAGGTGTCTACACCAAGACTGGATATGGCTAATGAAGATTTGATCAGAGCTCATATTCATGCCATCTGGCTTGCCGAAACAGGACAGGATCTTTACAGTTCTTTAAGAGACATCATTGATGTGTCCGGCCAGCAGCCAGATCTTGAATTGCTCGAAGAAGTAGGTCAGCAGCTGGACCGGGATGCACCGCGTAAAAAGGCTGCAAAGCGCGGCAGGGAAGTGCTGGATACAATATCTGATGAACTCCAGGAATCTGACTGGTATTCTGAGGGATGGCTTGATGAGGTGATCAATCAGGCTTACCGCAATTTTGATCTGGCGTGTAACCGCTGGCGACAGCTTTACTGGGCTGCCTTAAAACAGCGCGACAGGCAGAACAAAATTATCGACGATGCCACAAGGTCGCCCAAGGAGCGCGATCAGGCAAGGAAATTAAGAAGAGAAGCCGAAGTACAGCGTGAGCTTCTTCTCCAGTCATCAAATAATCTCTATTCAGATTTTTACAGTTATCGCTATTTTGCAAGCGAGGGTTTCCTTCCGGGCTATAATTTTCCCCGTCTGCCGCTTTCCGCGTTTATCCCGGGGAGAAAACAATATTACGGAAGGGATGAATTTGTCTCCAGGCCCCGGTTTCTGGCCATTTCAGAGTTCGGGCCCGGAAGCTTTATATATCACGAGGGCTCCAGATACGTGATTCACAAAGCCATCGTCTCAGTCGGAGAGGATGAAGAAATCGCCACAAGCAAAGTAAAGCGCTGCCCTCGCTGTGGTTGAACGAAGCCGCTATCGCGGCAGAAAAAACAAAAATAGTGTATACTCCGATTATGTGCTCAATTCCGGGCACTTATAAAAAAGGAGTATACCATGGAGAAACCAGAAGTAAATCGATTTAACAAACTGTATCA
>JAIPDS010000118.1 GCA_021737565.1 Desulfobacteraceae bacterium | reverse complement strand
AAAAAAACGTTTAACCCATTAATAATGGACTGGATTGGCACCCAACCTGAATACAGAATCCCTTGGATGCATAATAAGGTGCTCCAGTATGACTTCGAATAATTTTGTATTTTTTATTACCCGTGATAATCCCTGTTAATGACAAAAATCAAGGTTTGACCCCAGAAAGGAATAAATGCCAGCAGATCCTCGTTGCCCACCATGGAGCGTCCGGTTAAACCCAGCAATCCGGCCATAAGCCAGCCGGACATCGGGGTCAGAACGCTTACCGCAAACAGGGTATAGTAGATATGAAAGGCCAGCAACGGACGCCGATGGTACCTGATCTGTGCTCTGATATCGCTTACCAGTCCTCTTATGATGCCCCCTTCGCCTTTGGTTGGGTGGTTGGGTGGTTGGTGGTTGGGGTCACCTTGATTTTTGACTTAAAAGGTCACGGTCAGTATGGGATTGTGGGCGGATATGAATGACAAAAATAAAGGTGCCCCCGATTTACTTTGATTCTTGAAAATATTTTTATTTCATTGCAACATCAAACATAAAAATCTTAAGTATAGAAATGATTAACTACGCAAATCGACTTATCATCCTGGGGGGGATTAAAAATGAAACACAATTTTTCCGCTGCAGCTGCAGCAATAGTCCTGATTGCGTTTATCGGGGTTTCGGGAGGATGCATAAGCATGGACAAACCGGGACCGCCGGCAGAATCGGTTATCCTGCACGCGGCCGGAGCCGAACTTCATGGCATGAAAGCCGAGGATCTTTTTATAAAAGCAAACAAAACCAAGGCTGAAACAATATTTCACACCCAGCAGATCCGCCAGATAGCAGAACACTACAAGCATGCAGTTGTCAGTATATATACAAAAACTAAAACCAGCTATAGCATAAGGCTGTTTCCAAAAATCGGGCCCGGCGTAAGGGTCAGACTGCCGGGAATGGGACTCGGCTCAGGTTTTTTCATCCATCCGGACGGCTATATCATTACCAACGATCATGTGATCTCAGATGCTGAAGCCATTATGGTTTTGACCCAGGATGGGACAAGCTATCCTGTTGAAATCATGGCCCGCGACCAGGTTTTTGACTTGGCACTGCTTAAAGTCGTGGGCTCAGACAGGCAATTCAAGGCGGTGCCAATGGGCAATTCGAATGCCGTAGGAGTGGGAGAGATGATCATTGCAATGGGCAATCCCCTGGGCCTTGGACACACCGTGACCTTCGGGATCATCAGCCAGACCCATAGGAATCTTAACC
Organism: Desulfobacteraceae bacterium; assembly: GCA_021737565.1. Lineage (GTDB taxonomy): Bacteria > Desulfobacterota > Desulfobacteria > Desulfobacterales > Desulfosalsimonadaceae > Desulfosalsimonas. The sequence goes on along the minus strand of JAIPDS010000118.1, from coordinate 4,524 downwards.
GTCTCGACCCGGAGGCTGCACGCAGAATATCCTTTATTCAGACTGATGCGGCCATCAATCCGGGCTCCTCCGGCGGCCCGCTGATCACTCTGACGGGTGCATGCGTAGGCGTGAACACGGCACAGATTACAGATGCCCAGGGCTTGGGATTTGCCGTGCCAAGCAATCAGGGACTCCAGTTTCTATCCGTCCTGTTATCCGGGCAGGCTGCAAATGAAGACCCAGACCCACAATAACAGGTAATGGAATAGCTTTTAAGAAGAAAAAAATAGTCTGAAAAGACGAAGGAGGAGATATGAAATTAACCAGACGAGACATGTTCGGCGCCATGGGAGGCCTGATAGCAGGCACCGCCCTTTCAAACGCAGCAGCGGTATTTTCGGCAACAACGGAACCAGCACCTGATACATATTGGACCCCCAGGAAACTAAACAGGGAAGAAGCTGCTCAAATTTCCTATGAAAATTTTTTTTATAAGGAATATGGCTGTTGTTACGGGGCTTTTAAAGGTATAGTGGGCTTGATGGGGAAAAAATACGGGGCTCCGTATAACAGTTTTCCCTTACATATGATGGAAGTGGGCAAAAGCGGTGTTTCTGAATGGGGAACTATCTGCGGGGCTCTGCTGGGAGTGGCTTCAGCCTGGGCCTTGTTCTGGGGCCGCAAAGAAAGGGATCCCATGGTGGATGAGCTCTTTACATGGTATGAACGGGCATCTCTGCCGGTTTATACTCCTGACAAATGTTTATCCTTTGAAGGCGAGCTGCCCACCTCCGTAGCCTATTCTGTTTTGTGCCACTCTTCGGTAAGCAGGTGGTGCTATGAACACAACATAAAAATGAAAAGTAAGCAGCGCTCGGAGCGCTGTGCCAGGGTCACAGCCACTGTAACTCTTCGGGCCATTGAAATAATGAACGCAAAGATTGACAACACGTTTTTTGCTGTCGCAGGAAAATCTGAATCACGCAAGACATGTGGCGCCTGTCACGCCCCGGAAAAAGCAAGTGACATCAGCAAAGGGAAAATGGACTGTGCTGCCTGTCATTCCGGAGATCTGGGGGACAAACTCACAAATCATCCGTGATTTAACAGTGTCAAGCCTGTATCTCTAAGGACCAAATGCAAAAAATCCCGGTTTTGACTATCCTTATGGAGGGCGCCAAAATGGGGGGCACCAAAAAATAAAGGCAGACTATTGCGGAATGGAGCTAATGACAAAATTCAAGGTTTGACCCCGTTGTTTGGGGGGGTGGTGGTGGATCTGGATGGGGTGGTTACCCGGACCGCGGATGTTCATGCGCGGGCGTGGAAAATCATGTTTGATGAGTTTTTAAAAAAGCGGTCGGCCGATCGGGGCGGCGGTGATTTTGCCGGGTTTACGGGTGCGGATTACCTGGCTTATGTGGACGGCAAGCCCAGGTATGACGGGGTGGAGTCTTTTCTTTTGTCCCGGGGCATTGAACTTGATTTCGGCGATCCTTCTGATCCGCCCGGCCAAAAGACAGTGTGCGGCCTTGGAAACCGGAAAAACGAACTTTTCAACGCGCTTGTGGAATCCGGCGGGGTGGAGGTGTTTGACACCACGGTTGCCTTTATGGAGTCGGTAAAAGCCCTGGGCATTAAGCTGGCGGTTGCCACATCCAGCAAAAACTGCCGAAAAGTCCTTGAGGCAGCCGGGCTTGCCGATTTTTTTGACGCGCGCGTCGACGGCGTGGTGTCTGCGGAACTGGGACTGCCCGGAAAACCCGAACCTGATATTTTTCTTGAGGCATGCAGGCGGCTCGGGGTTGCGCCCGCGCGCGCCGTGATCTTAGAAGACGCGGTTTCCGGCGTGCAGGCGGGCAGAAACGGAGGTTTTGGCATGGTCCTGGGCGTGGCGCGCAATACCGATCCCCTGATGCTGCTTCAAAACGGGGCGGACCGGGTGGTCCGGGACATGTCGGAAATAGCGCCCCAGGAGATAAACCAGTGGTTTGAAAGCGGCCTGGAAGAAGATCAGTGGAGCATCACGTTTCACGATTATACCCCGGATTTTGAAAAAACAAGGGAAACCCTTTTAACCGTGGGCAACGGGTATCTGGGCACCCGCGGGGCAATGGAGGAATCTTCTGCCGGACCGGTCAATTACCCCGGCACTTACCTGGCGGGCGTGTTTAACAGGCTCACCTCGCAGGTCAGCGGAAAAGACATAGAAAACGAGGATTTTGTAAACTGTCCCAACTGGCTGCCGTTAACTTTTCGCATAGGAGGCGGGCCGTGGACCGATATCAATAAAACCAAAATCGAATCCATCACCCGGCGCCTGGATTTTAAGGCCGGCATCCTGCACAGGGACCTGACCATCATTGACACTGAAGGCAGAAAGACCCGGATCATATCAGAACGTCTTGCCAGTATGGATAATCCCCATATCTGCGCTGTCAGCTACACGCTTACACCCTTAAATTACAATGAAACCGTAACCTTTTGCACGGCAGTCGACGGGGCGATTATAAACGACGGGGTTGAAAGATACCGGGATCTGGAACAGCATCACCTTGCGCCGGTTGACCAGATGGCACAGGACAACACCCTCCTGGTGCGGGTAAAGACCACCCGGTCAGATATCGAGATTGCAGCAGCAGCAAGGATTTTTGTTAACGGCGCGCAAAAAACCAGTATCGAATCCAAAACCGAACCCGGCAGGGCAAAACTTTTGTTTTCAGTTGCCGGGAAAAAGCAGCAGCCGGTATGCTTGGAAAAACTCACAGCCATTTTTACCTCCCGCGACCAGACAGATGAAAGTCCTGAGGCATCAGCCCTGGCAGCCCTGCAGAAGGCAGCAGGTTACCAGGCCGCAAGGACCGCAAGCATTGAAAAATGGACGCGCCTCTGGCGGGAAATCGACATCCGCGTCTCAGGCGACCGTTTTTCCCAGAAAATGCTGCGCCTGCACATGTATCACCTTATGGCAACCGCATCTCCCTGCAACAAAAACCTGGATGCCGGCATGCCTGCCCGGGGCCTTCACGGAGAGGCTTACAGGGGGCATATTTTCTGGGATGAGCTTTTTGTGCTGCCCTTTTATGATCTTCATTTTCCGGATATCGCAAGATCCCTTCTCATGTACAGATACCGACGCCTGGATGCAGCCCGGGAATATGCAAGGCAGAACGGATGCAAGGGCGCCATGTTTCCCTGGCAAAGCGGCAGCACCGGCGGCGAAGAAACCCAAACACTGCACCTAAACCCCATGACCGGCCAATGGGGCCCGGATCACAGCCGCCTTCAGCGCCACGTTTCCCTGGCTGTTGCCTTTAACATATGGCAGTATTTCCACATCAGCCGCGACCTTGATTTTCTGGAAAAATACGGGGCAGAGATGTTTTTTGAGATCTGCCGGTTCTGGGCATCCAAAGCCCGGTGGGACAAAGAAATCAGCCGCTTTCGTATCAGCGGCGTCATGGGGCCTGACGAATTCCATGAAAAATATCCTGACAAAGATGAAGGCGGTTTAACTGACAACGCATATACAAACCTGATGGTCCACTGGGCCCTTACCACGGCAAGGGCTCTTTACAACAGCATGCAAAAGCAGGCGGCAAGAGCGCTCTCAGAAAAAATAAACTTTGCTGCCAAAGAGCTCGACAACTGGGAGTACATTGCCCGGCGCTTAAACATGGTTATCTCAGATGGCATTCTGGCCCAGTTTGACGGGTATTTTTCCCTGTCAGAGCTGGACCTGGCCCATTACAGGCAAAAGTATAAAGATATCCATCGCATGGACCGGATCCTTAAAAAAGAGGGCAAAACCCCTGACGCCTATAAAATCGCCAAGCAGGCAGACGTGCTCATGGCCTTTTTCAACCTGGGCGAGGCAGGGGTCAAAAAAATACTTGAGTCCATGGGTTATGCTCCCCCGGCCGGCCTGCCGGAGAAAAACTTTGACTATTACATGGCCCGCACCTCCCACGGATCGACCTTAAGCCGCGTTGTCCACGCCGCCCTGGCAGAATCCCTGGGCCGCAAAGACATCAGCCGCCGATTTTACCGCGATGCACTTGCAAGCGACTACATTGACATCCAGGGCGGCACCACAAAAGAAGGAATTCACACCGGTGTAATGGCATCCACCGTGCTCATGGCCATGACAGTTTACGGCGGCACAGACATAAACGAAGACATCCTTTCAATCTCCCCCAATCTTCCCGGCACATGGGAGAAAATCGCCTTTGGAATATGGTTTCAAAAAAACCGCTATGAAGTTGAAATCACAAAAAAAGAAGTTATCATCTCTATAGAAGGTCCTGAAGACAAGGCCATACCAGTAAAAGTGAAAGGAAAAACACACCATCTCACATGCAGCACGAAAACCTCCTTTCCCTTGGCCCCTTGAACTTTGACGGTTTCGTAAAAAGTCAATTTTGAGATGGCAAAGTAAAAAGTTCAAGATCAAGGCGCGCAAATCCCGAGGAATGCAGCGTACTTAATCGTACGTGAAATTCCGCAGGGATGCAGCGCAACGCAGATATTGGACTTTTTACG
>JAIPDS010000117.1 GCA_021737565.1 Desulfobacteraceae bacterium | reverse complement strand
TAGCAGCAGTTTTGCATTTATTCATCCAGCCCTGCAGCCCTGCGGGCAAGTGCTATTGCAGGCCGCATGTCAAAATCACGCAGCACCATCATCCGCTGGGCTTCCAGGGTACCATCACCATGAATCGTGCCGAACATATGTCCGCCGGCATCGCAGGAAGCGGTCAAATCCCGCACCAGCTTTATAACCCGGATACGTGCTTCCGTTGAGATCTCGGAGCGGCCGCAGAGGTAGCGCTCCAGCTTTTCATGGAGTTCGGGAGCCTGATAATCGGCAAAGGAAGGACAGGTGCCGCCAATCCCTCCTGTGATTTCCTGCACATACTTGATCATGGTGTGGTAATTTTCGGCAAAAAGGTATTTGCCTACATTGCAATGAAGGGAATTCGGCATCGCGATACCCTCAACAATCTGGTGTTCATAGCAGGCCATGCGGCTGTATACCCCGATGCTCTCAATATACATGGCCAGTTCCTGAAGCTTGTTGCGCACATTGGAGGTTTTGGCGACCCCGTTGAAATCAGCCATGAGGGCTGCTGATCCAAGAAAGAGTTCAGCCACCGGTCCTTTATAGCAAAGGCCGGTAAACCGATGCCATGATGCAAAGGACAACACCAGGGAGCCTGAAAACTCCCATTCCCCGCACAGAAAAACGCGTTCCCAGGGAATGAACACGTGGTCAAATATGATCATGGCGTGAACAATAGGGTGATGAGTGCTAAGCGGCCGGTCAACCGGCTCATTGCAGTGATGTTCATGCATCGGGATCATGGTAATGCCGGGGGCATTGGCCGGAATGGCAAAAGCTACCGCATACTCGGAATCTTCCGCTCCCAGATTCCTTGTCGGCAGCACCACCAGTTCATTTGAAACCGGAGAAGATGTAATATGACATTTGGCACCCTCCACCACAATGCCATCCTCCCGTTTTTCCACCACCCGGAGAAAAACTTCCGGATTTTCCTGTTCATGGGGCTTCTTGTTTCTGTCTCCCTTGGGATCGGTAACCGCTCCGGCAAGGGCCAGATCATTGGCCTGTGCATAATGATGATAAGCCTTGATCCGTTCAGCATAATTGGTTCCGAATTTTCTGTCCACTTGAGGTGTTATCATCCGCAGGGCAAAAATGGCGTCGGTTCCGATTTCCTTGACAAACGGGATAACTCCTCCGCCATAACGTGAAACCTGATAGATGGCATCACGCCGTGCGAGAAGATCTCCGGCAGTTTGAGGCATCCGGTAAAACGCAGCGATTTCTTCACCCGTTTCCGGGCAGGTGCTTACAACATAATTTTTTAAATCAGGGTCCCGGCCCATTTGATAAGTAAGCGCAGAGTGCCGGGCTGCCTCCTTTAGCCTGGGCGCAGTTGTCACATCCTCAATCCACTTGCCGTTCATGTGAATGCGCCTGTCATCGCGCAAGCTCTCGATAAAGGCCTCCGGGGATTTCAGTGCCATTTTTAACCTCCTTTAAATTTGTTCGGCGGGCCGAAACAGGGGCAGAGTAAATTTACCCACCTCCCTGAATACAACCTCTACGGGCATATCGCAGTGGATTGTGTCCGGGTCGCAATCTACAATATTGCTTAGCATTTGCACCCCCTCTTCCAGCCGCACAATGGCAACCACATAAGGCATATCGGCAAGAAATCCGCTTGGCGCATTGTTAAGGACAACACTGTAGCTGTAGATGACCCCTTTTCCAGAGGCCTCAATCCAATCGAGTTCTTCGCGGTGGCATTTCGGGCACCGGATGCGAGGATAGAAAATGTTTTCATTGCAGGCTTTGCAGTGCTGTATGAGCAATTTCTTGTTTCCGGCCGCCTCCCAGAAAGGCGCCCCCACCCGGCTGACTTCCGGTTCCGGCCTGTTGGGTTTTTCATCGGACTGTGTCATGATCCCTCCTGTTTTCAGGAAATTTCGTTGCCAAGAATTTCAACTTGTGCGTCCACATAGGTGCCGCCTGTAGCGGTTACTGCAGCAAACCGTGCATCCGGCACCTGCCGTTTCTCCGCTTTGCCCATCAATTGTCGAACTGCTTCCACCAAAATGGCAAAACCGCCGCCGCCGCCGGTATGACCTTGTGAACTCATTCCCCCGTTGGTAGTTGTCGGCAGTTCTCCGCCGGGCCAGGTACGACCTTCCAGAAAAAAGGCGCCGCCCTTGCCCCGCTCTACAAAGCCCATTTCTTCGAGTGCAATGATTTCAAAAATGGGATAGGAGTCGTAAATTTCCGCGATATCAATGTCTTTTGGTGACAAACCGGCTTCTTCGAACGCATCGGCTGCAGCCTCGGCATATCCAAAACGGGTAATGTCGGCCTCCTGCGACAGGCTGTGGTGGGTCACCCGGCCGCCGCTTCCCAATACATAAACCGGGGTCTCGGTGAGGTCCTTTGCCCGCTCGGCGGAGGTCACAATAAAAGCCGCAGCGCCGTCAGCCAGCATGTTGGAATGTTTCGCCCGGATGGGAGTGGCAAGCATTTTTGATTTCATCACTTCCTCAACAGTCAATGGTTTGCGAAACATCGCATTCGGATTGAGTTCCGCCCATTTCCTGTTGCTGACCTGCACCGCGGTGATCTGTTCATCAGTGGTACCGGTTTCATATTTGTACCGCGTGGTCACCAACCCGGCGATGGTTGAATAATGCTGCCCGAATGGAACTTCCCACTCCCGGTGGATCCCTGCCAGGGCGAACAGGTCGATGCCGGCCTGCCCGGACAGCCCGGTGCCGAGCTTTTCCGAATGAACGCAGAGCACGTGGCGCGCCATGCCCGATTGTACCAGACTGCCGGCCACCTTAAGCATGCTCGCACTGGAGGCGCCGCCTGAAAACACCTGGACGTTATTGTGCACCCTGGAAAGCCCGAGTTCTTCAACTACCCGGCTGGTTACCAGGTCGCTGTTATACGCCCCTGAAAAAACGGTCCCGCAGGGCACCACGCAATCGATTTCATTTTTGTCGATGCCCGCATCCGCAATTGCCTGTACAGCAGACGTTACACATCCATCCATGCAATCCCGTTCCGGGTATCGCCCTGTAGGGACTTCACCGATCCCGACCACAGCGATATTTCCCTTTAATCGGCTCATTTTTTGCCAGCCTCCTTCTGATTGAATAGTAGTTGTTTTAAATGTGGTGGACATCACTCCAAGCATCAATGCGGATAAATCCTTCAGTTCGCTTGGAGTGCCGCCTAAGGGCAATTTTAAAAATACCAATAAAATAAATTCAATTTATTAAATGTTATTCGAAAATAACCATAATATCTTTTTCAATGTCAAGATAAAAATTCAAGCATTATTCAAGGATACATGTATCGGCTGCCGCCAATGCTTCAGGCGTGATGTTTCACCAAAAAGCATATTTTTATCGGGCAGGCATGGGGAAAAAAGGGGGGAAAGACAGGGCATAAGAGCTGGCCCCGGATTTTTTTATCCCTATGGTCGCATGGTTTCCGGAGACGATACAGCATGCAGGATCATGTCAAAAACATCTTCAGCGTAGGCGGTGATGCGGTCAAAGCCACCGACAATCACCACGGAAAGGGTCAATTCATCAAGAGTTCCGAAATAAAGGTCCCGTGCGGCCTCAAGGTCCAGGTCCTGGCGAAAATACCCCCGGGAAGCCCCTTCCTTCAAAATGCCGGCCAGGCGGGCGCTGTATTCCCTGAGGGAATGATAATGCGGAGACCTGTAAAAACGCATATTGCTTCTGAGCTCGGTGGTCAGCAAATAGTAATAAGCCGGAAAATCCCTTGCTGAACGAATCTGATGCAGAAGGAAAGTGCGCAGCCGGTGCACGGGCGTGTCCAGATTGGCGAGATCAGCATCCACCGATTCTACAAGATAGCCCTTCATTGCAGCCTCGGGGATTGCATAGAGCAGATCCTGTTTGTTTTTAAAATGTTCATATATGGTGGGCTCCGTAACACCTGCCCGCTTTGCAATTTTAGAAATAGTGGCCTGCTGAAACCCCGACTCGTAGAACTCATATAGTGCCGCAGTCAGGATGTCCCGCCGCCTGCCGTTTTCCACCCGGATCACCTCTTTTTGCGGGTAATTTTCAGCAAGCAGAGCGCCCATGAAAAGCTCATAGAGACTCTCGGCCCGGGATACAAGTTCGAGGGGCTTTTCGAGCACAACTTTGGAAAGGATCATGTGGTGCATCGTTCCAAATACCATTATTTCGGCCAACTCGGGTCTCAACCTGGGAGTGAAGACACCCGATCGAATGCCTTCCTTAATGATTTCGAGCAGTTCGTTTCGATAGGCCAGCAAAGAGCGGCAAGCCAGAGAGTTCCGGTATCTGGGGTTGTTTAGCAGTTCAAGGGAAAAAAGTCGCGAATATGCGGGGTTTTCCTGGAAAGCATACAGGTGATGCCACAGAAACTTCCGGAACCCATTGATAACACCTTCAACCCCCAGAAAATGAACCTTGAGATCACTCCGGAGCGTCTGAACAAACTGGTCTGCCAGGCTGAAGAGAATGTCTTCTTTATTCTGGAAATATTCATAAATGGTGGCTTCGGGTACAGCTGAAGCGGATGCAATCTGCGAAATGGTTGTTTTGTCAAAACCGTTGGCTGAAAATGCCTCCAAAGCAGTTTTCAGAACTGCATCCCTTCTTTCGTTCTTATCACTTCTGTTTTTTTTTACTTTTGTCGCCATATCAACCCTCTATTGGCTGTTCGTTCTTTTGCTGTGAGTTTGGGATGATTTATCAATCAGCTAAGTTCATCTCCTGCAAAAGAGGTCTTTTACATTATAAATCAATAAATGAAAAGACAAGATATTACAGTTTTGATTTTCGATGTATTTTTTTTGGGTTTTAATTACTGTTCGATCTTTTTCTTGACATAATTTTCAACCCAATGTTAATCAATAAATTATCATTCGGAATGTATTTGACAACTGTAAACAGGACGGAGATAGTTTTTCATGAACGATTTGCTGGAACCTCAAAAACACGCCCTTTCTGAAACCATTCGTCAGTTCCTCAAGGAAAATTGTCCCCCTGAAACGATCCGGGCTTTTGAAGCCTCTGAATTGCCGCCACTGGATATCCGTGATAAAATGAAAAGTTTAGGTATATTCGGGTACACGATACCGGAAGCCTATGGGGGAGCAGGTGTGCAATTAAGCTCGGCTGCTCTCGTGGTTGAGGAATTATCACGGGTGTGGCCGGCATTGGCATGGATCTACATCGGGAGCGTTTTTTACGGTGGATCAAATATTGCAAACCTTGGCACAGCCGAACAAAAGAAAAAATTTCTGCCGCTTCTTGCCCGCGGGGATTTGATCATGGCATATGCCCTGACCGAACCAGAGGCCGGCAGTGATACAACCGCCGCTCAACTGACAGCCCTGCCAGATGGCAATGAATTTGTCATCAGCGGCAGTAAAACTTTTATATCCCTGGCAGACAAAGCAGACTGGCTGATCACGCTGACCCGCACCGATCCCGATGCCCCGCAGCGAAAAGGCCTTTCAATGTTTTTAATTCCCAACGGGGTCAAGGGGTTGAGTTTTAACAAGATTGCCAAACTCGGGTATCTAAGCTCCTCTCTTTGCGAAGTCTTTTTCGACGGTGTCCGGGTGCCTGCGGAAAACGTACTCGGAGGCCCTGAAATGCTTAACCACGGGATGTCTCAACTTCTCCAAACACTGGATGTCGAACACTTGGAGATTGCCGCCTGCGGGGTGGGGGTTGCGCAAGGCGCATTGGACCTTACATTAGCATACGCCAAAAAACACCACCGGGACGGTATCCCCATGATGAAAAACCAGAGCATCACCCACAAATTGGCTGAAATGGCGACGCAGTTACATGCCGCGCGTCTTATACTCTATAATGGATGTCAA
>JAIPDS010000027.1 GCA_021737565.1 Desulfobacteraceae bacterium | reverse complement strand
AATTTATACGCTCCGGCATTTGCTGAATTCTTCCCGAAAACGCTCAATGTCGCTTTAAAAACTGCCCCCCGGCCGCAGGGCTTCCTTGAAGGTTCCTGCAAAAAACATTTTGGCTCTTGCTGTTTTTTCGCTGCGGGCCGTTGGGGATGTTTGTCCCCTGCCGACCGCTTGCGCGCTCGATGCAGCTGAACAAACATCCCCGCCGGTCCTGAAACCAAATCCAGGGAAACTTCGGATTCTGTTTTCAGGCTTTTTTAAGCTTCCTCCGGGTTTAGGGAAAAATTTTTTTGGCTGAGCGGGGATTGTGTATTTACAATTGTGCATTTAAAGCTTGCATGTATTGTTTAAAAATATTATGATTTTATTATATATTTTTATTTTAACCAAAAGGATGGCTTCGTAAAAAGTCCAGTATCCGCGTTGCACTGCATCCCTGCGGAATTTCATCACGCCAACGGCGTGACTGCATTCCCAGGGATTTGCGCGCCTTGATCATGAACCTTTTACTTTGCCATCTTAAAATTGATTTTTTATGAGACCGTCAAAAAGAGAGTAAATGAAACAGCAAAAATTGATTGACCGGCACCCGGACATTAATTCCGGGGAGGCCGTCGAAGATGAAGAAACCCGACAACCCGCAGCACCTGAAACAAAGCATTGCCGCTTTACCGAGTTTGATCTGCCCGCCCCGTTGATGCGTGCCATTGAGGATCTTGGCTTTAGCCGCTGCACGCCCATTCAGGCAGATATACTACCCGCGGCCCTGGCCGGCAGGGACGCCAGCGGCCGGGCCCAGACCGGTACCGGGAAAACCGCAGCTTTTTTGATAGCTCTGTTTGCAAGGCTTCTAAACAAGCCCGTGAATGGAAAACGAAAAAAAGGGGCCCCCAGAGTACTGATCCTGGCGCCCACCAGGGAACTGGTCATGCAGATAAGCCAGGAGGCCGGGCAGCTCGGCAAGTACTGCGATTTAAACATCCTGTCTGTTTTCGGGGGTATGGACTATGTCAGACAGCAAAACCAGCTTCGCCAAAAGGCCGTGGATGTCGTGGTGGCCACCCCGGGCAGGCTGCTGGATTTCAACAGGCGCGGCGTGGTCTCGTTAAAAGAGGTTGAGGCCCTGGTTATTGACGAAGCAGACCGCATGCTGGACATGGGATTTATCCCGGATGTGCGGAAAATCATACAAAGCACCCCGCAGAAGGGCCGGCGTCAGACCATGCTGTTTTCAGCCACGCTTACCCGCGAGATAATGAGGCTTTCCGAGCAGTGGACAAAGGATCCGGTCACTGTTGAGATAGAGCCTGAACAGGTGGCGGTGGATACAGTGGAGCAGGTTATCTATCTTGTGACCATGGAGGAAAAATTCGGTCTGCTCTATAATATCATCGAAAAACAGGGCCTGGATCGTATTCTGGTGTTCTGCAACCGCAAGGACGAGGTCAGGCGCCTGACCGAAACTTTTTCCGCCTACGGGATAGATTGTGCAATGATATCCGGAGACGTTGATCAGAAAAAGCGCATGTCCAGGCTCGAAGCCTTTAAGGCGGGAAAGATCCGCGTGCTTGTTGCAACCGATGTGGCGGGCCGCGGCATTCACATTGAAGGTATGAACCACGTGGTTAATTTCAAGCTTCCCTATGACCCGGAGGATTATGTCCATCGCATAGGCAGGACAGGCAGGGCCGGAGCTGCCGGAACAGCCATCAGTTTTGCAGATGAAGATGATGCATTTTACCTGCCTGCAATAGAAAAGTATCTCGGCCGTACTCTTGCCTGTATCGAGCCCCCGGAAGACTGGCTGGTCATGCCCCGGGCCCCGGAGCGCCGGAGAAAACCAGGGAAAAAACGCTGATTTTCCGGCCTTTTGTCAAAATCCTTTCAGGTTTTTCATTTCTTTGTTTCCAACTGAAAGTTTTAAAGGGTTTGCAGCCTTATGCCGAAAAATACACTACGGAAGAGGTGGATTTTGTTCTTGACGACCCCCGCCTTTACCCATTATTTGGACAAAAAACACTTATGCCGGAAGCTGTTGTGCCAAACCAATAACCCCGGAAAGCAAAAAGGCCACGGGAGGAGGCCATGTCCAATACGAATGTAATATCCGGGCTGATTGCCGAAGAGGAACGCCGGGATTTTTCAGATTTTATATATATGCTGCGTACAGGGGAAAAGAAATACCTGCTGCGAAACGACATCTGGCTTAAATGGCTGAACTGGTGCAGCGAGAATGGAAAGGAGCAGGAGTTTACCCAGAAATCGGCCGTGGCCCAGTTTCTTTCCCGGGTGCCTGAAATGCTTTTCCCGGACAGTATTGCCCTGATTCTCTACAGGTATACAATGGCCAGGTACCGGATTTTCCGGCTGAGTACGGACAGGTCCTACATGGAGGAAATTTCGGTCAACCGTTACCTGGATTACAAGGACGCCCATGTGCTGGGAAACGGGGCCGGAGCCAACCGCGACGCCCTTGAACTCGATTTTTTGCCTTTCTATGATTATGCGCCCACTATAAAGAATGTGAAAAATGTGGGCAACGGCATCAGTTATCTCAACAAGTACATGTCGAGCAGTCTTTTTCACAGGCCCGAGCAATGGGGCAGAAAACTTTTCGAATTCCTGCGCATACACAAGATAAACGGCCGGCAGCTACTTGTAAACCCGGATATTTTAAAAGGGGTGGATGATTTTCTTTTTGCCCTGGAAGAAAGCATAGAGGAACTGGGCCGGCAGGACCCGGAAATTTCCTATGAGCAGCTCAAGCCGGATTTAAAGGCCAGGGGCTTTGAGCCGGGCTGGGGCAATACCGCGGGCCGGGTGCTGGAGACAATGAAGACGCTGCACGGGCTTTTTTATGAACCTCACAGCGCGGATCTTGAAAAATTCATATCAAGGGTGCCCATGATATCAAAGGTGGCCATCCTGTCTCCCCACGGGTGGTTTGCCCAGGAAAACGCGCTGGGAAAGCCCGATACAGGCGGGCAGGTGATATATATTCTTGACCAGGTGCGCGCCCTGGAAGCCTATATGATAAGGCAGTTCGAGAATTCGGGAATCGATGTCAAGCCCCGCGTGATTGTTGTAACCCGTCTTATTCTCAATGCGGGAAATACAACCTGCAACCATCCAAAAGAAGATATCGTGGGCACTGAGTATTCCTATATTCTCAGGATCCCTTTCTACGACAAACAGGGGCGCCCTCTGGAAAACTGGGTGTCCAGATTTAAGATCTGGCCTTATCTCGACAGGTTCGCCTCTGACTGTGAACGCGAACTTCTGGCCGAGTTTGAGGGGCGCCCGGATCTTATTATCGGCAATTATTCAGACGGAAACCTGGTGGCAACCCTTCTTTCGGACAGGATGGACGTGATTCAGTGCACTATCGCCCATGCCCTGGAAAAGACCAAGTATCTGTTCTCGGATCTGTACTGGCAGGACATGGAGCAGGATTATCATTTTTCCTGCCAGTTTACAGCGGATCTTCTGTCCATGAACAAGTCGGATTTTATAATAACCAGCACCTATCAGGAGATTGCGGGTACGGAGACGCGCTTCGGCCAGTATGAATCCTATCAGTTCTACACCATGCCCGGGCTCTACCAGGTGGTAAACGGGGTAAACCTGTTTAATCCCAAGTTCAACGTGGTGCCCCCGGGGGTGGACGAGGAAAATTACTTTCCGTATTACGAGGAGAACCGCCGTTCTTCTTCAAGGCAAAGTCAGTGGGAGGAAAGGCTTTTTACCCTGGAGCATCTCGATATATTCGGCAGGCTTGAGGATCCGGAAAAACCGCCTGTTTTTACCATGGCCCGCCTGGACCGGATAAAGAACATAACCGGACTGGTCGAGGCATTCGGCATACACCCTGAACTGAAAAATTACTGCAACCTCATAGTGGCCGCCGGAACCATACATCATGAAGAATCAGAGGACCCGGAGGAACAAAACGAGATCCGGAGGATGTATGAACTCATAGAGACCTATGATTTAAAGGGTCATATCAGGTGGCTGCCCAGCGTGCCCAAGGAGGAGACCGGCGAAGTATATCGCATTATCGCCGACAGGCGGGGAATGTTTGTTCAGCCCGCTTTGTTCGAGGCCTTCGGCCTGACCGTGCTTGAAGCCATGCAGTGCGGACTGCCCACCTTCGGTCCCGTATTCGGCGGGCCCTCGGAGATTATCAAAGACGGGGAAAGCGGATACCTGATGAATACGAGTCAGCCGGATCTCATAGCCGACGTGATCTGGAAATTCGTCTCTGAATGCCTGAAAAATCCCGACAAGTGGGGTAATATTTCAAAAGGCGGCATGAAGCGTGTAAGCGAGGCCTATACCTGGAGGCGTTACAGCGAAAAGCTTTTCAGCCTTACAAAATTATACGGTTTTTGGCGTTATACCGAATCCCAGCAGGGCATGGTAAAGCTTGACCGCTATTGCGACCTTTTATACCATCTGCTTTTAAAACCCCGGTCAGAAGAAATAGAGCAGTAAGGGGGATTTCAGCCCGATCTGAAAAAATCTTTTATTGCGTTGTGCCGGAGGAATCGGTCTCCGGCCAGGGCAGAAGCATTTTCGCTTCAAGGCTTGTAAGCATATCGCGCATCTGAGCCGAGATCTCAAGGTATTTGCGGCTCAGCTCTACCCTGGAATCCGAGTGCAGCTTGTTTATCTTGCTCTGCATCTGCCTGAGATACCTCATGCGGGTATTCCACAGTTTTTTTATGTAGTTTATCTGGTGATTTGAGCCGTACATGGCCGCACTTGAGCACCGGTTGACCAGTTCGGTAAATTTGCGGTATTTTTTGTCCAGGATATCGGCGATTTTTTCCTTTTGCAGGGTCTGGCGGGTAATTGCGTGATAATGGTGCCCGTAGATGGAAAATGTTACTGCCTCGCCGAACAGATCCCGGTTTTTAAACAGGTTGCGTATCAGGTATTTTATATAGTTTAACCCGTAAGGTGTAAAAGGCTGGCGCAAAAGCGAGCGGAAAAAGGTTTTGATCTCTTCGGCGCCGATTTTGCGCTGGTAGAGCTGCCTGTATTCAATCCTGTCAAGCAGGTGGTTGCACCTGGCGAAATAGTTTTTAAGCCGCGTATCATAGATATGGGCCAGTATTTTCCTGTAGCCCTGTCGCAAAACACCCGGATCCATGATTGTTGTGAAGTTGGTCTGCGTGGTATGAGTGTTGTTTCCGCAGGATTGTCCGAGTATACGTCCTTCGGCCTCAAGCCTTTCATAGAGGCGGGTTCCGGGAAGCGCGTTTAAAAGGCCTATCATAGCCTGCGGTATGGCGTTTTTCTGTATGAAATCAATCTGCAGGTCAAATATGTCTTCCGTGTCATTGTCAAATCCCAGGATGAATCCTGCCAGCACTTCAATGCCGTTTTTCTGGATGGTTCTTACGGCAGCCTCCATGTCAGATTTTAAGTTCTGGACCTTTCCTGTTTCGGCCAGGCCTTCCGGGCTGGGGGTTTCAATTCCTATAAAGACCGAGTTAAAGCCTGCCTCGCGCATGCCGGCCATTAGTTCTTCATCATCGGCCATGTTAATGCTTGCTTCGGTGAAAAAATGATACGGGTAGCCGTGTTCCTCCTGCCATTTTTTTAATGCAGGCAGAAGTTCTCTTTTTACCCTTTTCTTGTTACCGATAAAATTGTCGTCTACCAGAAATACTGCGCCCTTCCAGCCAAGGTCATAGAGGGTTTCTATTTCTGTAATCAGTGTATCTGCTGATTTAAGCCGGGGCCTGTTGCCGTAAACCGTCCAGATGTCGCAGAATTCGCAGTGAAACGGACATCCCCTTGAATACTGGATCGCCATGGAGGCGTACTGGTTTAAGTCCAGAAGGTCGAATCTCGGCACCGGGTTATTTGATATATCAGGGTGTACGGGAAGATCGTAGATCGGTTTTGCAGTGTTGTTTTCAAGCTCGGAAAGAAAATCCTTCAGTGTTTCATCTACTTCGCCCTTAAGAATATGGTCCACCCCTTTGATCTCTTCAGGGCTGTTTGTGGGATAGGGGCCTCCTGCAACAATGGTTTTGCCCATATCCCTGCTGCGCCTGACAACTTCTTCCATGGACTGCTTCTGCACGATCATTGCAGAGATAAATACCGCATCCGCCCATTGGAGCAATTCGTCCTCAAGGGGACCGACATTCATGTCCACGAGCTTAAGCTCGCAGTCCTCCGGGAAATGGGCCGCTATGGTCAAAAGCCCCAGGGGCGGCATTACGCTTTTTTTCCTGACGAATTTAAGTGCGTATTTATAGCTCCAGTATGTATTGTCCGGTACCTTTGGATAGACAAGCAGTATCCTGCGGTATTTGTTCATTTTTTTGTTCCTCCCTGATCAACAGGCGGTTTGGTGGCAAGAAATTATGAGCATTTGCTTTGGTTATATAAAATAAACATTTTCTGCCGGTTTGGCAATCACAAGTTTAAGGATTTGAATATTTAAAAAATTATCTATAACATAAAGACAATAACCATGCAAATACGGTTGACCCTGAAAATATGCGGTTTTATTAGAGGTTGAATTATGCGGGTATTGATGATTTCTGCAAATACAGAACAGATAAACGTTCCGGTGCTGCCGGTGGGGATGGCCGGGGTGGCCGCTTCGGTCCAGCAGGCAGGCCACGAGGTCAAAATCTTAAACCTGATGAGCTCCGGGCACGTAAAAGGCTTCTTCGATGATGCCCTGACAGGCTTCCGGCCGGATGTGATCGGAATATCGGTCCGCAACATTGATGATCAGAACATGGCCTCGCCGCAGTTTCTGCTGCCCCCGGTAAAAACAGTTATAGAGCACTGCAGGAGGTTAAGCGGGTCACCGATAGTTCTGGGAGGGGCGGGATACAGTATTTTCCCTCAAGCAGGGCTAAAATACCTTGGAGCAGACCTGGGCATTAAGGGAGAAGGAGAGCACGCCTTTTGCAGGGTGCTTGAAAGGCTTGAAAAGTGCAGGCCCGTACTTGATGTTCCCGGTGTTGTGCCAGGTCCGGGCAAAGAACCCCGCATGCCGGAGAGGATAAAGAGGCTTGATGACTTTCCCCTGCCAGGGGCCGGGCTCCATCTGAACATCCCGGAAGACATTGACCGCGATCAGGTCTGGGTTCCTTTCCAGAGCCGCAGGGGATGTCCTATGAACTGCAGCTATTGCTCCACTCCCGCCATAGAGGGAAGGCTTATGCGCCGCCGGTCGGTGGCCTCGGTTGTAAGCGGCCTTAAAGAATATGAGAAAGCCGGGTTCAGGCGTTTTTTCTTTGTGGACAATATCTTTAACATGCCTGCCGGTTATGCCGAATCCCTTTGCGATGGCATAATAGAGTCTGAGATGGATATAGCCTGGCAGGCGATTGTTTACCCGCTTGGTATCAGTTCCCGTCTTGCAGGGAAAATGGTCCGGGCCGGATGTACTGGGGTATCACTGGGGTTTGAAAGCGGGAGCCCGGAAATTCTTTCCGGGATGAACAAGCGTTTTTCACCCGAAGACATAGCAGCGGCAGCAGATGTTCTCGGCAGGCACGGCATTTTCCGCACGGGGTTTCTTCTTATGGGCGGTCCCGGCGAGACCCGGGATACGGTGTGCAGAAGTGTTGAATTTGCGGAATCCCTTAATCTGGAGTCAATGAAACTCACCGCGGGAATACGCATTTATCCGGAAACCAGGCTTGCAGAGCAGGCCCGCAGCAGGGGAATTATAGATCCCGGCTCGGACCTTCTCTATCCGGCCTTTTACCTTGAGCCCTCCCTTGACGGCTGGCTGCAGGATCTGGCTGCGAGCCTGGTTTCGCAAAAAGAAAACTGGCATATGTAAAGGGGTGCAAAAAGGTTTTTCCCGGCTTTTACAACCCCCGGATCCTTGTATCCCTTGCAATCTTAAAAACAGATGAAAACGAAAACACGGCCTTTTCTTCATCGTCGTACACCGCGGCCTCTGCCCTGATGGTTCTCTCCTTTTTTTCCGTGACTTCTGCCCTTGCGGTGACGCGCCCCTGTTTTACCGGGTAGAGAAACTTTGATTCCATTGCTATGGTTGCAAAATGTGACCATGGTTCGAGCAGGCTTTTTATGGCCATTACAACCGCGGTGTCAGCCAGGCTTACCAGCGCGCCTCCGTGCATGAGGCCCGCCCCCTGCGCGTACTGACGGCAAAATGGCATGGTAAGAACAGCTTTTCCGTTATCCGCGCTTTTTATCTCCATGTTTAAAAGCCTTTCAAAAGGCGCGCAATCTATCCATTTGTCAAGAACCACCCGGTGGGGGCCGGTGGAGCAGTCCGGAGGAATTTGAGGCGTATCCTCATCAGGCCTTGTCAATTTATTCTCCTTTGATCTCAAGGGGTTAAACTTTTTCCAAGCTGACTTTCGGCATTTTTGTATCCTTCTTCTATAAGATTTTTTGCCTGTTCCGCCGAGTAAGTAAACATTGATTTAAGCCCCAGCACCCCTTGGGGTGCAACAACGTGCATCTTAATTCCGTTTAAGGACTGCTCAAGTTTTTGCGAGCCGTACAAAGGGGTTTCAAAATAATCCGCCTCAGGCGTGGTCTCCCATGAATTGTCCGGTAAAAGCGCATTAAATGAACCCGTAAGCATGTGTTCTGCTGCAAGCTCAAAAGCCTGTTTCCCCGTTTTTGGCTCCTGTGTTTCATGCGCGCCAACAGGTGAATGAAGCACAACAACCGTTTCCTGTGCTTTTAATGAAAGGGCGGGGCTAATGGGAGTATTAACCATAAGTCCGGCATCCCAGTGCGGGATACCGTTTATGTACTGCCACGGAAAGACCATGGGTATGGCTGCCGCAGCCATTAGATGGCGCATTTCAATAACCTTGTTGGTGAAGTATCTTATTTGTCCGGTTTTCATGTTTATGGCGGTGACAAAAATCCGGATATCGGAATTTCGAAGAGCGTTTATATCAATCAGTGCTTCAAGTAAGGCCCGGATTCGACCGGCATCGGCCAAAGGCGAATATTTGCGGCCGGACATAATAGTGCCTGCAATCCCGAGAAGAGAGAACTGCTTTGTTTTTTTCCGGTCATGGGAAAGCCACAGCTCCTCCATTTTACCGGCTGAAATGCCCGAGCCCAGGGCGGCGGCATTTATTGCACCTATGGATGTGCCACAGATCATATCCGGAGTCCAGCCGATTTTATTTAAGTATTTGATCACGCCTATCTGATAGGCTCCCCTGCCGCCGCCTCCTGATAAGACAAGGGCGCGCTTTATGGCCGGTTTTTTATGGTCCGTATTTGTCATTCTGATTCCTCCTTTAAATCTTGATGGCACCGTAAAAAGTCCAATATCTGCGTTACGCGCAATTTCTCAGAATTTCACGTACGGCTAAGTACGCTGCATTCTTCGAAATTGCGCAGGCCTTGATCTTGAACTTTTTACGGCGCCATCTAAAATCAGACTTTTTACGAGTGCATCATTATAGATAGAAAGGTTATAATGGGCAGTCAAGTTTTTTGTTGCAGATTCAGCAATTCCGGTTCCCTCTTTGCATGGCCGCGGAAAAATAATTTTTGCTGAAAACCTCCCGTGCCCTGTTTCGCATTGACAGAACAATGCGGCCGGTATAACTTCTTTTGAAAATCGTTTGTGAACTATACAGGGTGTTTTGAATGGATCGTTTAATCAGGGAAGGACAAAAGGAGGGTGCCATGCGTTGTTTTGCAGGGGTGAGATTTGTGGCGGTTATTATTTTGTTTGCTTTCTGTGCATCTGTAATTCCGGCCCCCGCGCTTTATGCGGCAATGATTGAGACGCCGGCCGTGCTTGAAAACGATTCCGGGGATGTTCGGGCGCAATTGGACCGGATGTTTGAAAAAAAACAGGTGCGCGAGGCACTTGAGGCCAGGGGGGTTTCGGTTGAAGAAGCAAGGGCGCGCGTTGCTGCGTTAACAGATGAACAGATGCGGCAAGTGGCGCAAAAACTGGATTCCATGCCCTCGGGCCAGGGCATTGGAACTGTGGTCGGGGCTGCGCTGCTTGTTTTCCTCGTTCTTCTGGTCACGGATATCGCAGGGCTGACCGACGTGTTCCCCTTTGTTGTAAAGAATAAATAAAAAAACATAAACCGGTATGCTTCGCCTGTATAAGCTGCTTGCAGTATTCCTTGTTCTTGCAGTTGCCGGATGCGCCGGCACAAGATGCTACATTCCTACGGAAGGCTCAACCGGGCGGGACGTAATTCATCTGGACGGAGTAAGGGTTTTTGAGCAGGATAAATACCGGTGCGGACCCGCGGCCATGGCATCAATGCTTGCGTTTTCTGGTGTTGAGCTTTTGCCCCGGGATCTTGAACAAACAGTATATGACCCTGAAAGCCGCGGCAGCCTCCAGGTGTCTCTTGTTGCCGCTGCAAGGCGGAACGGTCGGATTGCATATGAAATAAAAGGCAAGGATATTCTGCTTGAAAGCCTTTGCGCAGGTTTCCCGGTTCTTGTGCTTTTAAACAAGGGGTTTTCATGGTGGCCGGTCTACCACTATTCAGTGGTGACCGGCTTTGATCGGAAAGAGGGATTCTTCATAATCGCCGGCGGCACGGCATGCGAGGAGATGGTTCCCGGGTCTCTTTTCATGCGTATGTGGCGCAGGGCCGATTTTTGGGGGCTTTTGGTGCTTGCCCCTGATGATATTCCGCCTGCGGCTGACCCGGATAAATGGATCAAGGCGGTATACGGCCTGGAGCGCATGGGCGCATATGAGGCCGCCCTTTCCGGCTACAAAGCCGCTCTTGAAAAATGGCCCGATGCGGCAGGTGCCATGATGGGAAAGGCAAACACCCTTTATGCCATGGGGAAAACAGAAGAAGCCGCAGGGGTGCTTGAGCGGGCCGCAAAAATTTATCCCGAATCAGGGCCGGTTTTAAATAACCTTGCCCATGTCAAGCTTGAGCTCGGGGAGCTTGAAAAAGCATTTGATGCCGCGGTTCGGGCGGTAAAAACCGGGGGACCGAATGCAGATACTTACCGGCAAACCCTTCAAAGCGTTAAAAAAGCCATGAATGAAGATTCGGGCCGTTGATATGAGAATTCGGGTCATGACATTTAACCTCAGGTTTGAAAATGACCGGGACGGTGAAAACGCCTGGCATAACCGCAGAGAAATGATCGCGAGGATGATCGGCCGATATGCGCCCGACATACTCGGCACCCAGGAGGGCAAGCCTGATCAGTTGCTCTACCTCAGGGAAAATCTGTGCGGTTATACGGCCTGTATTCCCGATCGCCCGGATGACGAAAAGGCCCAGTTCCCCACTCTTTTTGTCAGAAGACAGAAATTTGCAATTACCGGGGGGCGGGATTTCTGGCTGTCAAAAACCCCTGATGTTCATTTGAGCAAGGACTGGGACAGTGCCTTTCCCAGGATGTTAAGCTACGCGGTGCTTCAACCGCCGGAACACGGCGGTGCTGAATTGTACGCGGCAGTCACACATCTTGATCACAAGGGAACAGAGGCCCGCCTTCGCCAGGCTGAAATTATTGCCCAATGGGCCGGGGATCTCAAAGCACCCCTGGTGCTGATGGGTGATTTCAACGAGGAGCCGGATGCCGATGTATACCGGGTACTCACGGGTTCAGGCACCGGTCTGCATGACACCTGGCGGTCCCTGGGCCGCGAAGAAGGGCCCGAAAGCCATACCCATCACGGATTTACCGGCTCTCCGCAGGGAAACAGGATAGACTGGATACTTACAGGCGGGGATTTTTCGGTTCTGGATTCTCGGGTGGTAAAATACCGTGAAAACGGATATTACCCTTCGGATCATTTTCCGTACATGGCCGATCTTGAGATCAAGGCGTGATGCACTCGTAAAAAGTCTGATTTTAGATGGCGCCGTGCGTGATCAGGCAAAAAGATCCAGGGTGGCACCGGTTTTAAGGTCCACCAGGCCCTGTTCGCATATGCGTAAAAAGGGAATGGCCGCGGTGGTTAGGGTGTTTAAGCTTAATACCGGATCGGGAAAGTTTATTCCGAAGCTTTCAGCCGCTGATTTAATCTCGCTGCCGCATTCAATGATCCGCTCCATGGGCAGCTCGGATATGGTCCCGAAGACAGGCTGGGGCATCTGCGCGGTCACCCTGCCGTTGTTTACAGCCACAATTCCGCCCCCTGTTTCGTAAATCGCGTTTATGGCAACAGCCATGTCCGACTCATCGGCTCCCACAACAATTATGTCTGATACATCCCAGGCCCCTGAGCTTGCAAGCGCGCCGCATTTTATGCCGAAGCCCTTTATCAGTCCGGTAAAGCATTTGCCGGGCGCCTGGCGCCTGTTTACTGCCGCGACTTTGGCAAGGTCGTTTTCCGGATCCGCGGGGATCAGGCCTTTATGAACAGGGGCTTCAATTATTTTTTCCCTGGTCACAAGGTTTGTGACCATTTCCATGACCCTTATTTTTTCTTTGCTCCGGTTGTTGCGCGCATGGATTTCAAAATCAGCAGGGTGCATTGGCCGGGGCAGCAGTATTGTGTTTTTCGAGGATTTCGAAAAGGTATGCGGTCTTGGGTCGACCATCAGCTTTCCGTTTTGGGCGATGATTTCCCCGCCCGAGATCACGCATTTAGCCCTGATATGATTAAGATCGGGAATAAGAATAAAATCAGCATCCCTGCCCGGCGCGATGGAGCCGATATTCCCGTCCATGCCGAAGTGTTCGGCCACGTTAAGGCTTGCCATCCGAATAGCATCGACCGGGGCGAATCCAAGGGCGATGGCTTTTTGTACAAGGGCCTCCATGTATCCTTTTTCCATGAGCGCTTCCGGGGTGATTCCGTCGGAGGCCACCGCCAGGCGGCGCAAATCCACGCCCTCTCTGCGGATCCCTGCCACCGCCTCAAGGTCTTTTCTCACGCTTCCTTCCCGGATCATAACGCACAGGCCCTGGCGCAGTCTTGAAAGGGTCTCTTCTGCTGTAATCGGCTCGTGGCAGGAGGAAATTCCCGCGTTCAGGTAGGCTGCAAGTTTCTGCTCGCCGGCACCCGCGCTATGACCTTCAAGAGGCAGGCCGGAGTTTCGGATCGTTTCAAAGGCGGGAAGATAACGCTCAGGCTGCTGAAGCACTCCCTGCCAGTAGGATTCTCCCATGCAGATGATTTCGGGCTGCGCAAGGATCGTTTCCAGGTCTTTTAGATCTATTCCCGCGGCCAGATCGCTTATCGAAACCATCGCGGGAGCTGCCGCATATATTTTTATGGGCTGGCTGCGCACAGCTTCCATGTATTCAAGGACCCCGCTCAAACCTGCTGCAAAATATATTTCAAAGATTTCCGTTACAATTGTGGTGGTTCCCCCGGTCATGGCGTATTTGAGAAATTCTTCAGGGAGGTGTTCGCCTGCTATGTGGGTGTGTCCGTCGATAAAGCCCGGAATTGCAGTCATCCCGTCTGCATCTATTATATGTGTGCTTTCATCGGCAAGATCACGGGCTTGCCGTCCCACAAAGACCGTTTTTCCGTCTTTGACGCATATACCGTGCTCTGAGAGGATCTCTCCCGTAAACACGTTTAATACCTTTGCATTAACAACCGCAAGATCTGCGGGCTCTTTGCCCAGGGCCGCATCCATAAGCCTTTTTATCCGGCCGGCTGACATGCGGGTTTTTTCCTGTTTCATCCCGGATTAATCCTCGGAGGCATCTATGTCGGAGACATCGGTGTTGATTTCCGCCCTGATGTTGTTCAGCCCGTTTTCATAGAATTCCTCGGCAAACCTTGCTTCCAGGGTCTTTAGCTTGGCCGCGTTTGTTTCGTCAAAAAGTTCGTCATAGGTCTCTATGCCCTCTTGGTCTACCAGGGTTTTAAGGGCCATGCGCTGGGCCAGGCCGAACCAGAACAGGTTGTCTTCAAAATCTTCGAGCAGGTCCATTACCTCGGATTCCTCCTCGTAGTCGGGAGTGGGGAAATATCCGCCGGATTCCTCGTCGTATGCCACCAGGTCTGAAAGACCGTGTTCCTTTGCCCCGGCATAGATTTTCTGGATAACCTGGTCATATTCTTCGGTTTCCGGGTTTTCTTCTTCTGTGTCAAATACGTGAAGGACCCAGTTTGCGATCATGGCCAGGTCGAGAAGACGTTTGTATTCGTCCCTTGTAAATTGATTTGCCATTTGCGCCCCTTTTTTCGTTGGTTTTTGTTTTTTTAAGTTGAGTCACTGGATCACTAACAAAATGTCCCTGTATTTTCAAGGCAATTCCGGCAATCTTGCAGATTTAATTTCCAGGCAGCTTCAATCCTTTTAGGAGTTTAGGAAATGGCTTCTTCAATTTTCAGGACAGTAAACCCCAGAATCGGAAATCAAGGCCATGCGAACGAAAAAGACCGCCCCGCCTTGTCTTGCATCCCTGATATCTATCTGCAGTTTTTGCCGGAAGGAAGCCCTGCGGTCGGGGGGCAGTTTTTTCGCTCCTGACCGTTTTCGGGATTCATCAAATGCCCTCGCTAAAATTTCAAAAACTCGGCCTATCGGCCTCAAACAGTTTGAAATTTTTACGCTCCGGCATTTGCTGAATTCTTCCCGAAAACGCTCAATGTCGCTTCAAAAACTGCCCCCGACCTTGGACTTCCTTGCAAGCGCCTGCAAAAAAAACAACCCGGTTCCCGCGAATCCCCGCAGGACCGCACGACCAAATCCTTTCAAGCTTGCAGATTTAATTTCCAGGCAACTTCAATCTTTTTAGGAGCTTAGGAAATGGCCTCTTCAATTTTCAGGACAGTAAATCCCAGAATCAGAAATCAAGGCCATGCGGACAAGGCGGGGTGGTCTTTGAGAGAGCATTGCATGAGGGCCGGTTAAGCAGATGCCGGCGTGCGAAGCCAAGCGGCCGGCGCTTGTCTGAGCGCACGGCAGTGCGCGAGTTCGCCGGACGCTGCGAAGCACGCCGTGCAGATGCCAGGCCCGAATGCAGCGAACGAAAAGATTGCCCCGCCGCGTCCCGCATCCTGATAATCCGGTACTATCCAGGTTCTCTTGACAATCTTTGAGCATTTAGTATGGATAAATTGTTGAACAGGGAAAGTTTCGGACAAACAAAAAGGGAAAAAGGAGTCTGCTTGTGGAAGTTGAAATTCCGGGGTATGGCAGCCTGAAATTAAATCATGTGGTAATGGATTACAACGGAACCCTGGCAGTGGACGGTATACCTGTTGCCGGCGTGGCAGAGGCTCTGCAAAAGCTCTCGGGCAGCTTCGGGCTGCATGTGCTTACTGCCGACACCTTCGGCAGGGCGGCGGCAGAGCTTGAAAACATGCCCTGCGAGCTCACGGTCCTGCCCGAAGGAGACCAGTCTGCTGCAAAGCGCGATTTTGTAATGCGGCTGGGGGCGGAAAACACCGCCGCCATAGGCAACGGCAGAAACGACCGGTACATGCTCAAAGCCGCCGGGCTCGGCATATGCGTGCTGCTGGAAGAGGGCGCCTGCGTTGAAACGCTAAATTGCGCGGACATTGTCTGCCCGTCGGTTTTGTCCGCACTTGAGCTTCTTGCAAACCCCATGAGACTTAAAGCAACCCTTAGAAGCTGATGAATCCTTTCTGGGTAATACTCGTTATTGCGCTGACGGTTATTTATATCGTCCTGCCCTATAATTTGCTGCCTGATTTTATGCCTATTCTGGGCAGAATAGACGATCTGGGACTGGTGTTTTTGATTGTTTACTACCTGAAAACCGGGCGCCTGCCGGGATTTGTATCAAAGATTATAGGCTGGCTGTTCGGCACGCCGGGGCGGAAAAGATATTCAGACCCCGGCGCGCACAGCAGGGGCAGTGGGTCTTCGGGCTCGGCACACGGGGATTCGGGCGCAAAAGACCCCTATGAGGTTCTCGGTATATCCCCGGGTGCTTCCAGCCGGGAAAAACACGAGGCTTACCGCAGGCTCGCCCACCAGTATCACCCGGACAAAGTTTCGCACCTTGGCGAGGAGTTCCAGGAGCTTGCCAGAAAGAAGTTCATCGAGATACAGCAGGCCTACGAGACGCTTACGGGAAAATCAGGATAGATAAAGGGCGCGCAGATGCGCCAGGTTCGCCGGGTCCATGTTTTCGCCGTTATTTTTTTTCGGGGTTTCAAGTATCTTGGGGATGTGTGCAAGCCTGGAGTCCTTTACCAGGCAGGAAAACCCCTTATCTCCGATCATGCCCTTTCCTATGTGGGCGTGACGGTCCACCCGGCTGCCGCACGGCTTGAGCGCATCGTTTACGTGAATTAAAAAAAGATTTTTTATCCCCAGTATCCGGTCAAAGTTTTTTATGGTTTTATCATAGGCTTTTTTGTTTGAGATGTCGTAGCCTGCGGCAAAAATATGGCATGTATCAAGGCAGATTCCAAGGCGCTGCGGGTATGGGATCTTTTGCATTATTTCAGCGAGCTGTTCAAACCTGCAGCCCAGAGAGGTTCCTTGGCCGGCGGTAGTTTCAAGCAGCAGGCGGGTGGAATTGTCCGGAAGCCGGCTGAAAATATGGCTTATGGTTTCCGCGATTCTTTTGATGCCTGTTTTTTCCCCGTCTCCCATGTGAGAGCCCGGATGCAGAACCACCCAGGGCAGTTTGAGCTCGCCGCAGCGTATAAGCTCCTGTTTGAGAGCTTCCGTGGATTTTTCCCTTATTGCGGGGTCCTTTGCCGCGGGATTTATAAGATATGCGGTGTGCGAAGCAATCGCGCTTATGCCTGTTTTTTCCCTGAGCCGGTCAAATTCTGTTATTTCGTTATCAGAAAGTGTTTTTTCCCTCCAGGTGCTGGCGTTTTTGGTGAAAATCTGCAAGGCCCGGCAGCCAAGAGATTCCGCTTCCTCCAGGGCCTTGTGCAGCCCGCAGGAAATAGAGAGATGAGCGCCGAGGATAAGATCATCTGTTGTGTATTTCTCGTTCTGTGCGGTCACTTCCCGTTTTCCTTTTTTGCGGGACACAAATGGCTAAGGAAACAGTTTTCACAGTCAGGATTTTTCGCCCTGCAGATCTGCCGGCCGAAAAAGATCAGGCGCAGGGAAAAGTCGTTCCAGTCCTCTTCAGTGATTATTTTCATGAGATCTTTTTCTATTTTTTCAGGATCCTTGTTTCCGGTAAGCCCCAGGCGCACCGAGATTCGCGCCACATGGGTGTCAACCACCATGCCCGGGATTCCGAAGACGGCGCCCAGCACTATGTTTGCCGTCTTTCTGCCCACCCCGGCAAGGGATACAAGGTCCTCAAGATTGTCCGGCACCTGTCCGTCAAACCGCTCCACAATCTGGCGGGCGCAGTTTTTTATGTTTGCGGCCTTGTTTCTGTAAAAACCGGTGGATTTTATAAGATTTTCCAGGGCGGCTGTATCGGCACCGGAAAAATCCTCAGGAGTTTTAAAGTGCCTGAAAAGTTTTTCAGTTGCTGCGTTTACCTGCCTGTCCGTGCACTGGGCAGATAAAATAGTGGCCACCAGAAGCTGAAACGGGGTTTTGTGTCTAAGCTGTGTCTTGACATCGGGGTAACGTGCCCTTAGTATTTTTAGAATTTCCCGTGTGCGTGTATTTTGTGTTTTCATGGAAAAAATCAGACTTTTTACGAGTGCATCATTTTTAATGTCTGTTATCAATAACATGAATTTGGTTCAAAAAAAACCAAAAGCCCTGGGGCTTTGCTCCGGGGGGCTTGACAGCATCCTGGCCGGAGTGGTTCTTCGCAGTCAGGAAATTGAAGTGATATGGGTTAGCTTTGAAACCCCTTTTTTCAATGCAGACAAGGCCAGGGCTGCCTCGGATAGGACCGGAATTCCGCTGATTACAAGGGATATTACAGACCGGTACCTGCCGATGTTTGCAGATCCGCCCGCAGGCTACGGCCAGTGCATGAATCCGTGCATGGATTGCCATGCACTTATGTTTAGGATTGCAGGTGAAATCATGGGGGAAATCAAAGCGGATTTTCTTTTCTCCGGAGAGGTCCTGGGCCAGAGGCCCATGTCACAGGTCAGGTCTTCGCTGCGTTATGTTGAAAAACGCTCGGGATTTGACGGCTATATACTAAGGCCGCTTTCGGCGAAAAAGCTTCCCGTGACATGGATGGAAGAAAAGGGGCTTGTGGATCGCGGACGGCTGCTTGATTTTTCAGGCCGTTCAAGAAAGCCGCAGATGGCCCTTGCACAATCTTTCGGCATAACAGATTATCCCGCCCCCGCGGGAGGCTGCCTGCTTACTGATCCCGGGTTTTCCGGGAGACTCAAAGACCTTTTTTTGCACGAAAGCAATTTGCCGCGCAGGGAGCTGGAGCTGTTGAAATACGGCCGCCACATGCGGCTTGCCCCGGAGGCCAAACTGATAGTGGGGCGCAACAAGGATGAAAACGAAAAAATCATGTCATTTTTCGATTCCGGGGAGGATACCCTGATTCGCCTCCGGGCAATAGCAGGTCCTGTCGGGCTGATCCCCAGGGCCTATTCCCCGTCGGTGGTTGAACAGGCTGCAGGGATTTGCGCGGGCTACAGCAAAGCACCGCGGGATAAAACAGTTGAGGCGGAAATCAGGCCGCCGGGGCGATCTGCCGAAGTGGTCCCGGTTATTCCAATAAATCCAAAACAAGCAAGCGGGTTGATTATAAAGTCATGCAAATAAAAAAAATCGTATCAGGCGCACAAACAGGGGCTGACAGGGCCGCACTCGATTTTGCAATAGAGCACGCAATAGAGCACGGCGGATGGGTGCCAGAGGGGCGTCTTGCAGAAGACGGCATTGTGCCTTCACGTTATCGCGTAAAAGAGCTTCCAGGCGCGGGTTATCCGGCTCGGACTGAAAAAAATGTGGAGGATTCGGACGGCACCCTGATCATAAGCCGCGGTGAACTCACGGGCGGCAGCCTCCTGACCCGGCAGATGGCTGAAAAGCACGCAAAACCCTGCCTGCATATCAATCTGGCAAAGGTGATAATTTTTGATGCCGCCATTGATGTGTATGACTGGATTGCCGCCCATAAAATAAGGGTGTTAAACGTGGCAGGGCCCAGGGCCAGCAAGGATCCTGGTATTTACGGGGTAACCCGTGATATTCTTGAAACAGTGAGTCATATAGATACCATCTCGGGGGCCATGCCAGGCACTTCCGTGCATGCCGGAAACCGGGAAGGTGCTGCTGACGGAAATTCTGCTCAGGCCGAAAACGTGGAGCAGGCAGTGGATATACTTGTTGACGAACTGAGCCCCAGGGCGAAATCCAGGATTGCGGGCAGTACAAGCAAGGAGCCGGAAGGTCTGGAGGATTTTTTTGTGCGCCATGTTATTGAAAGGTTCGGTCTTGAGGCGGAAAATATGGCGCTTCTTAAATCATGCGGGCAAGTGTCTCAGCAAAGTGCTGTCAGTGCCAGGCAGGCCGCCATGGTTATCATAGAAAGACTCCGGGAAAGGCTTCGGGAAATAGGGCAGCTGAGGGTGATTAAGTAGGGCCGGGCAAAAGGCTTATCTTTTGGATGCACCAGGCTGTGAATAAAGAACTGAAACAGCCTCTCTTACCCTGGCATCAGGATCGCGCCAAAGAGCCTTTATTATTATCCGCGAATGTTCGCCAGGTATGCGGCATATCGCCTGGGCTGCCGCAATGCGGACTTTGGCGGGATACCTGCGGAATCTGAAAAATTTTTTTCCCGGCATAAGGATTTTTGCCAGGGGCTGGACAAACTCGCTGCTGCCGATTCTTCCCATGGCCCTGCAGACCTCGGCGAGTAAGTCCGGATCTTTTGTCTTTGAAATGATTTCAGTTAGCATGTCCGGGGCGGAGGGTGAATTTCGCCTTCCAAGAACGTTTATTGCCTCGGCAGCAAGATCCTTGTCATTGCCCCGGGACAGTTCGGCCAGAAGCGCGTCTGTTTCCGGTGTCTCAAGCCTCCGGGCCAGGTTTAAGGCCGCGTGCCTCACCTGCTCATTGGCGTCGGCCAGCGTGTATCTCAGCTCTGTTTTAAGGTTTGTCGTTACAGAGTCAATGACCTCAAGGATGCGTGATTTTTTTTCAGGCATTGTTTCTGTTATCAGGGCCTGTTTGGCCTGATCTACGGCCTGCCGGTCCATCCGGCCAAGCAGTTCCGCGGCAAGCCGCCTGGTGCGAAGATCCTGCCGGCTCGTGATTATATCCAGGAGCAGCGGAGTCATGCCTCTTCCCATGGTGCTTATAAGCTGACAGGCTTCCTGGCGCCGGCCCTGCTGTGCAGACTTCAGATCCGATACAAGGGCGTCTGTTATTCGGGGATCCAGTTTTTTGCCGAATACGCGGGGGGCGTCCCAGGTCTCAAGCCTGGTTTTTTCCTGAAAGTGAGGATGCTGCCTTATTCTGCTGAAAATTGTTGCCGCGGGTCGGTATTCGCCATACAGGATCAATTTTGCCGCTGCTTCATGGAGGATGTCCGCGGCTTTTCCCGCTTTTTCGGTTTCTGTTTCCGCCTCAAACACCGGGATCACAAGCAGACCAGCGGCCAGTTTTATGTATTGACCCGTGGGCTGCCAGTCAGGGGGTTGAATAATTTTAGCAAAGTTTTCAAGCTGTTCTATCCTGTCGTCATGATTTGAGCTGATGTATTTCTCCGCGGTTTCTGACAGTATTGCCGAAAGCCGTTTTATCCTGCCCTCCAGATACAGGTCGCGAAGCAGTGCCGCAAGATTCTGATCCGCTGGTTCCGGTGCGGCGCGGCTTTCTTTCTGCCCGGTTTTTTCTTTTTCCGCGTAAGATTCATCCTCTTTTCTGTCTTCTGTCTTTTGTTCTTTGGCAAGCGGCTGCAGGCGGTCCACGTCATAGACAAGGCGGTCAAAGAAAACCCCGGACAGTTGTTTGGTCCCGGCAAATTTTTGCCAGAACTCGCTGTCAAGCTTTTCTTTTGGAGTGAGTAAAAGTGCTTCAAAAAAAGTCTTCAGATCAGTTTCAGAGACTTGTTCTGAAAATGTAAGGCTGTTTAAGCCCGCATCTGCAAGTATTTTAACCATACCCCCGAAAAGCGCTTCATAGCCCGTGGCATCAGGCCTGACTCCGTTAACAAGAATCGAGTCTCCGACCCGGGCAATCGTAATCGACCTTTCTTCGGAAAGGTATTCATGGAGTTTTTCAGCCAGCCTTGAAACAGCCCTTTTTGCAACCGGACCGCCGGTTGGATAAAGTTTTAGCTGGCCGTAGGTTCCAAGCAGCGTGCTGATAAGCCTTCTTACCTTTCGGAGCCTGTCTTCATCTGTTATAAGGTCTTCAACCTCCTCTGGTTTGTCTGCCCTTTCTGTATCCAGAGGGGCTTCCGGCTCCGCGGGGCTTTGCTTTTCACCGGAGGTTGTTTTCTTATAGGTTACCTGGCGGATTTCTATTCCCGAAAGCTTCTGTTTCCGGGTAAATGACTCCCAGTAGCCCGGGCCGATCGTTTTACCCCCTGAGCGGGCAAGCTCGTCAAGCAGGATCCCGAGCTCTTTTTCCTCCATGTTGTTTTTAAATATAATGCTTTTTATCTCCATGCCGTCCCAGAGCTCCAGGATCTTGTCGTGTATCCACCGCAGGTTCGGATCAGTGCTTTGCTCTCCGTTGATCAATATTTTGTTTTCTTCGGCCGTAATCGAGATCCGGCCATCTTTTTGAAATATTTTCTCCAGGAGCTTGATTACTTCTTTTTGCGCGCTTGTAACAGATTTGCTGTTTTCGGGATAAAGCCTGGTGTTTCGTATAGCCACAAGCAGGGCACGAAGCAGGTGGGGTACGATCTGCATGCTTTGGCGGCTTAACAAAGTGTCGCCGAGTCCCTGTTCAGGGTCTTTTTCTTCGTCTTTTAAGCGTTCGGATATCTCCCGGTCCCCGTCGGTGTAGAAACCGATCTCTTTTTCATCAAATATGCCGGAATTGCGAGTTTCCTGGTCTTCGCTGTAGGAGTTGGCTTTTTTGTGGTCCGTGGAACGGGCAAAATGATGGGCAAGAAATGAGGCCGAGGGAAGCAGGTCCTGTTCGTAGAGCCTTTCCTGATAGGCCCCTATCTGCTGGTGAAGAAGCTTTTTTTCTTCCGGCGAGATTCCGTTGTATATTATGTCGCGGATCTGCTTGCTTGAAAAACGAACATTTTCATCGTTTTCTTCAAAATCGGTGCGTACGATGCCTTGCTCTTCGGCATTGGTGATTATATTATATATTCTGGCATCCCGATCCCGGGTAATGCCCGCCAGCATGCTTAAAAACGTCGATTCACCAAATGCCGAGGCCCGGTCCAAAAATTGTTTGCTTTCCTCATCAAGGTTTTCCATTCTTGCCTGAACTATTTCTTCAAGAGATTTTGGAAAATAGTCTTGCCCGGGTCCTGATATGCTCCATTTGCCTTCAGATCGGTATATTTTTTCGTCGTTTATCATTTTGCGTATAATTTCAACGAGAAACAGAGGGTTTCCCTGCGTAACCCTCGCCATTTCAAGGCATAGGCCTTTCGGCAGCTCCATGGGGCCGAAAACCATGCCAAGATATTTTTCAATATCAGTCTCTTTAAGGGGAGGCAGGGTGATGGTCTGGATTTTAAGCTCCTCTGAATAGGCGTTTCGGAACAGATCAAGAGCAACTGATTCTCCGGAGATGTGTTTTTCGACTGAAGCCGTGGCGCAGATAAATATCAGCAGTTCCCCGGTTTTCATAAGCATCCGGAAAAGGTGAAGCGATGCCGGATCGCAGTAATGGAAATCGTCTATCAGCAGAACAAGCGGGCGGGAGCCTGCAAGCCGGGTTAAAAACCGGGTAAAGGCCGAAAAAATTGCTTCGCGCTCTTTTGGATCGTTTTCCGGAATCGGCGGGGATCCGCCCCTGAGCTGAGGGATGATATGGGAAAGCCTGTGGATTTCATCTTCATTAAGGGCTTCCAAAATGTTGATTCCTCTTGCCGGAAGCTTGTTAAGCAGGCTCATGGCAACATAGGAGGCCAGGTAATAGGGCCTGAAAGCTTCCTGGATTACACCCTGAACCAGTATCGGCCGGAGTTTTGTTTTTTCCAGGTTTTCCTGTATTGTGGTCAGAAAGCTGGTCTTTCCCATGCCGGGTTCGCCTTCCACGATTACAAACCGGCTTTTGCCTTCTGCGACTTTTTTAAGCTCGGTGCTCATCTGTGCAAGCTGCTGCCTGCGCCCTGCAATACCTATTGCATCCAGGTGTCTTAGCAGTGTTTCAGGAAAAAATTCCCTTCGCCCGAGCTGCCCCGCATCAGCGCATTGATCCCGTCCGGATCGCTTTGCCTGGTACATTGCAGTATCGGCCCTGTGTATCAGGGATTTTCCGTCAGAGGCGTCCTCAGGGGCCGAAGCAATTCCTATGCTAACTGTGAGGGGTATTTCAGCGTCTGTGCCGGGAGGAGAAAAACCGGTTTTGCGGCTAAGATGAAGCACTTTTTCGGCAATGGCGCGTGCATCCGCCCTGTTTCGTTCCGGCAGCAGGAGAAGAAAGTTGTCGCCCGAATATCTCACCGGAATCGCGTTTGCCGGGGCAGCCTTTCTTAGGATCCCTGCAATGTGAATGATGGCCTGATCACCGGCGTTATGGCCGTACTGATCGTTGATCCGTTTCATATAATCCGCGTCTATCATTAGCAGACACAGGGGGGTCTTTTCAGGTGAATGCCAGCTGACACGGTTTTTGAAGTAATGGAGCAGATAACGCCGGTTGTATAACCCCGTAAGCTCGTCCTCGAATACAAGGGCCGAAGGGTCTTTGCCCACGTTTTGGAGAAAATAAAGAAATTTCTGGTACTTCATCCATCCTCCTGATGGAACGGCGGATTTTAAAATATCCGGCAAATCTAAAAGAATAATAGAAAAAAAAGCAATAAATGGCAAACACAAATCTTTTCCCGCGGGAACTTTCCTTGAAAGAATTCTAAAAGATGCATAATATAAAAATTTCATGTCACAGAATTATTATAAGGGCTGTAAACAGGGAAAAGGAACTGGCAATGAATCTGCAGGAACCGTTTTTGCCTCCTCCGGGCCTGAAAGGGCCTCATATCCAGTCGATACTGGCAAGCGCCCGTTTCAGGGCCTCAGGCGCGCATCCGGTATTTGACAACGCCCGCGAGATGATCCTGGAAACAAACGAAGGTGTAAGGCTGCAGGGGTTTTATTCGCCCCGCCCGGGAAAAGACGCAAAGGCAATGCTGTTAATTCTCCACGGCTGGGAGGGTAGCGCGAATTCCACATATGTCAGGGCCTCAGCCAGGTATTTCTTTGACCGCGGATACGAGATTTTCCGCCTTAATCTGCGGGATCACGGAGAT
Source organism: Desulfobacteraceae bacterium (assembly GCA_021737565.1). Classification (GTDB taxonomy): domain Bacteria; phylum Desulfobacterota; class Desulfobacteria; order Desulfobacterales; family Desulfosalsimonadaceae; genus Desulfosalsimonas. Next base: position 3,741 of record JAIPDS010000027.1, on the reverse strand, counting down.
ACCCAGCATTTAAACAAGGGGCTTTTTTTCGGCACCCTGTTTGACGAGGTCTTTGATGCGGCAAAACAGGCGGCAGAACTGGCCGGGAAAAAACCTTTTTTTGTGGCCGGGTTTTCACTGGGGGGCAATTATGCCCTAAGGATTGCAAGGGAGCTTTGCCGGCGTTCCATAGTGCGGCTGTGCCATGTGGTGGCTGTAAGCCCGGTGCTTGATCCGGGCCGTGCAACCGATGTTGTTGACAAGACGATTCTGTATAAGAATTATTTTTTAAGAAAATGGAAAAACTCTCTTATGCGCAAGCAGCAGTTTTATCCGGATTTGTATGATTTTTCAGGCATGCTTTCGCATAGCACCATACTGGGTCTTACCGCGGCCCTGCTTCCCCGCTGCAGCCCGTTTGCCACCCCGGCAGAGTATTTTCAAACCTACACATTGACCAATGACGCGCTTAAAAGCATCGCAGTGCCGACTACAATAATTACCTCCCGGGATGATCCGATCATCCCGGTTGAAGATTTTTACGGACTTGACTTAAATGATCTTACAGAGCTTATTGTTCATTCATACGGCGGCCATAACGGATTTATCCGGAACTACAGGCTCAATGTTTGGTATGAAGGGGCAATGGAGGCCATTTTTGCACAATACACCTGCTAAATTTCTTAAACTCGGGCATCTTTATATGTTAAAGAAAGCAATTCCTCCGAGAGAGCCTCCGGCGTGGCGCCGTACATGTTGAGCTGTGCCCAGAGTTCAAAACCAACCAGCAGGAAACGCAGTTGATGGTCGCGCCGGGCCGCGGTTATTATAGCCTGCATTGCGGAGTCGCTCCAGCGTATCAGTTCGCTCATGGCGCCCTTTAGAAGCAGTTTTTCAGCTCCGGCATCAAAGCCCGGCGGCATCGGAAACGCGCGTTTCTCTGCATGCACGATATCATATGGAAGGAGTTTTTGCGCCGCCTGCTTTACCACCCATTTTGTCTGGCCGCGATGGTACTTTGCCCGCCGCGGCAAATGAATGCCGAGATCTATCAGATTATTCTCAATAAACGGAACCCGCATCTCAACCGAGGTGGCCATTGCCATCCGATCATGCCTCCGCAAAAGAGTGTCCAGGCTGTAGTATAAATCGTCGAGGCTGCGGGCCAGCATAGCACGGTCTGCACGGGAACGGACGGGTTTAAGTTTTTCGGCAAGCGCCAGACGCCTGGATTCTCCGTCACCGTCCATGACTGCCACTGCACGCTTATTGAATTTTTCCACCCCCTGCATCGGTGTGAAACGCCCCCGAAACCACTTTTTTCTAAAACGGCGGAGAAACCACGGGGGTATCAAAGCCCGGGCAATTCGCGCATTTAATTTATTGGAGAGAAACGCGTTCTCATGCCAGCGATAACCCCCGAAGAGTTCATCGGCACCTTCCCCGTTTAGCAGAACTTTAAACCCGTCTGCGCGACACTTTCGAACAAGTGCGAGAAGCGCAACATTGCTGCGGTGAAAACTTGGATGACCTTCATAAAAAATCGCCTCGGGCCAGTGCCTCAGGTACTGTTCCCGGTCGATCGGCACACGGGTAAGACAGATACCCAGGCTGTCGGCCACTCGCTGGGCAAAATCGCCCTCACCCTCCTCAAATGGCAGCTCCGCCACATACGTTTGGATTTCTCCGAGGCGGCGATTGGCAAGGGCTGTGATAAGCCCCGAATCTACTCCCCCGCTGCAGATGGCCGCAAGACCGACATCGCTTGCAAGATGCAAGCGCACACTTTCGTCAATGGCTTGTTCAAAGCGGTAAACCGCGGTTTCATGACGTTCGGCAAGCAAACGATCAATGTCAATCGCGTCTTGCACATGGAACCACCTGCGTCGTTCGGTGCCGTGGGCATCCACGCGCCACCAGTAACCGGGCTCTATCGCCGTGATACCCTCGTATAAAGTGAGCCGAGGATCCGGTCTTCCGCGCATCACAAAGGTTGCAACTGCCAGAGGATCAGGCCGGAGGCTCACGGCTGGATGGGCAAGCAATGCCCTTGGCTCGGAACCAAAGAGCAGCTCGGGTCCGCACTCGGCAACATAGAGCGGCTTGATGCCAAGCCTGTCGCGTGCCAGCCAGAGCGCATGATTCCGCCGGTCGAAATAAGCAAAAGCGAACATGCCGTTGAAGCGGGGAATCGCTTGCTTTGGGCCCCATTGGAGCAGAGCCTTGAGAACAACCTCCGTGTCGCCGGTACTAACGAATCCGACGCCCTCGCGTTCCAGCTCCCCGCGCAGCTCGCGGTAATTGTAAACCTCACCATTGTAAACGAGTACCCCTTCGCCATCACCCGTTGCCATCGGCTGGCTTGCACGCTCGCTAAGATCAAGAATACTCAGCCGCAGATGACCAAGGGCGATCTCGTTTTCCGCCCAGATACCGCTGCCGTCAGGTCCCCTATGCTGTAAAGGCCCGAGCATACGCGTAATAATTGACGATGATGCGCGTTGACCATCACGTCGCAGGATGCCGGCAAATCCGCACATTTTATTCGCTCACATCAAATGAATGATCGAATCAGCGGCCAAGAAGTATAATTTCTATGCCGCTCATTGGGTTTTCTTAAGGACAGACACTAAGTTTTAATAATTAAATGTATAACAAGAGCTCAATTGTGCGTAAAGCGATTTCCGCACATGATATTTTAGGCATGCCTATGCTCACCACATTCGCGCCTTGAAATAACATTATTTCCCCTCTTGCAAAATTTTGCTAAGAATAAAGTTGCGGTGCATACCCTGACGGCAGCCTGAGAAAAGTGGAAAATGTTGCAACCGGCAATTCCAATAAGCAAATGAAAAGCAAGCGTTAAAGTTAAATAGGATACTGTTATTATGAAACGTCTTTTGCTGATTTGCATCACAGTTCTGCTTTCCGGCCAGGCTTGTGCCGGCTGGGAGCTTATTGCCCCAATGCCCCATGCCAGATACGGCCATGATGCGGCCCTGGGGCCTAAAGGGAAGATTTATGTAATGGGAGGTGCTGTGGCAAAAGAAAGAGGCAACCCGCCTGTTCAGCGGCCCAGGCACGACGGAATTTATTCAAACCTTGTCTATGATCCGGGTGCCGGCTCCTGGCATTACCGTGAGCCGGTCCCGGGAAAGTACGGCGGCAGTTATTGTTATTTGCAGGTAAATACTGAAAAAGAAACCTGGAAAAACGGGTGGATACAACTTCATTATCTGCACAGTGAAAACAACGACTGTTTTGAAATAGTTAATCCGGAGTCCAGAAAAGGCGAGATCGTGCGGATCAGTATAGACAAGCTGCGAAACACGAATTTTGATCGCTATGGGGCTGGAGTGGAAATCGTGGCCATGCCTGATAACAGGATCTGGTGGATCGGGGGCCGTAAAAGCGTTCAGGTGGGCAGGGGAGAGAGCCTGGTGCTTGCCTATGATCCGCAGACAGATACCTGCCCGCACTATATTCCGAAATCGGATAAAAGAACACAAAAATCCGGGTTTCAAACAGACATCCCGGAGATGAACGAACGGCGGATGGCGCATGAGGCCGTGCGCACGCCTGGCGGAAAAATCTTTGTATTCGGAGGGTGGCGGTATGAAAAGGAGGAAAAGGAAATAAAAGGCAGAAAGGTTGACGAGCCGTACTATGCATACACCAAGCAGGTGGCTACAGACACGGTGGAATGCTATGACCCAAAGACAAACCAGTGGACGTATCGCACCCCCATGAGTTCCAATCGGC
>JAIPDS010000116.1 GCA_021737565.1 Desulfobacteraceae bacterium | reverse complement strand
GTGGCTCTGAAAAGTACAATCAGGGACTTTCAGAGCGAAGGGCCAAGGCAGTGCGCGATTTTCTCGTGAACAGAGGTATTGACCCGGATCGTTTGAGCTATAAAGGCTACGGCGAGACAGATCCTGTGGCTTCAAACGCTACTGCGCAGGGCCGCGCGAAAAACCGGCGGGTGGAGATCAGGCCCCTCTATTAAGGCACAGCAGGGGAGCTTCCGTTCTTATCATAAAATCCAGCGCTCACCGGCAAATATTAAACCGAGGCGGACGCAATTGCTGCGCCCGCCTCGATCCTTTTGTCACCCCTGTTAAACAAACCGCCCGGTGCTTAAAAAACGATAGCCCCGGGCGGTCCCGCCGGTTTTACCTCCGGCCCTGAGGTGCATCTTGCACAACCCGCTCCGGGTCTTCGGAGATCTGGAGGTTAATCCTGCGGTTTTGCTCGGGAACAGGAGTTGTGAAGCTGATAATCCCTAAACATGTCCCAGAATTTATCCTTGAGTACTACTTGCCGCTATTCTCGGCCGATGAGGCCCATCTCAAATTGCACAATCCAATAGCCTATCAATACATTAGTCCGCTGTTTGGTAATCACAAAATATTGTGTTTTATAAACCAAATAAAGTCTGGCATTGCCTGTATGATCAAATCTGGATTTTCACAAAACAGCCTTCCTGTTTCGTCTTGACACGGAAGATTATCCGTGTAATAAATTATGCTATGAACTCAGTTGATTATCACTGTTCCTTCGTTGTTTTTCGTCCCTTTCTGCCGCCTCCTGAATCCGATATCTGTTTTTATTTGCTGTATTACTGGTGCGGCGGCAAAGCAGGGCGCCTGCCCATAACTTATTTCAACATGTCAGGAGGATGCCATGAATACTAAAAAGATGAATCTGTTAAATTTTTTTCTGCTCGTTGTTCTTCTTTTTTCTCTTGCCACAGGCTGCGCGACTGTCAAGCATTCAAAGGCAAACGGGGTTGATGTCCCTGACGGGCAATACGTGGTAAAGCGCCTGGTTGACGACACCCCGTTTCCCGGGGTCAACGGGGCTGCCATTGGATCAGACGGCAATCTTTATGTAACTCATACCGGCAACGGTACGATTACCAGGATAGATCTCGATACAATGGAGCCTTCGGTCTTTGTGCCGCCGTATGCAGGAGCCTCCATCATTGATGATATTGCATCAGATGACAGCGGAAACCTGTATGCAACCGGCACAACCCCGCTGGTGGGCGAGGTCTACCGTATAGATGAAAACGGGTCGGTTGAAGTGATAGCAGAAGGCATGGCCGCGCCCAACGGAGTTGAATACAACAACCGTACAGACCGGCTTTTTGTAACAGAGTGCTTCCAGGGAAACCGGATTTACGAGGTGGACCCGCAAGGCGATGAGCCGGCGGAATTGCTGGTGGGCCCGGACGTTATCCCGGTGCCCGAGGGCTTTGACTATGATCCGGATACAAACGACCTGATAGTGCCGGATATGGGTACCGGCAAGATTTTCAGGGTCGATCCGGACACAGGAGACATAAGTACAGTTGCAGAAAATTTTGTTACCCCGATCGCCCTTACCATAGGCCCGGATAAAATGGTCTATATTCCGGAGCTGGCAACCGGCACGGTCTACAAGATGAGCCTGGACGGGGAAAAGCGCAAAAAAATAGCTCAGCTCAAGCCCGGCCTTGACAATGTCGCCATAACCGACCAGGGCCGCCTGTTTGTGACTAATTACTGGAATGCAACCATTTACGAGGTGTCAAAAGACGGCAGCGGCGATTTCAAGAAGCTTTTCAAAGATGGGCCCAATCAGCCCCTGGGCATTGTCGTGGATGGTGATAAAATCCTGGCTGCTGATTCAATTATGATACGCAGGATCAAAAACGGAAAATACCTGCAAACCGGCCTGAATGCGTGGGCCTCTGAAGGAATGCCCCTGCCGCTAAGCCTCACTGACGGACCGGGCGACCAGGTAATCTGGACCGACTGCATCCACGGGGCCGTAGCCATGGGCAACCCGGAAACAGGCAAAGTGCAGCCACTGGCAGGCGGCCTGGACAGGCCTGTGGCGGCGCTGATGAGCCCGGAAGGCGACAGGCTTTTTGTCGCTGAGTTCGGCGCAGGCCGTGTAACGGCAGTCAGCCTTACAGACGGTTCCAAGTCGGTGCTTGCCGAAGGCCTTGAGGGACCGCTTGCCATGACCGTTATGGACGGCACACTCTACGTTGCTGAAAGCAAAATCGGCAGGATCAGCTCGGTTAACCCGGCAACAGGAGAAAAAAAGGTCCTTCTTTCCTCTCTGGTCGGAAAACCAGGGGCAATCGGAAAAGACGGAAGCGGCAATCTGCTGGTTTTAGACGGTGCCGCCGGCAAGCTGATAAGAGTCAACCCGCAAACGCTTGCTGTTTCAACGGTTGCCGGGAACCTGCCGGTGATGTATTCCAGCGTGGGCAGCTATCCGCCGGTGGAATTTCCGCTGCCCATGGATGTGAGCAAAGACGGCGACATTTACCTGCCGACCGCCCAGAGAGGTCTGCTGAAGCTGGAAAAGGTGCAGTAAGATCGGCAAAACAGGTTTTTGAAAGCCGAAATGCCTGAGTCTGTATCTTAAATGTTCTGATAAATCACGGGGAGGGGGAATATGAATCTTGCCGAGCTCTCGGAAAGGGAAATCGAAAGATTCGGGGAGCATGTTTCTGTAATCTTTGAGGATCGCCAGTGGACCAACATAGAGATGAAAAGGGCTGCAAAGCGGCTGGCAGAGGGTCTGAAGAGCCTGGGGGTGGAAAAAGGCGACCGGGTTATCATCCAGATGCCCAACTGTCCGGAGGTGCTTCAGAGTTTTTCCGCTGTCTATATGACGGGCGCAGTGGTGGTACCCATCAATTTCATGGTGGGAGAGGCTGAAACCGCATTTATCTACAAGGATACGGGCGCAAAAGTGATAATCAGCAGCAGGGAGTTTTTGCCCAAAATAGAGGCATGCCGCAAAGAAGCGCCCAATATAGAGCATGTGATCCTTGTCGAGCTTGACACGCCCGGGGGATATCTTTCCTACGGAGAGCTGCTTGAAAAGCATTCCGGAAATATCTCCACTGAACCCACCGAAGACGACGATCTGGCGGCACTGATCTACACTGCGGGCACCACGGGCTGGCCCAAGGGAGTGATGCACACCCATTACAGCCTGTATATAAATGCCAAAATGCAGCAGGATACGATCAATCTCCCCGCTGAAATGACCAGTATCAGCGTATTGCCGCTGTGCCACTCCTACGGCATTGCAAGCATGAACTACGGGATGTACGTGGGCGGCGGCAAAAGCGTGGTGTTAAATACTTTTGACATCGATACTGTTTTTGGCGCCATTGAAAAATACCGGGCAAATGTCATGGGTGCGGTTCCCACGATGTATGTCTACATGCTTATGCACCCGGATCCTAAAAAATACGACCTTAGTTCAATGAAGTACTGGATCAGCGGATCCGCCCCCCTGCCCCGGGAGAGCTGGGAGCGTTTCAGGGAGATTTTCGGCTTTGAAATAATAGAAGGGTGGGGGCTTACCGAGGCAGGAGCAAACAATTCGGTAAACCCCCTTGAAGGCAAAAAAAAGATAGGCTCCATCGGTCTTCCCATGAAGGGGACACTGATGAAGGTGGTTGACGAAAACGACCGCGAACTGCCCGACAATAAGGAAGGCGAAATCATAATATCCGGGCCCATGCTCATGAAAGGTTACTGGAACCGGCCCGAGGAGACCGAAAAGGTGCTTAGAAACGGGTGGCTCTACACCGGGGATGTGGGATACCGCGATGAAGAAGGGTATTTTTTCATAACAGAGCGCAAAAAGGATCTTATTATCAAGGCGGGTGAAAACATTGCGCCCCGGGAAGTAGAAGAGGTGATATACAGGCATCCCAAGGTTTCGGAAGCAGCAGTTATAGGCGTGCCAGACGAGGTTTACGGCGAGGACATCAAGGCATTTGTGGTGCTTCTGCCGGGGCAGAGCGCCACAGAAGACGAGATCCTCGAGCACTGCCGGGCAAATCTTAAAAGATTCAAGTCTCCCCGTGAGGTGGTCTTTATGGATTCTCTTCCCAAGAGCTTGGTGGGCAAGATCCTGCGAAAGGAGCTTCGCAAAATGTAGGCAAAAAGAATTATTTACGCCTGCTGCAGGTGCCTATTGCTGCGGGCGGCAGTTTTTAAGATCTATTGTCAGCCGGTTGTCCTGAGGCGCAAGATCGGTCCACCAGCCTTCCACCAGGTCTCTTTGGGAAAAAGCCACTATGCGGCCCATCAGGCCGGTTCCACTGGTGGTCAGCACCTGCTCCGGCTTTTTTTCGTCTCCCGCCAGGTGGGCAACATAGGCTTCCGCGATCCGGGGGGAAAGTATTTTTTTGCCTTTTTCAGAAACCCGGTAATCTTCAAGGGCGTCGTTTGCAAGCCCCACGGTTCCCCGGAAGGCAAACTCCCTGGCATACTTGCGGAAATCCCCGGGCATGGATTCAATGGATCTGATAAACCGGCTTTCAATGGTGCAGGTGCCGGGCTCAGATATTTCAACCACCCGGTAAGGACAGGGCCAGGTGACCAGGGAGCCGGTTTCAACGTCGCAGACGCATCCTGAAGGCTTTTTGGTATGTTTTACGGTGACGTCCTGGGCGTGGAAATGCCCGGTGAATACCAGGCGGACATCGTAGACTGACAGGAGCCGGGCCACGGTTTCGCTGTTGTCAACTACGTATTCGCCGTAATATTTTTCATTTGAAGGATAGTGCTCTATAAGGCCGTGATGCATGAAAGTAATCACCGTTTTTTGCCGCTTTTTTGCCCTGATGAGCACATCCTTGATCCACTCAAGGGTTTCTGCTGTAAAGCGCCCGTCTGTAACCGGTGATTTGTTCTGCTCGTTTTCACGCCACAGGCATGAATCCAGTGCCAGCAGCCAGAGGCCGGGCACTGGTTCTGCCACGTAGCTCAAAGAGGAGCTGTCTTTTTCCAGGGCGGCGGAGTAACCGTAATCGGCGTATATCTTCTTGAATTCTTCCGGGGAGACCGTTTCCACGGGTTTTGTACCATTTTTTGTATATCTGTGCCCTGCCCCGCTTGCAACGTCATGGTTGCCCGGCACCACGTAGACAGGAGCCGACGGGTGCAGCCTTCTTATTTTTTTTTCAAAACGCCGATGATTGATCTTTTCTCCGTCCTTGGTCAGATCCCCGCAAATAAGGACAAAATCGGCTTTTTCACGCCTTACGCGCGAAATCGCGGAATCTAAGATTTCATCGCTTTTTGCAAGCAACTTGCGGTCGTTTTCAATGTATTTTTCAAAAGCAGGGCCTGAAGTGCCGAGGTCTGGATTGTAATAGTGAGGATCTGAGAGCACCACAAAACGTGTGGCCGGATATGGAAATTCTTTTCTCTGAAGGTTTTTTACGGACTCTTCCTGCTGGTATCTGAATTCAACAGGTCGGTGTTTGGAGCCGCCGCAGCCTGCAAGCAGAACAGACAAAAACGCGGCAGCAAAAAGTGCCGAAAGGAAATGGCTTGACAACAGGTGCGGAAAAATTTGAATCCGTGACATGTTGCGGCCCGTATGATTTCTGTATTTTTCCATATCCAGGCAGTCCTTTCTTTACGCAGCCTTTATCAGACGGAAGCTGTATCGGTTTTTCATTCGTCCCGTTATTTTTCCGGCCAGAAACCCAGTCGGTGAAGCATTGAGATAATATGAAATACCATTAATTGAATGCTGATGCCAGGGTTTAAATCCGAAAATTTGTTCAGCCTGCTTTTAATAAGATTGCAGGACGTTAATCATTTTAATTTCCGGCAAGCTGCAAATTGTCCGGGTTTCTTTGTTGTTGGACTTTTCAGGTCATTTTCTGTAAAATATAATGTTTAAGGGATGCATGGTTTTGCAGTCTGGTTGTGTTTTAAATCTTTTAATTTTTTGGTAACGTTCAAAAGGTTTGGCACGGGCAAATTTCAATGTGAGAGATCTCAATTGTAAAATTGCCCTCAATACCTAGTTTTTGTTTCCAGTATCGTTCCCATTTTTCTTGTGAATATTTTTTCAGTACAATCAT